>NZ_JBIINP010000083.1:0-17637 GCF_044337415.1 Luteitalea sp.
TGGCCGCCGACGATGGCGCCTGGAAGTCCGCCGAGGTGCTCACGTGGGGGAGTGCGCCCTACGAGACCCGCTTGCGGGCGCTCTGGGCGCCCGACGGCCTCTACCTGCGCTGGGATGCCGACGACCCGGCGCCCTGGGCGACCATGACGAAGCGCGACGATCACCTGTGGGACGAGGAGGTCGTGGAGATCTTCCTCGACCCGGCGTGGGCCGGGAAGGACTACTGGGAACTCGAAATCAGCCCGACCAACGTCGTCTGCGACGTGCGTATGGTGGCGCCGCATCCCACCGTCACGTCGGACCTCACCTGGAACCACGAAGGGCTCGAGACCTCGGTCCGACATGAGAAGAACGCCGATGGATCGCCGAAGCGGTGGATCGCGACGGCCTTCGCGCCGTGGGCGGGCTTCCGGTCGCTCCCGCTCCCCGAGAAGGTGGCGTTGCCGCCGGCGCCAGGGGAGGCCTGGGGCTTCAATGCCTTCCGCATCGAGCGCCCGAACGGGCCCGCGGCGCCGAAGGATGGCGCCGTGAACCGCGCGTGGTCGCCCACCGGGGCGCCGAGCTTCCACGTCCCCGCGGCGTTCAGGAAGTTCGTCTTCGCTGCCCGGTAGCGGACCGCCCGGTCGGAGGGGGCGCGTGGACGGCTAGTCGTCCACGCGCGGCGCCCGTCGACGGCGGATGGCGGCGATTGCGTCCGGCAGGTCGAAGCCCTGCCGCACGAGGTAGGCCACCAGACGCTGCGCGTGACGGTCGTCCGTGATGGGGCCTCGTAGCCGTCGCGCCAGCGCGGCCTCGAGGGTCTCGGCCACCGAGCGCTCCTCGAACCCCTCGTCGGTCGCGGCCCGGGCTGCCTGCCGGTCGAGTCCCATCTGCTCGAGCGAGCGCCGGATGCGCTGCGGACCGCGATGCTTGATGCGGCTCTCGGTTCGCGCAAAGGCGCGCGCGGCGCGAGTGTCGTCGAGCAGGCCGTCGCGCTTGAGGCGGCTCAGCGCCGCCTCGACGGCATCGGCGTCGCAGCCCCGACGGGCCAGCCGATCCCGTAGTTGCCGCTCGGTGAGTTCGCGCCTTCCCAGGGCGGCGAGACCGTAGACGTACGGGTCGGGCGGGGTGGACTCGCGAGGCACGACCAGGATCCTAGCAATGGCCAGAGGGACGCCGCGGCCGCGGGTGGCGCTGAACGAAGAAAGGGCCGAGGGCCGGCCCGAGCCCTCCCCGGCTCCGGACGACCTCCAGCCCTTACCCGGCCCCCCGAAGGAGGCCGACTCGGCATGCGGCGAGCTACTTCTTGGTCACGCGCACGTCGATGCGGCGGTTGCGGGCGCGGCCGTCCTCGGTGTCGTTGCTCGCCACCGGGAACTGGTCGCCGTAGCCCTCGGCCGCCAGGCGCGTCGCGGCGATGCCGCGCTCGACGATGGCCTTCATCGTGTTCTCGGCGCGAGCCTGCGAGAGCTTCTGGTTCGCGGCCTTGTCGCCGGTGTTGTCCGTGTAGCCACCGATCTTGATATTGACGTTCGGGTAGGCCTTCAGGATGGCCGCGATGGCATCGAGCTGGTCGTTCGAGGTCGGCTTCAGCGTGGCCGAGCCCGTCTCGAATTCGAGGCGGTCGAACGAGAACCAGGTGGTCGTGTCGACGGCCTTGCCGGCGTCGGTGATGAACGCGAGCAGGCGCGACTCGATGCCGTTCTCCGGCACGCGGATCGACGGCAGGTTCGGCAGCGAGCGCTCGACCATGGCGCCGAGGGCCGCCGCGGCGTCCTTCACCGCGCCCGCAGCCGTGGCCGCCGCATCGGTGGCCGTTGCGGCCGCGCTGTTGGCTGCGGCCGTGGTCGCCGCTGCGGCGCTGGAGGCTGTGGCCGCCGCGTTCTCGGCCGCCGTCTTGGCCGCATCCTCGACCGCCGACTGCCGGCTCATCATGTAGGCCACCAGCGCCGCGAGGGCGAGCAGGGGCAGCACCCACTTGAGGAACCCGAGGCCCGTGTCCTTGGCCTCGTCGACGGCCGCCGCGACGGCCTTCGGCGCGCGCGACAGGTCCGCCAGGCTCGACACGCCGAGGGCGCCCGCCAGGCCGGCGGGGGCGTTGCCGAGCAGCGACGCCGCCTGGCTCGAGAACAGGCTGCCGAGCGCCGACGCGTTCACGCCACCGCCGTTGGACGACAGGTACTTGCTGACGCCACCCATCACCATCGGCGCCATCAGGCCGAGCAACGAGCCGGCCGAGCCCTTGCCGATGCCGGCCGCCGAGGCGAGCCAGTTGATGATGCCGGCCTGCTGGCCGCCGAAGAGCGAGGCCACCAGCGGCGCGCCGAACTTGGCCACGTCGCCCAGGCTGCCGCCGCTCGTGAGCAGGCTCGCCACGTTACCGAACGTGGAGTCGCCGCTGACCTTCGTGAGCATGCCGAGCAGGTCGCTCGCGCCCTGCGGCGAGGCGGCCTTCTGCGTCATGGCCCCGAGGACCGCCTGGAGGCCGGCCGACACGGCCGAGCCGGTCTGGGCGGGAGGCTCGCCGAGGAACGACGAGACCTGCGAAATGACGTCGCCGGACAACTGGCCTTGCAAGAACGACAAGAGATTCTGCGTCATGGACTGGGGACTCCTGGTCACCGAGGGGAGCGCGGGCCGGACTGCCGGCTCGAGAGCGGCGCGGCGGAACACCGAGCCGTCCCTGCGCTGGACACCTGACGGCGGTGCGCGCAAACCGCGGCACCGTCCCGCCACCTGCGGGACGTCGATGGGAGCAGCCTAGCGCCGAGGTCGCGCGTCGGCACCACGACTTAGGGCGAGTTTCGACCAAGGTGCAGCCCGACGGGGCGGCAGGACGTCGCCCGGGGTGTCACGGACAGGAGTGTTGGGGCGGATTAGCTGCTGAAGCGGGTGATCTCGGGCGATCCGGCCGGCCGCCCGAGCGAGGCGTGCAGCATCTCGTCGCGCGCCATGTCGGAGGTGGTGGAGATGCCCTGCACCTTCAGCTTGAACTCGTCCTTGTTCGAGGCGTAGCGCATCGCATCGTCGTAGCTGATGACGCCGCGCGTGTACATCAGGAACAGGTGCTGGTCGAACGTCTGCATGCCGTACTGCGACGTGCCGGCGGCGATGGCGCCGTGAATCAGGTGCGTCTTCTCCTTGTCGGAGACGCAGTCGCGGATGAACGGCGTGCTGATCATCACCTCGACGGCGGCCACGCGGCCGGCGCCCGCGACGCGGGGCAGCAGGCGCTGCGACACCACGGCCTTGAGCACGCTGGCGAGCTGGAGGCGGACCTGGCGCTGCTGGTGCGGCGGGAACACCGCCACGATGCGGTTGATGCTCTCGGGCGCGTCGAGTGTGTGCAGCGTGGAGAACACGAGGTGGCCGGTCTCGGCGGCCAGCAGGGCGGTCTCGACGGTCTCGAGATCGCGCATCTCGCCGACGAGGATCACGTCGGGGTCCTGCCGCAGCGCCGACCGCAGGGCGTGCGCGAACGACTTGGTGTCGACGTTGATCTCGCGCTGGTTGACGATGGACTTGCGGTCGCGGTGCAGGTACTCGATCGGGTCCTCGACCGTCACGATGTGCGACGAGCGCAGCTCGTTGATGTGATCGATCATCGCGGCCAGCGTCGTGCTCTTGCCCGACCCCGTGGTGCCGGTCACCAGCACCAGTCCGCGTTCCTCCTCGGCGATGCGCTTGAGCACGTCGGGGAGTTCGAGGGCGTCGACCGTCGGCACCTTCGTCGAGATGACGCGGATGACCAGCGAGATGGTGCCGCGCTGGGTGAAGACGTTGCAGCGGAACCGGCCCAGCCCAGCGATGCTGTACGCCGCGTCGATCTCCTGGTGCGCCACGAAGTACTTGCGCTGCTCGACGTTGAGCACCGTGGCGGCCATGGTCTCGGTGTCGTCGCGCTCGAGGCGGCGCGTCTCGTTGGCGACCATCAGCACGCCGTCCACCCGCATCATCGGGTAGCTGCCTACCTTGATGTGGATGTCGGACGCGCCACTGCGGACGGCGTGAGTGAGGAGGTCGTTGAGGTGCATGACTGGCCCTCCCTGCCAATCGGCAGTCCGCGCAGCCCACATGAACGCCGGCGCCGACGATGGACCGCCTGTGGCTGGGGGCGGCTCGCACCTGCCCTTTGTCTCAACGAGTGACGAGTGGCCGCTGCTGTTCTGGTGATCGGACGGGGCGAGATCGCATAGGCTAGGCGGCACACGACAGCCTGTCGGCGGCCACTCCGCCAGCCGACGCGCCCGCAGGCCAGAGGAGCCCGTGAACCGACGCACCTTCATCAACACCCTGTCCACCTCAGGGGCCGCCATGGCCATGGTGCCCCCCGGGGCGTTCGATCCGGCGCGCGCCGGCCGGCGCCAGCGCAGCGAAACACTCGCCGCGCCACAGCCCTCGGCCGCCACTCGCCCGCCCGTGCGGTTTGCCGCCGTCGGCCTCAACCACGGGCACGTCTACAGCCAGGTCGAGACCGTGCTGACGCATGGCGGCGAACTGGTCTCGGTGTATGCGAAGGAACCCGACCTGCTTGCGGCGTTCACCAAGCGCTTCCCGCAGGCCGCCGTGGCGCGCAGCGAACAGGAGGTGCTCGACGACCGCCGGATCCAGCTCGTGGTGAGTGCCGCCATTCCGAACGAGCGGGCGCCCCTCGGGATCCGCGTGATGAAGGCCGGCAAGGACTTCATGGCCGACAAGCCGGGCGTGACGACGCTTGCGCAGCTGGCCGAGGTGCGGCGGGTGCAGGCCGAGACGAAGCGGATCTACTCGATCCTCTACGGTGGCCGGCTCGAGAGCCCGGCGACGCAGCGGGCCGTGGAACTCGTGCATGCGGGCGCCATCGGCACGGTCCTGCACACCATGGGGCTCGGCCCACACCGGCTCGGCGCCAACCGCCCGGACTGGTTCTGGAATCCCGACCAGTTCGGTGGCGTGATCACCGACCTCGGCACGCACCAGACCGACTACTTCCTGGCCTTCACGCGCGCGACGCGCGCCGAGGTGGTCGCCTCGCAGGTGGGCAACCTCCATCACCCCGACCGTCCGCGGTTCCAGGACTTCGGCGACGCGATGCTGCGCAGCGACAAGGGGAGCGGCTACTTCCGCGTCGACTGGTTCACCCCGGGCGGCGTGCAGTCGTTCGGCGACTCGCGCCTGACGGTGATGGGCACCGACGGCTACATCGAGATCCGCCCGAACGTGGATCTCGCCGGCCGGCCGGGCGGCAGTCACCTGTTCCTCGTCGACCAGAAGGAGACGCGCTACGTGGAGGCCAAGGACACGCCCCTGCCGTACGGCGCCCGCCTGCTCGACGACATCGTCAATCGCACCGAGACGGCGATGACGCACGCACACGCGTTCCTCGCCGCGCAACTGGTGCTCGAGGCGCAGGCCAAGGCCACAACCCCGGTCCTCGGCAGGTAGCCAGGGGCCCGGACAATCGCATGTCGAACAACGGCCCCGTCTCCCGTCGGTCTTTCCTGGCCTCTGCCGGGATGGGTGCGGCGGCGTCGCCCCTCCTCGGCGTCGCCGCGCCCGCTTTGGTGCCCTCGACGGTGTTCGGCGCGACCGCGCCGAGCAACCGCATCAACGTCGCCGCCATCGGCGTCGGTCGCATCTCGCGCGATCACGACATGCCCGAGACGCTGGCCTTCGACTCGGCGCGCATCATGGCCGTGTGCGACCTCGATCGGCACCGGCTCGAGGACGGCAAGCGCTTCGTCAACGACTTCTACGCGAAGCAGACCGGGCGCGCCTACGACGGCGTGCGGATGTACGACGACTATCGCGAACTGCTGCTCAACCGCGACATCGACGCCGTGCTGATCAGCACGCCGGATCACTGGCACGCGCCGCTGGCCATTGCCGCCGTCGAGGCCGGCAAGGACGTGTACCTGCAGAAGCCGGCGTCGTTGACGATCGCCGAGGGGCGCGCGCTGTCGTACGCCGTGCAGCGCACGGGGCGCATCCTGCAGTTGGGGAGCCAGAACCGTTCGCTGCCGCAGCATCGGTACGCGTGTGAGCTCGTGCGCAACGGCCGCCTCGGGAAGCTCGTGCGCGTCGAGGTCGGACTGGCTGCCGATCCGGCTGGCCAGGACGAGCCAGCGACGACGCCACCTGCGCACTTCAACTACGACATGTGGCTCGGCTCCACGCCAGACGTGCCGTACCGGGAGAAGCGCGTGCACCCGCAGGTCGGCTACGACCGCCCGGGCTGGCTGCGCTGTGAACAGTTCGGCGCCGGGATGATCACCGGCTGGGGCGCGCATCACATCGACACGGCGCACTGGGGGATGGGCGCCGAGCACACCGGTCCGGTGGAGATCTGGGGCAGCGCGCAGTTCCCGAAGAGTGGCGTGTGGGACGTGCACGGGCCCTTCAGGACGGAGGCGCGCTACGCCGACGGTGTGCACATGGTGGTGAGCGACGCCATCCAGAACGGCGTCAAGTTCATCGGGACCGACGGCTGGATCTTCGTCAACCGCGTGGGCGCCGGCCTGAGCGGCACAGCACCCGACGCCTGGCGCGGCAATCCCAAAGCGATGGACGCGAGCGACCCGAGGATCCTGACGTCGGTCATCGGCCCCGACGAGGTGCACCTGATCGACAGCCGCGACCAGCACGGCAACTGGCTCGAGGCGATTCGCACGCGCCAGCAGCCGATCGCGCCGGTCGAGGTGGGACACCGCTCGTGCTCGGCATGCCTGCTGCACCACATGGCGATGCGCGCCGGCCGGACGCTGAAGTGGGACCCGGCCCGCGAGCGTTTCCACAACGACGACGAGGCCAACGGCTGGATCTCGCGCCCGCAGCGAGCGCCGTACATCTTTACGTAGGCGGGTACCGGGTACCGGGTGCCGGGTACGGGGTGCCGGGTACGGGGTGCCGGGTACGGACACCGGGATCCGACATACCGCCTGAGACCTGAGACCTGTAGCCTGCTCTCTGAGCCTTGAGCCTTGAGACCTGAGCCTTCTATATGCAGACACGACGCGAAGTGATTGGCGGGCTCCTGATGGGCGCCGCCGCGGCCACCACCCCCGCCTGGCGCACCGGCCTGTCGGCTGCGACGGCGACACAGGCCACCGGCGGCACGCCGTTGCGCGTCGGCATGATCGGGCTCGACACGTCGCACGTCACGGCGTTCACGTCGATCCTGAACGACCCGGCCAACCCCGACCACATCCCCGGCGCCCGCGTCGTGGCGGCCTTCAAGGGCGGCAGCCCGGACGTCGAGGCCAGCGCGACGCGCGTCGACAAGTTCACTGCGGAACTGCGCGACAAGTGGAAGCTCGAGATCGTCGATTCCATCGAGGCGCTGCTGCCCAAGGTGGACGTGGTGATGCTCGAGAGCGTGGACGCCCGGCCGCACCTGGCCCAGGCGCGGCCGGTGATCGCGGCCCGCAAGCCGCTCTTCATCGACAAGCCGATGGCCGCGAGCACGAAGGACGCCGCCGAGATCGTGCGCCTCGCCAAGGCCGGCAACGTGCCCGTGTTCAGCGCCTCGTCGCGACGCTACGTCGAGGACGTGCTGATGCTGCAGGACGCGGCGCGCACCGGCGCCGTGCTCGGGGCGTCGACCTGGGGACCGGCGACGATCGAGCCGCATCATCCCGACCTCTTCTGGTACGCGGTCCACGCCGTGGAGACGCTCTACCAGTTGATGGGCCCGGGCTGCGTGTCGGTGAGCCGCACCCACACGCCGGGCACCGATGTCGTGACGGGCACGTGGGCGGACGGGCGCGTCGGCACCGTCCGCGGCGTGCGGCACGGCAAGTACAGCACCTACGGCCAGACGGTCTTCGGTGAGAAGGAGGTGCTGTCGGCGACCTCGGAGATGCCGCTGCCCGGCGGCGGCAAGCGCCGCGCGGGGTACTACGGCCTGCTCGTGCGGATGATGGAGTTCTTCAAGACCGGCAAGGCACCGGTGGCACCCGAGGAGACGCTGGAGACGCTGGCGTTCATGGAGGCCGCCGATCTCAGCAAGGCGCGCGGCGGGGCAGTGGTGAAGCTGTCCGACGTCCCGCGCTGACGTGGCAATTTGAGATTCGACATTCGAAATTCTCGGGGGGCGCGGCTGCGCCGCCGCCCCTCGGGATGTCTCGAGCGGCAAGGCCGACAGGCCGGCCGCCAATGAATCTCAAATCTCGAATTTCCAATTACTGTTGCTCCCCGCAGAACGGGCACTTGGTCGCCAGGTTGTGCAGCGGGCGACGGCAGTGCCAGCAGTTGCGGGCGGCCTCGCGGTCCTGGTACTTGACGGCCCGGGGCAGCGGCGGGGCCGACGATCGCGGGGGCCGGTTCACCTCGTCGAGGCCCAGATCGGCGATGGCGCGCGGGCCCGGCGTGCCGAGGATCACGGGCTTGGCCGCCAGCAGGTCGTCGAGCAGGTCCGAGGCGCGGGCATAGCGGTCGGTCACCTGCGGCGCCAGGCACTTCATCACGATGTCGTTCAGGCGCCGGGGAATCGCCGGGTTGCGCGATCGCGGCGGCGTGACCAGTTCGCCGGTGAGCAGCTTGTGCAGGCCCGAGGGCGGCGGCGGCTCGTACGGCAGCTCGCCGGTGAGCATCTGGTACATCGTGACGCCCACCGAGTAGAGGTCCGAGGCGAACACGGCCTTCCCCTGGAACTGCTCCGGCGACATGAAGGCCGGACTGCCGATCACCGTGGTGCCGTGGGCCGCGATCTCGAGGAAGCGCGAGGTGCCGAAGTCGGCCACCTTCAGCATGCCGTTCTCGGAGACCAGCACGTTGGCCGGGCGCAGGTCGCGGTGGATCACGCCCTGCTTGTGCGCGTGGTCCACGGCGTTGCCGATCTGCACCGTGTAGTCCAGCGCCCGCGGGAGGTCGAGGGCGCCCTCCCGCTCGAGCACGCTCTCCAGCGTCTCGCCCGCGACGTACTCCATCACGATGAAGAAGACGTCGTCCTGCTTGTCGGCCGTCGTGATGGCGACGATGTTGGGGTGGTTCACGCTGGCCAGCAGGCGGGGCTCGCGCAGCAGTTCGGAGAAGTCGAGGCCCTGCCGGTGGGGCACCTTGATGGCGACCTGTTTGTCCAGCCAGGTGTCGCGCGCGAGGTACACGGTGCCAAACCCGCCGCTTCCCAGTGGAGACAGGATGCGATACTTGCCGAGGGTCTGGCCCTTGAAGAGCATGCCGGGGGGTGAGTATATCCGCCTTCGCGGCTTCGCCGCTTCGGCGGACAAGTCCGCATGACGGTGCCGCCGCTTCGGCGGACAAGTCCACACGGCGGCTTCGCCGCTTCGGCGGACAAGTCCACATGAAGCCTTCGCCGCTTCGGCGGACAGGTCCGCATGACGGTGCCGCCGCTTCGGCGGACAGGTATCCTCAGCCTTTCGTGATGCCGTGTCTCATCGATTTTTTGCGCCGGACCTGACCCACGATTCCTCGACGGTGGTGCTGCCGCCTGGCGAGAGCACCCATCTCGCGCGCGTGCTGCGCCTGCGCGACGGCGATCGCGTCGAGGTCTTCGACGGGCGGGGCCACCTGCACGAGGCGACGGTCCGCCAGGTGTCGCCCTCGCGCAGCGTCGTCGCCGTGGAGGGCGCCCTCGTGCCGGCGCCGGAAGCCGAGGCGCCGCTCGTGGTCGTGCAGGCCCTGTTGAAGGGCGACGCGATGGATGCGGTGATCCGCGACGCGACCGTGCTCGGGGCGACGGCGATCCTGCCGATCGTCAGCGCACGCACCAACGTCCCGGCCAAGGCGGCGGCTGCGGCGCGGGATCGCTGGCAGCGGGTGGCGATCGCGGCCGCCAAGCAGTGCGGGCGGGCGGTGCTGCCCGACTTGCACGACACGAGCCCGCTGGCGGAGACGCTGCGGTCGTCGCTGGTCGACGTGCCCGTGCGGCTCTGGCTTGCCGAGCCAGCGGTGGCGGGAGACCACG
This sequence comes from Luteitalea sp., assembly GCF_044337415.1. Lineage (GTDB taxonomy): Bacteria > Acidobacteriota > Vicinamibacteria > Vicinamibacterales > Vicinamibacteraceae > Luteitalea. The sequence continues at coordinate 9,884 of NZ_JBIINP010000083.1, forward strand.
TGGGCGACGTGCCGGTCCCGGCGCGCGCCACGGCGCTGGCGGTCGGTCCCGAGGGCGGCTGGACCGACGAGGAAGTGCGACTGGCCCGCGACGCGGGCTGGCAGCCCTGGACGGTCGTGCCGGTGACGCTGCGGGCCGAGCACGTGCCGCTGGCGGCCCTGTCCGTGGTGCGCTACGCCTGGGGCGTCGACGCGCGCCGCCGCATCACGTAAGCGATCCAGAACTCCTCGTCGTGCGTCGCCTCGACGTCGCAGTCGTCGAAGGCCTCGCGCACCCAGCGCGCCTCGTCCTCGGTGAAGCCGCTCAGGACGGCGCGCCCGCCCGGCGCGATCAGGCGCTGCACGCGCGCGCCCTGCTGGCGCAGCAGCGTCCCCGTGAGGTTGGCGCAGACGACATCGGCCGGGTGCAGTGCAGGGTCGTCGAGGCCGCGCACCTCCACGCGCACCGCGCCCGCCGGCACCGCGTTGCGGCGCAGCGTGTCCTCGGCAGCCTCGATGGCGTCAGGATCGTTGTCCACGCCGATGGCCTCGGCCGCGCCCAGTTGCCACGACGCGACCGCGAGGATGCCCGAGCCCGTCCCGACGTCGAGCACGCGCCGCCCCGCCAGGTCGAGGGACTGCAGCGCGCGCAGGCACAGGCGCGTCGACTGGTGGTGGCCCGTGCCGAACCCGGTCGAGGGCTCGATCTCGATCAGCAGCGCGTCGCCGACGGCCCCTGGCGACGGCAGGTCCCACGGGGGAGCGACGACGAAGCGTCCGACGCGCACGGCCGGCAGGTTGGCCTGCGACCGCGCAGCCCAGCCCTCGTCGGGCAGGTCGTCGGTGGCGAGCGCGGCCTGCGACAGCCAGCCGCGCGCCGCCAGCAGGTCGACCGCCGCGTCGCGGTCGGCCGGCGCGTTGAAGTGGATCGACACGACGTCGCCGTCCTCCTCGAGGGCGGAGGCGCCGCAATCGTCGATGTCGAGCAGCAACTGCTGCTGCCGCTCGTCGTCGAGCGGCGTGGCGAAGGTGAGCCGGAGCACCGGCCAGGTCCGGGCAGGCATCGCTAGCCGAACATGTCCTTCACGCGCTCGAAGAACGGCTTGTCTTCCTGCGCGCGATCGCGGGCGGTGGCATCGCCGGTGTCGGCCGGCAGCACGGCGCGCAGGGCCTCGAGGGCCTCGCGCACGTCCTTGGACGGCTTCTTCGGCACCTGCACGCCGACGATCACGTGGAGGTCGCCGTGGCCGCGTCCCGACACGTTGGGCATGCCCTTGCCGCGCAGGCGGAGGCTGGTGCCCGGCTGCGTACCCTCCGGGATGTCGAGAGCGTGCGGCCCGTCGAGCGTCGGCACCTGCACGGTGCCGCCGAGGGCCAGCGTGGTGAACTGCACCGGCACCTCGCAGTGCAGGTCGTCGCCCTCGCGATGGAAGAACGCGTGCTCGGCGACATGGAAGACGACGTACAGGTCGCCCTGCGGACCGCCGCCCGTGCCGTGCTCGCCCTCGCCGCTGAGCCGCATGCGCTGGCCGGTGGCGACGCCCGCCGGAATCCGCACCGTGAGCTTCCGCTCACGCGTCACGCGGCCGGCGCCGCGGCAGGTGCCGCACGGCGAGGCGATGACGCGCCCGGTGCCGCGGCACGTGCCGCACGGCCGCGCGACGGTGAAGAAGCCCTGCTGGTAGCGCAGCTGGCCGGCGCCGCTGCACTGCCCGCACGTCTCCGGGGCCGTGCCCGCCGCCGCGCCCGACCCGCTGCAGGTCTCGCACGTCTCCTCGCGCGGGATCTGCAACTGCATCTCGTGGCCGCGCGCCGCCTGCTCGAAGGTGATCTCCAGGTCGTAGCGCAGGTCGGACCCGCGTCGCGGGCCGCCGCGCCTGCGGCCACCACCGCCGCCGAACAGGTCACCGAACCCGAACACGTCGCCCAGGCCACCGAACAGGTCGCCGAAATCGGCGAAGGTGCTCGGATCGAACTGGGGGCCACCCGCGCCGCCGACGCCGGCGTGGCCGAACCTGTCGTAGGCGGCCCGCTTCTCCTTGTCGCCGAGGACCGCGAAGGCTTCGGCCGCCTCCTTGAACTTCTCCTCGGCGGTGTGGTCCCCGGGATTGCGATCCGGGTGGTGCTGCAGGGCGAGCTTGCGGTAGGCGCTCTTGAGTTCCTTCTCCGTCGCGGTGCGCTCGACGCCGAGGACCTCGTAGTAGTCCCGCTTAGCCACGCGTGGCCACCTTCACCATCGACGGGCGCAAGAGGCGCTCGCCGAGGCGATACCCGCGGCGCAGGTCCTCGAGGACCTCGCCCTCGCGATGGTCGGCGCTGAACTCCTGGCCCACCGCCTGGTGGACGTTCGGGTCGAAGTCGGTCCCCACCGCGTCGACGGGCGCCACCTGCCGCTTGCGAAGCAGCTCGAGGAACTGCTTGTGGATGAGCTGGAGGCCCTGGCGATGGCTCGCCAGCGCCGGCTCGGCCGTGGCCATCGCTGCCGCGAGCGCGCGCTCCACATCGTCGAGCACCGGCAGGAACTCACCCAGCAACTCGGCGGCGAAGTGGTCGCCGAGCTCGCGTCGCTCACGATCCTGGCGCTTGCGGTAGTTGTCGAACTCCGCCTGGAGGCGAAGCAGGCGGTCGGCGGCCTCGTCGCGCTCCCGCCGGAGCGCGTCCAGCTCGGTCGCCTCGACCGGTCGGGCGTCCTCGGAGGCGATGTCGGCCGCTGTGTCCACGTGCGTGTCGTTCATGAAGGGTCTCCGCCCGTCGTGTCGCCGATCAGCACGCGCGTGACGGCGCGCGAGGCGCTGTCGACGGCGGCGATGGACCGGGAGTACCGCATGCGGGTGGGGCCGATCACGCCGATCACGCCCTGTCGCCCGCTGTCGGAGTACGTCGACGCGACCAGGCTCAGGTTCTGGAGGCCGGGCTCGGTGTGCTCGGTGCCGATGACCACCGTGAGCCCGGGCCCGTCGAGGTATTCGCCGAGGATCTGCACCAGCCGGTGCTTCTCCTCCATCATCGCCAGCAGCGCGCGCAGGGTCGCCATCGGCACCTGCACGTCGTCGCTGCCCACGGCCTCGAGCAGCGAGGGCGTGCCGTGGATGAAGACCTGCGTGCCGGTCGCGACCTCGCCGAGCGTCTCGGAGGCGAGGCGGAGGGCGCGTGCGAGCAGGCGGTCGTAGAGGGCGCGGTCCTCCTGCAGGCGCTCGAGGATGCGCTCGCGCACCTCGGCCACCGGAAGACCCGCGAACTCCGCGTTCAGGTAGTTGGCCGCCTGCGTCAGTTCCGAGGGCTGGACCGGATCGGGCAGCTCGACGACCTTGTGCGTCACCTGCCCAGAACCCGACACGACGACCACGAGCACGCGCCGCGCGTCGAGCCCGACGAGGTCGACGTGCTTCAGGGTCGCATCCTGGCCTCCTGGCGTGATCGCGAAGCCCATGTGGTGAGACGCCCGCGACAACTCCTGCGAGACGTTGTCGAGCAGCTCACCCATGCCTCCGGCCTTGCGCAGTCGCCCCTCCAGCTCGCTCAGCGCCCGAGACGGGCGTCGGCTGTGCAGCAGGAGGTCGACGTAGAACCGGTAGCCCTGATCGGTGGGGATGCGGCCGGCTGACGTGTGGGGTTGCCGGACGAAGCCGAGTTCCTCGAGGCGGGCCAGCACGTTGCGGACCGTGGCCGAGGAGACGTCCATGCCGCTCTCCCGCGCCAGCCACAGCGACGACACGGGCTCGCCGTGTTCGATGTAGGCGCGCACGAGGGTCGCCAGCAGGCGCTGGTACCGCTCCGGCACATCCGCCGGCAGCGCGCTCGATCGAGGGGTATTCGAGGTCGCCATTAGCAGTCGCGAGGAGAGAGTGCCAACCTGGGGTGATTATAGCCGGGGAATGCCAAACCGCCAGCGCTTCCGGGCGGGCACCTGCGGCATATCAGACTTGGCCTTGTAAAGTTCGGTCACAGCCCGGCTCGGCGCATCAGCCGCCTGGCTTCCGCCCGCGCCTCGTGTCCCAGGGCCTGCGCGTCGACCCGCTGGTGCACGCCGTCGCGCACCAGCACCTCGCCGTCGACCATCGTCAGGCGCACATCGGTGCCCCGACTGGCGTACACCACGGTCGAGTAGGGGTCGCTCGACGGGGCGGTCAGGGGGCCGCTGACGTCCACCGCCACGAGGTCGGCCCGGAACCCCGGCGTCACCTGCCCGATGGCGTCGGCCAGGCCCAGCGTGGTCGCGCCGGCGCGCGTCGCCATCCACACCACGTCGCGGGCGGGCAAGGCGCCGGGGCCCAGACGCACGGCCTGCAGGGTCGCTGCCAACCGCATCTCGTCGAACATGTCGAGCCGGTTGTTGCAGGCGGCGCCGTCGGCGCCCAGCGACACGGTGATGCCCCGCGCCCGCATCTCGGTGACCGGCGCGAGGCCCGACCCCAGCTTCAGGTTGCTGCCAGGGCAGTGCATCACCTTGACGTCGCGTTCCGCCAGCAGCGCCTGCTCCGCCTCGTCGACCCACACGCAGTGCGCCGCACACAGGCGGGGCGTCGCCAGTCCCGTGTCGGCCAGGTAGGCGAGGTTGCCCATGCCGGCAATCGCCCGAACCACCTCGATCTCGTCGCGCTGCTCGGACGCATGCGTGTGCACGAGCATCCCGTGCGTGGTCGAGACGGCGGCGGTCGCCTCGAGGAGCTCGCGGGTGCACGACACGGCGAAGCGCGGGGCGAGCGCCACGCGAATCCGACCGGTGCCTGCGCCGTCGTAGGCCGCGCGAAGCTGCAGCGCCTCGTCGATGGCTGTCGCGACCGGCTGCTTCAGCCGCGCCGGCGCCGCGTCGTCGCGGTCCATCAGGCACTTGCCGACGGTGGCGCGCAGGCCGCTCGACGCCAGCGTGTCGAGCACCACGTCGGTGCCGTGCACGGTCTCCATCGTCAGGACGCTCGTGGTGCCCGTGCGGAGGAGTTCGTGGACCGCAAGCCGGGTGCTCACGCGCAACGACGCCTCGTCGTGCGCCGCTTCCATCGGCCACACACGCTGCCGGAGCCACGCGAGCAGCGCGAGGTCGTCGGCCGCGCCACGGAACAGCGTCTGGCAGAGGTGGATGTGTGTCTGCACGAAGCCGGGCAGGATCACGCAGCCGGAGAGGTCGATCGACGGGACCCCGTCTGGCGCCCTGCCACCCACTTGCGCGATGACGCCGTCGCGCACCACGACCGGTCCCTCGAGGACGTCGAGGGCGTCGTTCATCGTGAGAACCGTGGCGCCGGTCAGCACCAGTGAGGACATGCGGAGAGGCTACAGGAATGCTGCGATGCTGCGATGCCGAATGATGAAAGACAAAAGACAAAGGGCGAAGGGCGAAGGGCGAAGGGCGAAGGGCGAAGGGCGTCAGGTGCGCTTCAGCACGGCGTCGGCCAGGCGCTCCATGTCGTCCATGTCGTTGTAGACCTGTGCCGAGATGCGCGCGCGCAGCTGGCCGCGATAGGCGTGCACGGGGATCTCGATGGCGTCCTCGAAGAGCAGCGCGTCGCGCAGGCGCAGCGCCTCCTCGCGCGTCGAGCCGGCCTGCGGAGGCAACGTCACGGTGGCCATCGTGCCGACCATGGTTTCCGGCGTCGTGAACTCGGTGCCCCAGCGCGCGGATACGTGCTGAGCGGCCCGCCACGCCAGGTCATGCATGTAGGCGCGGACGGCGGCGGTGCCCCAGTCCTCGAAGAGCGCGATGGCGGCGGGGGCCGACAGGTGCGCCGAGGGGTCGCGCGTGCCGGGCAGGTCGAAGGTCGTGGTGAAGCCGAGGTCGAGGCCCCACGAGATCACCGGCGGGTGGAGGGAGGCCTGCCGCTCCGGGGCCGCCCACAGGATGCCGCTGCTGCGTGGCACCCACATCCACTTGTGCAGGTTGGCGACGTACCAGTCGACGCCGAGTGCCGTGATGTCCACCGGGATCGCGCCGGGGGCATGCGCCCCGTCGACCAGCACGGCGACGCCCTTTGCCTGCAGCCTGGCGGCGATGTCGGCCACCGGCAGCACGAGCGCGCTCTCGGCGCAGATGTGATCGACGATGGCCAGTCGCGTGCGCGGGCCGGCCCCGTCCACGATCGCGGCGGCGATGCCCTCCGGCGTGAAGGGATACGGCATCGTCAGCGTCGTCACCGTCGCGCCCTTCTCGCGGGCGGCGAAGCGCGCGGCGGCGACGATCCCGCCGTACCCGAGGTCGGTCACCAGCACCTCGTCGCCGGCCTCGAACGGGAACGATCGGAGCACGGCGTTGGCGCCGGTCGTGATGTTGTCCACGAACACCAGGTCGTCTCCACGCGCCCCGAGGAACTCGCCGACCTGTGCGGCGGCGATGCGCAGGCGAGGCGTCTCCGCACGCGGACACCCCACGGACGTGGCGGGCGCATGGAGTTCCCGCAGCAGGAAACGGCTGGGCTGGCGCTCGATCTCGTCGCGAATCGCCTGCTGTGCCGCGAGCACGCGCCTGGGCGTGACACCGACGGTGCCGTGGTTCAGGTACGTGACCGACGGGTCGAGAGGGAATTCGGAGAGGAGCGCGCGGCCGAAGGCAGGCATACGGGCTACAGCCTACAGGCTACAGGCCGCCTGCGCTTGCGCCGGACAAGTCCGGCGCCTACGCACTTTCCGGGGAGCGCTCGACACGGCATCGGCACGCGGCGTCGCTCACCGTCGCCGGGCCGTGGTGATGCGCTCAAGGCTCCGGCCGGCTCCGCCGAGGGTACGTAGCCGGCGGACTTGTCCGCCGGTCAGCGAATGGCGGGCGGCCGCCACTGCATCGGGCGGGCGGCACGCGCCGTTTCGGCGTCGTCTGCGGCGGTGTGCGGCTGGAGCCGGCCGCGGCGGTGGGCGATCAGCTCGGCGACGATGCTGACGGCGATTTCTTCGGGCGAGACGGCGCCGAGGTCGAGCCCGATCGGCGCGTGCACGCGGGCCATCGCCGTCGGGTCGTCGCCGTCCTCGGCCAGGCGCGCGCAGAGACGGGCGACCTTGGCGCGGCTGCCGATGAGGCCGACGTATGCGGTCTGGCGGGCCAGGGCGGCACGCAGGGCGTCGAGGTCTTCCCGGTGCCCGCGCGTCACGATCACGAGGTAATCGCGCGCGCCGATGTCGGCGGTGCGCAGCCACTCCGGGATGTCGGCAACGTCGACGCGCTCGGCGGTGGGGAAGCGCGCGGGATCGGCGAACGAGGCGCGGTCGTCGACGACGGTCACGCGGAAGCCGACATTGGCCGCCAACTGCGCCGTGTGGTAGCCGACGTGGCCGGCGCCGATGATGCAGACGCGGGGCGTGGGCGTGATCGGGTCGATGAACACGTCCATCTGGCCTCCGCAGATCAGCCCCTGCTCCTCGGCGAAGTCGTCGTTGAGGTCGTAGTGGGCGAGGGTGGGGCGCCCGGTCTGGAGGGCCAGCCGGGCCTTGCCGAGTGCGTCCTGTTCGTAGCAGCCGCCGCCGATGGTGCCCAGCGTGCGGCCATCCTCATGGACGAGCATGCGGGCCCCGACGCGCTGTGGCGTGGAGCCCTGCGCGCGGACGATGGTGACCAGCGCCACCGCCTCGCCGCGCGTGAGTGCCTCGTCGATGGCTCCGAACAGGCTGGCCATCACATCAGGACGTCGACCTTGGCCTTCGCCTTGAGCTGCTGCACGAACTCCTGGGCGAGCTGCTGCTGCTTCTGCTGGCGCAGCGCCTGGGCGATGCGGTCGCTCACCTCGGCCAGCGGCACGGTACGGGCCGGACGGTGCTCGGCGGCCTTGATGATGTGGTAGCCGAACTCCGACTCCA
>NZ_JBIINP010000260.1:0-5062 GCF_044337415.1 Luteitalea sp.
CGACATTCGGCATCGCAGCATCGCGGCATTACAAGCATCTGCTAATGCACTCCCTGCCCCACCTGCAGGCTGCCGGGGTCGGCGCCGAGGCGGCGGATGGCCGCATCCCACATGAGGTCCGCCGGCGTGTCGAAGATCAGCCCCGCGTCGACGTCCACCGTGAGCCACGCCGAGGCTGCGAGCTCCTGGTCGAGCTGGCCTGGCCCCCAGCCGGCATAGCCGGTGAGCACGCGGACGCGCGAGGGGGCGCGCTCCACGACGCGCCGCAGCAGGTCGATCGACGTCGACAGGTAGAGGCCCGGCGCCACCTGGGTCTCGACGTCCTCGGCCAGTGACTCGCCCAGCAGGATCCACCCTCGCTGGGGCTCGACCGGCCCGCCGGTCCACAGCAGCGGACCGCCCACCGTCGCGAGGGGCGGGTCGAACGCCACCGCCTCGGCCGCCGCGATCGTCGTCGGGCGGTTCAGCACCAGGCCGAAGGCGCCGTCCGCCGTGTGGTCACACAACAGGACGACGGTGCGTTCGAAGTTCTCGTCCTGCATCTGCGGCATCGAGAGCAGAAGGGCGGGCGTGAGGCTGGAGGACTCCTGGGCGCTCATGGATCGATGATACACAGCGCGTCCGGGGTACGGGGTACCGGGTACCGGGTGCCGGGTACGGCTGCATGCATACGGGCTAGAGGCTGCCTGAGGTGGCGTCGGGTGCGGGTCGCCTGCCGCCTGCCGCCTGTAGCCCGGCCTTCTCGATCCTTGACCTCGCCCACGCGACGTGTTCGACGACCACCGGGTGGGCGAACGAGGGGTCGACCTCCGGGTCTCGCGGCTCGAGCAAGGCCGCGCGGGCGTCGGCGTCGCCGGTGGCGGCGATGGCCAGGGCGAAGTTCCGGCGCAGCCGCCACACCTTCGTGCGGTACATCGGGCTGTGGCGGATGTTGGACTGCAGGTCCTCGTCCGTGGCGCGCCAGAGTTGCGCGAGGGTCGCCTGCCTCCACATCGGCCGCGCCACCCACACCGGGTCGTCGGTGACCGCCGCGCCGTTGTTCCAGGGGCACACGTCCTGGCACAGATCGCAGCCATACACCTGCGCCCCCAGCCACTCCCGCTGCCCTTCCGCGATGCCCTCGTGCGACTCGATGGACACGTACGACAGGCAGCGCGTCGCATCGACCACGTAGGGCTCGACGATGGCCTGCGTGGGACACACGTCGATGCACCGTGTGCACGTACCGCAGCGGTCGGGCACGGCCGAACCGGTCGGCAGTTCGAGCGTCGTGAGGATCACCGACAGGAACAGCCACGACCCGAGTTCCTGGTTGATCAGGCACGTGTGCTTGCCGATCCAGCCGAGGCCGGCCGCCGCGGCGAGCGCCTTCTCCTGCACCGGCCCTGTGTCGACGTACCCCACGGCCTCGAACCGCCCGCCGGCGTGCTCCTTCAGCCAGCCGATCAGCAGGTGCTGTCGACGTCCCAGCACCTCGTGGTAGTCCTCGCCCCACGCGTAGCGCGCGATCCGCGCGTCGCCAGCCGCCTCGCGCGAGAGCGAGAGCGGTTCGTCGGTGTTGTAGATGGTGCCGGTGACGATGGCAGACCGTGCGCCCGGCAGGACGCGCGTCGGGTCCATGCGCGCCGGGACGCTGCGCGTGAGGTAGTGCAGGTCGCCGGCATAGCCGCGAGCGACCCACTCCTTCAGGTACTCGAGGCGCGCCACCTGCGCGACCGGCGCGATGCCGCACAGGTCGAAGCCCAGCGTCAGCGCGTGGTCACGGAGGGAGTCAACGGAAAACAACTGCGGGCCCTGATGATTCCGGCCTGGGGGCTGGGGGCTGGGGGCTCGGAATGCGACCAAACGGGGAAATGCCGGGAATGCCCGACATTCGCGGCATTCCCGGCATTCTCGGCATTCCGTGCGTCGTGCGGCACCGAGTGGTGGCGGCGTCAGCCGCGCGCCACGAGCTGCCGCACGACGTACGGCAGAATGCCGCCGTGGCGGTACGCCGTGAGTTCCTCCGGCGTGTCGACACGGACGCGCACCGTAAACGACGTGCTGGTGCCGTCCTCGGCCGTCGCCGTGATGGCCAACTCGCCGCGCGGCTTGAGCGACGCCAACGCGATGTCGAACACCTCACGCCCCGAGAGACCGAGGCTGGCCGCGCTCTCGCCGTCCTTGAACTGCAGCGGCAGCACGCCCATGTTCACGAGGTTGCTGCGGTGGATGCGCTCGAAGCTCTCGGCGATCACGGCGCGCACGCCGAGGAGCCGCGTGCCCTTGGCCGCCCAGTCACGCGACGACCCCGAGCCGTACTCCTTGCCCGCGATGACCATCAGCGGCACGCCGGCCGACTGGTACTTCATCGAGGCGTCGTAGATGCTCATCTGCTCGTCGCCGGGCAGGTACAGCGTGACGCCGCCTTCGGTCCCCGGCGCGATCTGGTTGCGCAGGCGGATGTTGGCGAACGTGCCACGCATCATCACCTCGTGATGGCCGCGGCGCGCGCCGTACTGGTTGAAGTCCTTTGGCTGCACGCCGTTGGCGATGAGGTACTTGCCCGCCGGGCTGTCGGCCTTGATGGAGCCTGCCGGCGAGATGTGGTCCGTCGTCACGCTGTCGCCCAGCAAGGCGAGCACGCGCGCGCCCGTCACGTCGGTGATGGGCTTGGGCTCGAGTTCCATCCCCTCGAAGTACGGCGGGTTGGCGATGTAGGTCGACGCGTCCTTCCAGGCAAAGCGGTCGCCCTGCGGCGCCGGCAGTTCCTGCCAGCGCTCGTCGCCCTTGAACACGTCGGCGTAGCGGCGCTGGTACATCTCCGACTGCACGGCCGACAGCATCGTCTGCTGCACTTCCTGCTGCGTCGGCCAGATGTCCTTCAGGTAGACCGGCTGGCCGTCCTTGCCCGTGCCGAGCGGCTCGGTGGTCACGTCCACGGTGAGCGAACCCGCGAGCGCGTAGGCGACGACGAGCGGCGGCGACGCGAGGTAGTTGGCGCGCACGAGCGGCTGGATGCGGCCCTCGAAGTTGCGGTTGCCCGAGAGCACCGAGCACACGACGAGGTCCTTCTCCTCGATGAGCGCCGAGACCTCCTCGGGCAGCGGACCGCTGTTGCCGATGCAGGTCGTGCAGCCGTAGCCCACGAGGTTGAAGCCGAGCGCGTCGAGGTAGGTGTTCAGGCCAGACTTCGCGTAGTACTCGGTGACCACCTGTGAGCCGGGCGCGAGCGAGGTCTTGACCCACGGCTTGCTCGTGAGGCCCTTCTCCACCGCCTTCTTGGCGACGAGGCCCGCGGCGATCATCACGCTCGGGTTCGAGGTGTTGGTGCAGCTGGTGATGGCCGCCACGACCACCGCGCCGTGATCGAGCTGGTCGGCCCACGCCGGCGCCTGCACGGCCACGGCCGCGGCGGTGCCGCCGCCGCTGCCCTTCTTCTTCGGCTCGGCGAGCATCGCGTCGCGCGACTTGCCGAACGAGGCCTTGGCATCCTTCAGCGGCACGCGGTCCTGCGGACGGCGCGGCCCCGACAGGCTCGGCTCCACCGTCGCCAGGTCGAGCTCGATGGTGTTGGTGTAGACCGGATCGACGGTCGCCTCGGTGCGGAACAGGTTCTGCGCCTTGGCGTAAGCCTCGACCAGCGCGACCTGCGCGTCCGAGCGACCCGTGAGCCGCAGGAAGTCGAGCGTCATGTCGTCGATCGGGAAGATCGCGATCGTCGAGCCGTACTCGGGCGACATGTTGCCGATGGTGGCGCGGTCGGCGATGGTCAGGTGGCTGAGGCCGGGACCATAGAACTCGACGAACTTGCTCACCACGCCGTGCTTGCGCAGGCGCTCGGTGATCGTCAACACGAGGTCGGTGGCCGTGATGCCTTCCTGGAGCTTGCCGGTCAGCTTGAAGCCGACGACATCCGGAATCAGCATCGACGACGGCTGGCCGAGCATCGCGGCCTCGGCCTCGATGCCGCCCACGCCCCAGCCCACCACGCCGAGGCCGTTGACCATCGTCGTGTGCGAGTCGGTGCCGAACAGCGTGTCGGGGTAGGCGTACGTCTGGCCGTCCACGTCCTCGCGGCAGACGACGCGCGCCAGGTACTCGACGTTCACCTGGTGCACGATGCCCGTGCCCGGCGGCACGACGCGGAAGTTCGAGAAGGCGTTCTGGCCCCAGCGCAGGAACTCGTAGCGCTCGCCGTTGCGCTGGTACTCGAGGTCGACGTTGAGCGCGAAGCTGTCGCCCTTGCCGAAGTGGTCGACCTGCACGGAGTGGTCGATGACCAGCTCGACCGGCTGCAGCGGGTTGACGCGCGACGGGTCGCCGCCGAGCTTCACCACGCCATCACGCATCGCGGCGAGATCGACCACGGCAGGGACGCCGGTGAAGTCCTGCAGCAGCACGCGGGCCGGCATGAACGCAATCTCGCGCTCGGCGCCGCTCTTCACGTCCCACCCGGCCAGCGTCGCGACATCGTCCTTCTTGACGAAGGCGTTGTCCTCGCGCCGCAGCAGGTTCTCCAGCAGGATGCGCAGCGAGTACGGGAGCTTCGCGACCCCGGGGAATCCGGCCGCCTCGAGGGCGGGCAGGCTGTAGTAGTGCACGGTCTCGCTACCGACCGTGAGGGTGCGGCGGGTCTTGAAGGAGTCGATGGCCATCGGGGACGATCGTATCAAAGCGGAAGGAAAGAAGAGTAGAAGAGCAGAAGGAAAGAAGGCAGGGCGGGAAGGACGAAGGACGAAAGGCGAAAGAAGGCGAAGGCCACTTCCTCGCGCTATTCCTGGCGGCGCGCGAGGATCTGGTCGACGACGACGATCACGACGACGACGAGGCCGACGATGAGGCGGTCGTAGAAGGTAGCGCCGGGGACCTGCGGGAGGGCGTTGCGGAGCACGCCGAAGATCAGCGTGCCGAGCACGGCGCCGACCACCGAGCCGCGGCCGCCCGACAGGCTGGCGCCGCCCACGACGGCCGACGCGATGATGTCGAGCTCGTAGCCATTGGCGAGGTCGGCCTTGCCCTGGCCCTGGCCGAGCACCAGGATGACGCCCGACAGCGCCGCCAGGATGCCCGACACCATGTA
>NZ_JBIINP010000082.1:0-17677 GCF_044337415.1 Luteitalea sp.
GCCATGGGGTCCGTGCTGCTGTCGGTGTCGTTGCCGTCCGACACGACGACCACGGCCTTCTTCTTGTGCTTGCCGCCCTGCGCCATCGGCACCGCCTCGGCCACGGCGTCGTACAGCGCCGTGCCGCCGCGCGGGCGAATCCGCTGGAGCCCCGCCGAGACCTGCCGGCGATCGGTGGTCCAGTCGCTCACGAGGTCGGTGCGATCCGAGAAGCTCAGCAGGAAGATCTCGTCCTCCGGCTGCAGCAGGTCGTACATGAACCGATCGAGCGCGGCCTGCGCGGCGCGGAACTTCTCGCCCGACATGCTGCCGCTCACGTCGAGCACGATGCCCAGGCTGACGGGCACGCGCTCACTGCTGAAGTGCGAGATCTGCTGCCGCTGGCCGTCCTCGTAGACCTCGAAGTCCTCCTTGCGGAGGTTCGACACGAAGCGGCCCGACGCGTCGGTGACCGTCGCGGTGACGTTGATCAGCTCCGTCGTGCTGCGGAACCGGAAACCGTCCTGCGCCGCCAACGGCACGATCGACGCGGCCGCGACCAGGGGAACGACGAACGAGCGCCGAAGAATCGTCAACATGCCTGATGCCTCATGACTGGTGAAGAGTGCGAACCCGTACCCGGTACCCGCTACCCGCTACCCGCTACCCGGCCCTTACCGCTTGTCCACGTGCGGCACGAGCGCGCCGTCGGGGCCACGGAAGGTGACGCGATACCGCCGGCCGTCCTTGTGCGCCGGGAGTTCCACGGCGAAGCCCGCCTCGGCGCCGGGGCGCAGCGACGAGGCGTCGATCGGCGTCCGTGCGCTGCCGAGGAAGCCACCCGCCTGGTCGAGCAGCATCACGCTGGCCACGAGGCTCGCGCGTGCCGATCCCGCCACCGGATTGGCGACGCGACCGCGCACCACGAGGACGTCGCCCTTGCGCTCGTGCGCGAGCCCACGCAGTTCCAGCGGGATGCCTGTCGCGGCCACCGGTGCCGCAGCCGCCGGGACCGACGTCGTCGTCGCCTCGGTGACCACTGGCGCCGACGGACGGCCGAAGAGCAGGTACGCCACCGCGATGAGGGCCACCAGGACCAGCCCGCCCAGCGCGATGAACCGGCGCATGTCGGTCGTGGCTTCCTCGCGCGCCTCGCCGAACAGCCCTCCCTGTCGCGAGGGCTCGCTGTCGGACCCGATGGCCGGCTGGGCCTGCGCCGTCATCCATGCCTGCGCCGGCACATCCTGGAGCGGCGCGTCGATGGTCGGCGCGTCGTCGACGACCGGGCGCTCGCTGCGGAACGCGCCTGGCTGGCGTGCGTCGTCGACGATCACGACATCCGGGACGCGGGCGACCTGGCGCGCCACCGGCGCCGCCGCTGGCGCCGCGAACCCGACGTGGGTGGCGCGGGCCATCTCGGTGGCACGGGTGTCGTCGTGGTCGAGGGCCGCGGTCAGCACCGCGACGCGGGCCTCGGACCGACGCTGTTCCTCACGCATCAGGCGGTAGGCGAACCAGCCGAGGCTGGCAGACATCACGAGGGCGGCAATGGTGACGATCAACATGGCAATTCCTCAGCGCAACTTGAACTCGACGGCCACTTCGACGATCACGTCGACGGGGCGACCCTTCCGCGTGGCGGCGGCGAAGGACCACCGCCGCACCGCCTGGATGGCCTGCTGATCGAGGCCGCCGCCCAGGCCCTGCAGCACCCGCACGTCGCCGACGCGGCCATCGCGACGCACCACGATCTCCAGCACCACCTCACCCTCGACGCCCCGGCGACGCGCGTCTTCCGTGTAGTCGGGCTTCACTTCGTTCAGGAGGCGCGGCGGCTGGATGCCGCTACCCGGGCGGAACGGGCCTCCGCCCTCGCCGCCACCCTCGCCGTCGCCGATGCCGGAGCCCTGACCTTCGCCAAGGCCCGTGCCCGTCCCGGTGCCTGCGCCCCCGCCCTGGCCCGAGCCACGACTCGGCGCCACGGCGGGACGCTGTTCCAGCACGCCGGCCTGCGTGGCGGCGTCGTTGCTCCGCGCGGCCACCGGCGCCTCGACCGGCGGCAGGGGCTCGGGCGCCTTGGGCGTCGGAGGCGGCTCCTCGATCGTCGGGGCCGGCTGCTCAACCACGGGCTTGCGCACGGGGAGCGGGCTCTTCAGCGCCGAGGTGCCCTCACGGCGAGCCTGCGGGGCGGGCGTCTTCATGCGCAGGCCACCGCCTCCGCCACCGCCGCCAGGGCCGGGCATGTTGAGGAAGACGAGCCGCATCTTTTCCGAGGGGGGCTCCTGCGCCCGTGCTGCCGACGAATCGAGCGGCACCAGCGTGGCCAGCAGCAGGCCGCCGATCATCGCGCCGTGCACGGCGGCCGAGGCCGCAGCCGGCAAGCCCGGCGAGCGCTTCGCGCCATGTGCCCGCGCGAAGAGCGATCCCGGAGTGGCGGTGAGCGCTGCCGCACTTGCGATGGGGAAGGGACGGCCGTCGCGCAACCGCCGAGCCGCGTCCACGGCATCGTCATGGGCGACGAATTCGCCGTCGACGCTGCGCAGCGCGCCGGTGGCAATCAGGTCGGCAACGACGTCAGTGCGAACGCCGGCCGCTTTGGCGATCTCGCGGGCGGTGAAGACGTCGGGCAGTGTGCGAAGTGTCTGTGGCATCGGTCCCCCAGTGGGGTGCATGAACGCCAACAGACATCGCAACAACCGTGCCCGCCGAAAAGCGGGCCTGAATCGAAAGAATCGCTGGAAAACCTGGTCCGAACGGACAGCAGGGCGGAGTCAGCAGGACATGGGGTGTCCTGTGCCGATGACAGCTAGGTCGATTGACCTTTGAGGGCTTCGACGATGGCGACGCCGTCGCGGTCGAAGAGGACGCGCGCGCCCTTGAAGTGGGTGGCGCAGGTAGCCTGCACGCTGGCAGGCGCTGGCGCGTCTGCCGCCTTGCGACGCACCACGAGCACCACACGGCCGCCCTGCCGCAGGACGCGCCTGATCTCGGGCAGCAATTCCGCCACAGGGGCGGAGACCACGTCGACCACGGCGAGGTCGAAGTCGCCCTCGGCGAAGGGCCAGGGGGCGGTGGGGGCGTCGACCACCTCGACGAGCACCCCGGCGCGCTCGGCAGCTTCCTGCAGCGTGTGCGCTTCCTGGGGCGTGGCGGCACGCGCGATGGCCTTGCCGCTCAGGCCCGTGACCTTGGCCAGCGCGGCGACAAGACCCGGGTCGCCCGCGCCGGCGGTCAGCAGGCGATCGCCGAGCCGCGCGTCGATCATGCGCGTCAGCAGGTCGTAGCGCCCCGGATCTCCCCGAAGCCACCGGACCAGCGCGTTGGAGGCGAACACGTCCGCGAGCGACACGCGACCAGCCTACCATCCGTCCTGCTGGGTAGGGCGCGATGTCCCCATCGCGCCGTTGGTGCGCCGTGTCCGGCTTCACGGCGGCATGGGGACATACCGCCCTACCTCTGAATCCGTGAGGACACCCCGCCCTACCTGTCGCAGGCGAGGCGCCGTACGAGTGCAGTAGAGTGACGGGCATGCGCGCATCGAAGCTGCAGCCGGCGCTCGTCGGCGGACTCGTCATCGGGGTGTTGTCGGCGTTGCCCGTCATCTCGATGGGCAACTGCCTGTGCTGTGCGTGGGTGGTCCTTGGCGGCGTGGTGGCCACCTACCTGCTGCAGCAGGCCCAGGCGACGCCGGTCGACGGCGTGGACGCTGCCCTCACCGGGGCGATGGCCGGCGCGATCGGGGCGGTGTTTGCCGCCCTCATCGCGATTCCCATCCAGATGATCACGGGGCCGATGGGCGCAGACGTCCTGCAGCGCATCCTCGATCAGGGCGGGAGCGACATGTCGCCGGAGATGCGTGGCACCCTGCGCTCGCTCGTGCGCGGCGGGGTCGGCGGCGTGATCTCCGTGCTCGCCTTCCTGTTGAGCCTGTGCGTCAACGCGATCTTCGCGTCGCTGGGGGGCCTGCTCGGCATGGCGATCTTCAAGCCGTCGGTGCCGCCACCGCCGCCGGTCCCCGGCTTTGCCGACTCCGGCCGGCCGCATGCCCCGGAGCAGTGAGTACGCCCTGGCGTGGGCACTCGCGGCCGTTCAGGCAGCGGGTCTCGCGCTGGCACTCCTGATGTGCCGCCGCCTCGGCCTCCGGGTCGATGCGGCTGGCCTGTGGTCGCCGTTGCTGGTGCTCGTCGGCGTGGTCGGTCTCGGCGTCGCATTCGCGCGGCGCCGACATGACGGCCCGCTGGCGTGGATGATCCCCGAGGGGTTGTTCGTGTTCGCGCTGGTGGTGGCCCTCTGCCTGACCAGCGTGCCCATGCAGTACGCGGGCGCGGCGCTGGCGCGGCCCGTGATCGATCCGTGGCTCGCCGCGGCCGATCGCGCGATGGGCGTCCATGTCCCTGACCTGGCGGCCTGGACCGCGGCGCACCCGCGGGTGGCGACCGTGCTCGCGTGGGCGTACGCCTCGTTCGGGCTGCAGATCCTGGTCGCGCCGCCGGTGCTGGTCCTGCTCGGCCTTCGCCGCGCGCTCTGGGAGTACGCGTTCCTCCTGCACGCCTGCCTGCTGGCGACGCTGGCCTGCTTTGCGCTCTATCCGGCGGCCTGTGCCTTCCAGTGGTACGGCTTCACGTCGACGCTGCCGCAGGAGGCCTTCATCGCGCAGTTCGCGGGGTTCCGCGATGGATCGATGACGATGATCGACTACCGCACGGTGACCGGACTCGTGTCGGCCCCGTCGTTCCATGTCGCCGGCGCTCTCGTGCTCACGTGGGTCGTGCGGGAACGCGCCTGGGTGCTCGTGCCGGTGGGCCTGCTGAACCTCACGCTCTGTGCCGCCACCGTGCTCTCGGGGGCGCACTACCTCGTCGACGTGCTGCTCTCGGTCGGCCTGTTCGCCCTCAGCGTGGGGGCGTGGCAGGCGTGGGGCGTGCCTCGCCTGCCGGCGACGCGCTGAATCGGGCAGCCTGTGGCCTGCCGCCGACGTCACGGATCGTCGGACAAGCCCGACGGCGACGTGTCGAGTGGTCGCCGCCGCCGCCCGCCGACTCCCGACTCCCGATCCCGCGCGGCGTTTGATGTGCCCGCCTGACGCAAACAGGCGGTGGCGCCTACCCCGTTCGCAGTATGTGCCGCCTACGCCGCACCCCGTACGCTGTGCCGTCCCCGCAACGCGTGGCCCATCGGCGACCGTCGTTCACGCCGCTCGTGGTGCCCGTGTGCCGGTCCGCACCACATGCACGTCAGGCTCGTCGCGCTCGTCCTCGTCTGCCTCGCCCTCCTCGCACCCGGCCGCGCCGCCGCGCAGCTGACGGACGCTTCGTTGAAGGGGCATGTCCGCGCCCTCGACGGCCGTCCTGTCGCGGGCGGCACCGTCACGGTCACGCACGCCGCGACCGGGCAGTCGCGTACGGCCGCCACCAGCACCGAAGGCACGTTCCTGCTCGCGGGGCTCATGCCCGGCGACTACGTGCTCCTCGTCGAGGCGCAGGGGTTCCAGCCTGTGGGGCAGTCGGACCTGCGGCTCGCCAGTGGCGCCACCGTCGACGTGACCGTGGACCTGCCCGACGCCAGCACGCTGTCGGAGCAGGTCGACGTCACGGCCTCGCGCGTCACGGTGGCCGCCTCGCGCGACCCGCGCCTCTCCGAGACCTTCGACCGACGCGCGGTGCAGGACCTGCCGCTGCCGCAGCGCGACATCTTCCTGCTGCCCTCGCTCAGCGCCGGCGCCGCGCTGGTGCCGGGGGCCGCCAACTCCACCAAGCTCACGAGTTCGCCGGTCGTCACCGTCAACGGCAACCGCTATCGCGGCAACAACTACGTGCTCGACGGCGCGATGAACACCAACCCGAACAACAGCGGCGAACCGGCCATCGTGCCGAGCGTCGAGGCGGTCGATGAGGTGTCGGTGCAGACCACGAACTTCGCCGCCGAGTTCGGGCGTGGCAACGGCTCGGTGATCAACGTGCAGGTGCGTGCCGGCAACAACACCACGTCGGGACGGCTGTACGAGTACCACCGCAACGACGCGCTGAACGCGCGCAACTACTTCTCGAGCACCAAGCCGCAGCAGGACTTCCATCAGTTCGGCGGCTCGGTCGGTGGCCCGCTGCGCAAGAACCGCACGTTCTTCTTCGGCGCCTACGAGGGCACGCGCAACGACATCGAGCGGCCATACAGCTACCAGGTGGAGACGCCCGAGCTGCGTGACTACGTGGCGCGCACCTCGCCCACCAGCGTCGCGGCCCGCCTGTTCCGCGACTTCCCGGCGCCGTCGCCGGTCCGCAGCGGCGCGGGGTACCTCGACCAGCGCGTGCTGCTCACGCCCGAAGGCCCGATTCCGGCGCTCGCCCGCGCCAACGTCACGATTGCCGACGACGTGCGATTCGACCAGTACATCGCGCGGGTGGATCACGTGGTGAACTCGCGCGACCGCCTCGCCGTGCGCGTCATCGCCGAGCAGCAGCGCGACGAAGGTGGCACGAGCTCGAACCCGGCGACGCTCGGTCGCGCGCTGCGCGGGAGCCGCGGCCCGTTCTCCGGCTGGTTCGGCAACCTCAACACCGGCTACACGAGCGTGATCGGCCGCGCCGTGAACGACGTCCGCGTCGCCTACCAGCTCACCGACGTGCAGCGCGGCGACCCGGACGCCATCGTGCCCACCATCACCGTCACGGGCATGACGGCGCCCTACGGCGACGTGTTCCTCGACGCGAGCCGCCTCGGCACGCTCGAGATCCGCGACGTGCTCACCCTCGATCGCGGGCGCCACGCCATCCGCATGGGCGTCGAGATGCGGCGCATCACCAAGGACCTCGCCGTCGGTCCACCGCAGGCGGGGAACTTCGCCTTCAACTCGATCGGCGACTTCATCGCGGACCGGCCGTTCCGCCAGACGCTCACCGTCGAGCCGACGACGGGCGTGCCGACGAACTTCCCGCGCTACTTCACGCAGTACGAGACGGGCGCCTTCATCCAGGACCAGTGGACGGTCTCCGACAGGCTCAGCGTGAGCCTCGGCCTGCGGCACGACTATTTCGGCACGGTGACCGAGCGAGAGGGTCGCCTGTCGTCGATCATCCTCGGCCCGGGCGCGACCTTCGAGGAGCAGCTCCGCACCGCAGCCATCGGGCGGGTCGATCGCCTCTATCGCCCGGAGCTGTTCAACGTGTCGCCGCGCCTCGGCCTGGCGTGGGACCCGCGCGGCACGGGTCGCACGTCGATCCGCACCGGGTACTCGCTCGCGTACCAGCCGCACCACGGCCAGTCGATCTCGGGGGCGCGCGCGCTGCCGCCCGACGCGGTGCAGGGCGTGATCCAGCCGTCCACCGGCATCGGGACGCAGATCCTGTACGACATCCCCGTGCCGCTGAACCCGGAGTTCGGCCGCGGTCTCAACGACCAGGGCGGCGTCCAGAGCCGTCCCGGCGAGCCCCCTATCCGCACCACCGGCTTCGTCGTCAACCCGACGATCAAGACCCAGTACACGCAGAGCTGGTTCCTCAATGGCCAGCAGCGCCTCGGGCAGCGGTGGCGCGTCGAACTCGGCTACGTCGGCACCCGCGGCGTGAACCTCGAGCGCATCGACGACGTGAATCGCGTGGCGGGCGACCTGCTCGACGGCCGCGAGGATCGGATCAACCCGAACTTCAGCGTGCTCCTCTTCGTGACCAACGGCGTCTCGTCGTCGTATCACGCGTTCACGTCGGAGGTCCGGCGCGAGTTCGCGGGCGGGTTGTCGTTCTCGGCCAACTACCGCTGGTCCAAGTGGCTCGACACCTCGTCGGACACGTCCACGGGGCAGTTCCAGGACAACGCCGAGCCCGGCAAGGGCGCACAGGACGTCGCGTGCCTGCGCTGCGAGAAGGCGCCGTCGATGTTCGACGTGCCGCATCGCGTCGCCGCCACCCTGGTGTGGGCGCCGCAGGCCCTCGACGGGCGATCGGGCGTGCTGCCGCTGCTGCTGCGCAACTGGCAGGTGTCGGGCATCTTCGCCGCGCAGTCGGGCCGGCCGTTCTCGGTGTGGAACGGCGCGGCGTTCGCGGCCGGCGGCGACTACAACGCGGATGGTGGCGGCGGCGCCGTCGGCGGCGGGTTCTACGACCGGCCCGACGCGCCAGCGCCCGGGACGATCGCGACGTCGTTCTCGCAGGAGGACTTCCTGAACGGGCTGTTCCCGGCGAGCGCGTTCCCGCGGCCGGCGCCCGGTCGCAGCGGCACGCTCGGGCGCAACACGTTCCGCGGCCCCCGCTACCTGTCGCTCGACGCCTCCCTCATGCGAGGCTTCTCCCTGGGCGGGCGTCGACAGCTGCAGGTCCGCCTCGACGTCTTCAATGCCCTGAACACGCTCAACCTGTTCCTGCCCAACGCCGACCTGTCGATCGGTACGTTCGGCAAGTCCACGCAGGCCTTCGACGCGCGCACCATGCAGGTGGGCGCGCGGTTCGTCTTCTGACCGGGATGACCACGATGTCGATCCGATTCCTCGCGCTCGCCCTCGCGGCGACGCTCGTGACCCCGCAGGTCGCCACCGCCGCCGACGAGGCGCTGCCGACGCTCGCGCAGCTCGAGCGTGCCGCTCGCGCCCGCATCAAGGCGCAGCCGCGCGTCGACCTCGCGCTGCCTGCCACGTGGCCGTCCGAGCCGGCCCTGCGGCTCTACGGCCCCGACGTGCCCAACGTCGTCCGCGCCATGGGCGTCGTGCCTGAGGCGGTGCGTCCCATGGCCGACATGGTCCGGGCGGTGCTCTTCGAGGGCAGCGTGGCCACGTCGACCCGGGCGGCGATGGGCCTGCGCGTGGCGCAGATCCTGAACAGCCCGTACCTGGCCGCGCACATGGTCCGCGTGATCGCCGTGTCGCCGGAGGAGCCGGCCTGGCGCACCGTCTTCCGCAACGGCGACGGCGCGTCCGTCTCGACGCGCCAGCGCCTGGCCCTCGCGTACGCCGAATCGCTCACGCGCGACGTGCACGGGGTGACCGACGAGCAGTTCGCAAGCGTGCGCGCCCACTTCACCGACAGCGAGATCGTCGAACTGACGATCGTCACGGCGTTCTTCAACCACATGGCCCGGTTCGTCGAGGCGACGCGCCTGCCGGTGGAGCCGTGGGCCCTCGAGCGGCCGGCCACGCCGCTGCCGTACGTGGTCGAGGACAAGGGCGCGCCGCGTGTCGGCCTGATCTCCGACGCGGAGATCGCGGCGACGACTGCGGCCGCGGCGGCGGCCAAGGACCCGGCGGCACAGAAGGGCGGGCTGGGCCTGGGGATGGCCAACTCGATGCGCGCCATGTTCCGCGCTCCCGGCCTCGCCCTGCCGTGGCGTGCCCTCGGCACGGCCTTGCGCGAGCACGAGCAGGTCGGGCGCGACGTCAAGCTGCAGGTGTCGCTGGCGGTGTCGACGATGAACGGCTGCCGGTACTGCGTGCGTCACCAGGTACTGGGCCTGCGCCGGATCGGCGTCGACCCGGCCAAGCTCGTGGCCCTGCAGAAGGACGACGCCGCCCTCACGCCGCGCGAACGCACCGCCGTGCTGTTCGCCCGCCAGGTCACCGGCGACCCATCGAAGGTGAGCGACGCCGACTGGGCCGCATTGACCTCCGAGTTCGGCCCCCGCGGCGCCGTCGAGGTGCTGCTCCAGACCTGCACGTTCGCCTTCATGAACCGCTTCACCGACAACCTCAAGCTGCCGTCCGAGGACGAGGCGGTCAAGGTCTACCAGGACACGTACGGCGAACAGAAAAGGGAAGAAGAGTAGAAGGGCAGAAGAGCAGAAGGCAGAGCGGGAAGGCGAAAGGCACTGGAAGGGGGGAAGAAGGCGAAGACGGCCTTGTTCCGTGCGACCTTCTTGCCTTGAAGTCTCTTCCACCTTCCCGGTTTGCCTTCTTACCTTCTACTCTTCTGCTCTTCTACCCTTGCTCTTTTGATATCGTTTCCGCCCATGTCCTCTTCCAACGACATCCAGGCGCTGCTCGACGAGCAACGCACCTTCCCTCCCTCCGAGGGGTTCACCCGCACCGCGAACCTCGCCGACTCCGGCGTGTACGCGAAGGCCGCGGCCGACCCTGAGGCCTACTGGGCCGAGCAGGCGAAGCAGCTGGAGTGGATGACGCCCTACTCGACCGTGCTCGAGTGGAACGCGCCGCACGCGAAGTGGTTCGTCGGCGGCACGCTGAACGCCTCGGTCAACTGCGTCGACCGGCACGTGCGCGGCGGCAAGCGGAACAAGGCCGCGATCATCTGGGAGGGCGAGCCCGGCGACCGCCGCACCCTCACCTACTACGACCTGCAGCGCGAGGTGAACCTCGCCGCCAACGTCCTCAAGTCGCTCGGCGTCAAGCGCGGCGACCGCGTGGCGATGTACATGCCGCTCATCCCCGAGCTGGCCATCGCCATGCTCGCGTGCGCGCGCATCGGCGCGATCCACACCGTGGTGTTCGGCGGCTTCAGCGCCGAGGCCCTCGCCGACCGCATCAACGACTGCCAGTGCACCCTGCTGATCACCGCCGACGGCGGCTACCGGCGCGGCTCGCTGCTGCCGCTCAAGCAGATTGCCGACGAGGCCCTCAAGCACACCCCGTCGATCAAGAACGTCCTCATCGTCAAGCGCGACTCGTCGGACCGGTTCCCGGTGCACGTCACCGAGGGCCGCGACCACTGGTACCACCGCATCGTGCAGGACGTGGAGAAGTGGTGCGAGCCGGAGGCGATGGACAGCGAGGACATGCTGTACATCCTCTACACCTCGGGCACCACCGGGAAGCCGAAGGGCATCGTCCACACCACCGGCGGCTACCTGACGGGGACGATGGCCACCGCGAAGGCGGTCTTCGACCTGAAGGACGACGACGTGTACTGGTGCACGGCCGACATCGGCTGGGTGACCGGGCACAGCTACGTGGTGTACGGGCCGCTCGCGGCCGGCGCGACGGTGTTCATGTACGAGGGTGCGCCCGACTGGCCGGAGCGTGACCGCTTCTGGAGCATCATCGAGCGTCACGGCGTGACGATCTTCTACACGGCGCCGACGGCCATCCGCGCCTTCATGCGCTGGGGCGAGGATCTGCCCGCGAAGCACGACCTGGGCAGCATCCGCCTGCTCGGATCGGTCGGCGAGCCGATCAACCCCGAGGCGTGGATGTGGTACCACGAGCACATCGGCGGCCAGCGCTGCCCGATCGTCGACACGTGGTGGCAGACCGAGACGGGGCAGATCATGATCACGCCGCTGCCCGGCCTCACCACGACCAAGCCCGGCTCGGCCACGCATCCGTTCCCCGGCGTCAGCATCGAGGTCCGCAACGAGAAGGGCGAGCCGATCACGCAGGGCGGCGGCCTCCTCACCATCAGCAAGCCGTGGCCCGGCATGCTGCGCGGCATCTACGGCGACATGGACCGGTACGAGAAGACGTACTGGAGCAAGTGGAAGGACGGCGCCTACTTCGCGGGCGACGGCGCGCGCATCGACGCCGACGGCTGCATCTGGCTGCTCGGCCGCGTCGACGACGTGTTGAACGTCAGCGGACACCGCATCGGGACGATGGAGGTCGAGAGCGCGCTCGTCGATCACCCGGCCGTCGCGGAAGCCGCCGTGGTCGGGCGCACGCACGACATCAAGGGCCAGTCGATCACGGCCTTCGTCACGCTCAAGGACGGCCAGCACAGCTCCTTCACGCTGGTCGAGGCGCTGCGCGAGCACGTGGTGAAGAAGATCGGCGCGCTGGCCCGGCCCGAGGAGATCCACTTCGCGGCCGATCTGCCCAAGACCCGGTCGGGCAAGATCATGCGCCGCCTGCTGCGCGACATCGCCGAGGGCAAGGCCATCGGCGACACCACCACCCTGGCCGACCCCAACGTCGTCGCCAAGCTGAAGACGCAGTACGAGACGCAGGAAGATTGAGACGGGTAGCGGGTAGCGGGTAACGGGGAGCGGGTAACGGGGATGGCGGGTTTTGGCGTGCCCGCTCCCCGATACCCGCTCCCCGCTCCCCGGTTCCTGATACAAAGGAGGCCGTGACCGACGCTGTCCTCCTGCCCTTCGTCGACGCGTGGAGCACCGAGATCTCGGCGTCGCCGCGCGTCGTGTGGGAGGTGGTGCTGGGGATGGCGCCCGGGGCGACCCCGTCGCTCCCGTACCGCCTGTGGGCGTGGGCCTGGGCGGCAGACCCGCCGGCCAGCAACGGCCTCGCCGCCCACGTGCTCGGGGCCGAGCGGCCCGGCTTCGCCGTGTGTGAGGTGGTGCCGCCGCTCACCTACGCCCTCGCCGGGCGTCATCGCTTCGCCCGGTATCAGGTCGTGTTCCGCATCGAGCAACGCGGGGCCGGCCGTTCTCGTCTCACCGCGGAGACGTACGCGGAGTTCCCGGGGTGGCCAGGGCGGCTCTACCGGACCGCTTTGCTGGACGCCAGGCTGCACGGCGTGGTGATGTGGGTCATGGTGCGCCGGGTCCGTCGGCGCGCCGAAGCCCTCGCCCGTGAGCGGGATCAGATGAGCTCGTGACCGCGTGACAGACACCCAGGTTCCCTCGTCGCCCCCGCCCTCGACCCGTTCCCGCTGGCTGTTTCCGGCCGCCGGCGGCCTGGTCGTGGTGCTGACCCTGCTGGCCGTGCTGGCCCTGCGGGGACCCGCCGCCCCAGGGCCAGCGGCGGCCCCGGCCACGCCGGTCGCGCCGCCGCCGCCCGTGCTTGCCGAGACGGCCGGCGAGGAGGGACACCTGGCCATCGGGGTGGTGTCGCTCGACCGCGTCGCCCCGGACACCCTCGAACTGCGCCTGTCGGTCACCCATACGGCGACCGCAGGAGCCCCGGCGCTCGACATCTCCCAGCGCTTCAGCGCCGACGGACCCGACCGTGGCACCCTGGCGGAGGTCTACCTGGCCGACCTGAGCCACGAGCACAAGTTCTTCGTGCTCCGCGATGGCCAGAACGCCCCGTTGGGCAGTCGCGACCTGACCCCCCTCGCCGCCGGCGAGCGACGCATCCTCTGGGCTCGCTACCCGGCGCCCGGCGAGGACGACCGGGAGGTCGTGGTCCACGTCCCGCACGCCGAGCCGATGCCCAACGTGCCGGTCGGCCAGCGGACGGAAAACACCCCCTGACGGCCCTCGTCATGCAGCCTTCGGCCTTCGACGGCCGATTGCCGACTGCCGACTGCCGACGGCAGTGGCGCCCTGGGGGAACCGTGGGCGCTGGGCTCCCGTACTAAGCTCTTGTCATGGCCCTCATCGAGACGCGCGACCTCTGGAAGACCTACGTCATGGGTTCCGAGGAGATTCACGCCCTGCGCGGCGTGAACATCGAGATCCAGCGCGGCGAGTACGTCGCCATCATGGGGCCGTCCGGCTCCGGCAAGTCGACGCTGATGAACCTCATCGGCTGCCTCGACACGCCCAGCAAGGGCACCTACCTCCTGAACAACAAGGAGGTCAGCCGGATGGACGATGACGAGCTGGCGCGGATCAGGAACGAGGAGATCGGGTTCGTCTTCCAGACGTTCAACCTGCTGCCCCGGGCCTCGGCGCTGCACAACGTGGAGCTGCCGCTGGTGTATGCCGGTGTCTCCGCCAACGAGCGCGGCGAGCGCGCCAGGGCGGCCCTGGCGAAGGTCGAACTCGACCAGCGCATGTCGCACAAGCCGAACGAGCTCTCGGGCGGCCAGCGCCAGCGCGTCGCCATCGCCCGCGCCCTCGTGAACAACCCGTCGATCCTCCTGGCCGACGAGCCCACGGGCAACCTCGACTCGAAGACGGGCGTGGAAATCATGGCGCTGTTCGATCGCCTCCACCAGGCCGGCAACACGATCGTGCTCGTCACCCACGAGCCCGACATCGCCGCGCACGCGCATCGCATCATCTCGATCCGCGACGGACAGGTCGAGAAGGACATCCCGCGCGCCGCGTTCGCCGCCACCCACTAGGTGGCAGTTTGAAATTGGACATTTGAAATTCCCGGGCGAGGGCCTGCGGCCACTCGCCTCGACAAGCCCCGGCGCGGCGAAGGCCGGAGGCCAAGCCGCCTGGAATTTCGAATTTCCAATTTCGAATTGCCACCGCAGAATCAGTGGCAGATGCGTCGCGTTCTCCCGGCGGCCTGCGCTGCCCTGACCCTTGCCGCCTGTGGCGGCGGGTCCTCCGCCCCCTCCACGCCGACCCAGCCCACCACCCCCACGGCCACGCCGCTGGCGCTGACGTGCCCGGCGCCTGTCGCGCTGCGCACCACGACGGGCCAGCCCGTCACGCTGACCTACGTCACGCCACAGGCAACGGGCGGTACCGCCCCCGTCTCCGTGTCGTGCACGCCTGCCTCTGGGAGCGCCGTGCCGGTGGGGAGCGGCAGCGTGTCGTGCACGGCCACGGACGCGCGCGCGCAGACCACGTCGTGCAGCTTCGGCGTCACGGTGGCGATCGCGCCGACGCTCTCGGTGGAGCGGTTCCTCTCGCTCGGCGACAGCTTCACCTTCGGCACCACCTCGCGGGTCGATCGCGTGATCCCCGGCGACACCTACACGCAGAAGCTGGAGTTCCTGCTCCGCGAGCGCTATCCCGACCAGCCGTTCACGCTCACCAACGCCGGCGTGCCCGGGCAGTTCATGGACCAGATCGAGGACCGCTACCCGGCGGCGCTGCGCCAGAGCAACGCGCAGGTGCTGATCCTGCAGGGCGGTGCCAACGACCTCAACACCGAGGGCGCCCGCTCGATCACCGACATCGTGACGCGCCTCGAGCGCATCACCCGCGACGCGCAGGGGCGCCGCGTGTCGGTGATCCTCGCGACGCTCACGCCGCAGCGGCCGGGCTCGACCAAGGGCACGACCTCACCGGCCGACATCCGAACGATCAACGCGCGGATCCTCGACCTGTGTCGCCGCTACCAGACCGGCTGCGCAGACCTGTACACGGCCTTCGGCGGCGAGCAGTCACCGCTCATCGGCACCGACGGCCTGCACCCCACGCCCGCGGGCTACGACCTCATCGCCGAGACGTACTTCGAGGTGATCCGGCGGCTGTTCGAGCGGACCGCCGGGGTGCTGCCGCTGTCATGACTCATGGCTCATGACTCATGACCAAACCCAAGGGTGAAGGGTGAAGGTACAGCGGCGCTAGACCGCATGGATCAAGGCCGACGTCGTTCAGGCTGGCGTCAGGCAGGGCAGGAGTTCCCGAGTGTTGTCCATCGTCAGTGGTCTCGGTTGCTTCGCCGCGTGGGGCCTGGTGGCTCTGGCGCAGGGCCCCGCGCCGGTGCAGCCGACATTCAGCGGTGGGACGACCCTGATCGAGGTCGCGGCGGTGGTCACCGCAGGCGGGCAAGCGGTCAACGACCTGCGTCGCGACGAGGTGCAGGTGCTCGACGATGGCGTGCCCCAGCCGCTCGTCGCGTTCGAGTACGTCGACCTCACGACCGTGACCGGTCCACCGCAGCGCCGTGACTTCGTCCTCGTGCTCGACGACCTGCAGATCGATCCGCGCACCACGAAGCCGGCGCAGGACGTGGCGCTCGCCCTGATCGACCTGCTGGGCGCGAACGACCGACTGGCCATCGTCAACACCAGCCCTCATGAACTGCGGCAGCAGTTCTCGGTCGACCGAGGCCAGGCACGAGCGCTGGTGAGAAAGCTCCGTGGCCAGCAGGGCGCGCCGATCCCTCAGGTCTGGGAGTACAACACGCGGCGGTTGCTCGACGTCCTCAACAGCGTGGCCACGGCGTTGAAGGGCGACGCCCCGGAGCGACGCACCGTGGTCGTGGTGAGCGAGGGCCGCCTCGCGCTCGATCCCGAGCGCGATACCGACCGCGACATGCTGCAGGACTACCGCGCCGTTGTCCGCGCCGCCGCGCTCTCGAACATCGTCGTTCACGGCATCGACCCGAGAGGCCTTCTGGCACCGCAGCCAGCGCCGGCGACGCAAGGGACGAGCGTGGACGCCGTGAGGGGCTCGGCCGAGAACCGCGCCGCCAGCAATGCCGCACGCCGGTTCGGCGCGCTCGGCCTGCTGGCCGGGAGCACGGGCGGGCGGATGGTGGTCGACCACAACGCGCCAGACGCGGGACTCGCGCAGGTCATCCGCGACAGCCGCCAGTACTACCGCCTCGCGTACGTCCAGCCCGGCATCCCAGCCGCCGAGCGCTCACGACCACGCACGATCACCGTCCGCGTCTCGCGGGACGACGTCCAGGTGCGCGCCCGCTCGGCTTACGTGCCACGCTGATCAACCGCGCAGCCCCCGACATGTCCCGGGCGACCCCCAGCCCCAAGCGCCCAGCCCCAAGCGTCAGTCGTTAAGCGTTAATCGTTAAGCGTTACAGTTATCCCCCATGTCCTTCCCGTCCCGCCTCGTCGTCGCCCTCCTCGGCGCGTCGTCGCTCATCGTCGCCTGCGGCGCCTCGTCCTCGCCGGCTCCCGAGGCGCAGGCGAAGCCCTCAGCCGTCGCCACGCCGGCCAGGCCTGCGGTCGAGCAGTACGGCTACGAGATCATCAAGAGCCACCCGCACGACCCGGCCGCGTTCACGCAGGGGCTCACTGTCACGGCCGACGGGCAGGTGTACGAGGGGACGGGGCTGTTCAACCAGTCGACGTTGCGGCGGGTGGACCTGGCCAATGGCGCGGTGCTGCAGTCCATCAAGCTCGATGGGCAGTACTTCGGCGAAGGCATCGCCGTGGTCGGCGACCGCATCGTGCAGCTCACCTGGCAGAACGGCACCGGGTTCGTCTACGACCGCAAGACGCTGGTGCGCGTGAAGGAGTTCACGTATCCGGGCGAGGGCTGGGGCCTGGCCTACGACGGGCAGCGGCTCATCATGAGCGACGGCACCGACACGCTGCGCTTCTGGCACCCGGAGACGCTCCAGGAGATCGGGCGGCTGCGCGTGCGCGACGGCGACAACGCCGTCGACCGGCTCAACGAGCTCGAGTGGGTGGACGGCGCGCTCTACGCCAACGTGTGGCAGGAGGATCGCATCGCGCGGATCGATCCGAAGACGGGCGTGGTGACGGCGTGGATCGACATGTCGAACCTGCTCACCGCCACCGAGCGATCACGCGGCGTGGACGTGCTCAACGGCATCGCCCACGACCCGAAGACGGGCCACTTCCTCATCACGGGGAAGCTGTGGCCCTGGGTCTTCGAGGTCAAGTTCGTCAAGCGGGGCTAACCGGAACGGCAATTCAGAATTCGGAATTCAGAATGAAGGGCAGCTCGGGGCAGTCGCACGCACGTGCGCCCCGCGCGTCATGCCGAACTGTGTCGACCCTCGACGTGCGAGTCGGACCTTCGGCGGTAGCCGTGGCGGCGCCCGCCCCGCGCTTCATTCCGAACTCTGAATTCTGAATTGCTCAAGCGTTCCGCTTCTCCTCCATGAGCCCCAGGAGATTGCCCGAGGGGTCGCGGAGGAAGGCCATCCACAGCTCGTGGTCGGGCATCACCGCGATGCAGTGCGCCCCCTTGTCGAACGGCGCGCCGTTCTGGCGCAGCGCGGCCTCGGTCTCCACGATGCCCTTCACCGAGAAGTAGAGCACCGAGGCGGTCCCCGGCGGCCCGGGGCCATCTTCCGGCAGTGTCAGCATCAGCCGGACATCGCCGGCCTTGAAGAAGGCCAGGCCAGGCGGCGCCTGGAACAGCAGCGGCAGGCCGAGCACGTCGCGGTAGAACGCGACGGCAGCAGGGATGTCGGCCACGGTCAGCGCGATCTGGCCGATGGGTGCGGCAGTCAGGGGTCCGG
>NZ_JBIINP010000261.1:0-5051 GCF_044337415.1 Luteitalea sp.
CGCCCTGTGCTGGGAGGTCGTTCAACGGTAGGACACCGCGCTCTGGACGCGGTTATCGGGGTTCGAATCCCTGCCTCCCAGCCAATCTCCTCGCTTCGCTCGTCGATTGTCTGGTCGGCACGTCTTCAGGCGTGTCCGCACTCGCGTCCCGCTCGTCCGGCCACGCTCGAATCCCTGCCGTGACCCTTGATGTCGACGGTCTGTCGACGGTCGTGAGGCTCTCTCCGGGGGCACGGAAGTTCGTAGCCGCCGGACTTGCTTGGGCGCCGGAGCCTTGGCGAAGGCGGCTCCGGCGGTCAGCGATCCTCCCGGAAGACGAGACCTCCCCGTCTGAGGATGGCGGTGCCGCCGCGCTCGGGGACCGGTCCGAGCTCTCTCCATGGGAACGGGGGTTCGTAGCCGTCGACCTTCAGGTCGACGGTCAGCGATCTTCCCGGAAGATCGAGACCTCCTCGTCTGAGGGTGCCGGTGCGGTGGTCAGCCCCTCAAAAACCTGAGCAGGGTCGTCGCCAGCGGGAGGCACAGCAGTCCGGCCAGGACCAACAGCCCCAGATACACCGGTCGCTCCGAGGGCGGCAACGTACGCCCGGCGGGCACGTGGCGCATCTGAAGATCGACGGCACCTGCCGCCGCCGCCGGATCGGGCTCGAAGATGATCCTGACCCTGGTGCCGATCGGCGACTCTTTCGCGTGCTTGTAGAAGCCGAGCGTGGTGCGATAGGCCACACCCTCGTGGCTCCATGCGACGGTCGCCCGGAAACACGGATACCCCGCATTCGTGCGTTGGTTGCTGTAGGAGCACCTGTCAGGGTCGAGGGCCACCACCGTGGCCTCGGTCAGGACCCCGGACTCGAGTAACTTGTCCGAACGGCCCATCTGCGGCCACACGAAGGCCGCAAGTGCGGCTCCTCCAACGGCGAGCACGCTGGCAGCGAACCACTGGGCGAACGTCGCGCGGGCGCGCATGTGCCCCTACGGTAGCACCGGGATTCCCGACGCAGCACAGGCCGAGCGGCCACGCCGGACCGCACTGCAACGCACCGCGTTCGCTCAGTGCGCCCCTGCCGGTGCGAAGAGCGCTGCCACGCGCGCCACCACCCAGCCGATCGCCAGGCCCAGCACACCGGCGGCCGAGGCATCGACCAGCCAGGTGACGGCGCCAGAGGCGGGGCCGACTGCGGCGCCGACGCGCGACGCGAACCCGTGAATCGCGTGCGGGATCGCGCCGAGTCCGTACTCCTCCATCCCGTGAAGGATGATGCCGCCGCCCACCCAGAGCATCGCCAGCATGCCGACGAAGGACAACGTCTTCAACAGCACCGGCATCGCCCGCACGATGCCCACGCCGAGCGAGCGCGTCACGGCAAGCCGGCCCACGCGCGCGAGATAGAGCCCGGCGTCGTCTGCCTTGACGATGAGCGCGACCACGCCGTACACCGCACCGGTCACGAGCAAACCCACCACGCCCATCACCGCGGCCTTGCCGAGGAGCGACGGGGCGGTGACCGACGCCAGGGTGAGCGCCATGATCTCGGCCGACAGGATGAAGTCGGTGCGGATCGCGTTGGCGACCGTCTTCCCCTCGTCGACCGGCCCGGTCGCCACCGTCGCCTTCGCGGGCTGCGGGTGCCGCAGGTGGTGCACCTTCTCGTAGCCCTCGAAGCACAGGAACGCGCCGCCGGCCATCAGGAGCGGCGTGATGCCCCAGGGCGCGAACGCACTGAGGGCCAGCGCGCCGGGCAGCAGATACAGCGTCTTGTTCTTGAGCGAGCCCCACGCGATCTTCGCGATGATCGGCAGCTCGCGCTGCGCGGCGGAGCCGACCACATACCGGGGCGTGACGGCGGCGTCGTCGATGACGATGCCGGCGGTCTTCTTGCCTGCCGTCAGTGCCTGCGCCGCGACGTCGTCGAGCGAGCTGGCGGCGAGTTTCGTGAGCGTGACGATGTCGTCGAGCAGGGCGAAGAACCCGGATGCCATGGAACTCCCGATGAGACTGAAGTGATCACGCGTCGCCCCGGCCACGCCGCGTACGGTCTTTCGGCCGGAACCCGTCCATTCGCACGGATATGCAGGTGCCAGGGCCGGAGCGTCGCGCCGGCCCCCTGGCCATGATAGCGGCATGCGGTCGGCCACGGCTGCGCTGGGGCCGCGCCGTGCGGCAGAATGGACGGGTGACCATCGAACCTGGCGTGATCCCGCCCGGGCGCCCATGGCAGTCACGGCTGCTCTGGATCGACTGCATCGCCGCCGCCATCGTCGGCGTGCTGCTCCTGGCACTGAGCCCCTGGCTGGCGCGGCTGTTCGCGCTGCCGCACAGCCTGGTCCTCGTGATCGGTGCCGCCAACCTGGCGTACGGCGCGTACTCGTTCTCGCTCGCGCGTCGCGCACACCGCCCGATGGCCCTCATCGTGCTGCTGGTCTGCGCCAACGCGGCCTGGGCTGTCGTGTGCGTGGCCCTGGTCGTGCGCTATCGAGGCGAGGCCAGCGTGTTCGGGATGATGCAGTTCATCGGCGAGGGTGCCTTCGTCGGCGGCCTGGCGCTGCTCGAGTGGCAACACCGCGCGACGCTCGCCACCGCACCCCGCGGCAGCGACGTCTGATGGCACTTCCCGCAAGCCGTTCCTGCCGTCACGCCTGAGACCTGAGACCCGAGACGCAAGGCCTCACTTGACGCGGGGTCGACAAGGGCGGAACGTTGGACCGCATGACCTTCGTCGCGCGCCTGCTGATCGCGTGCCTCGCCGCCGTCGTCATCGCGTCGGCCGCGCCCCTCCCGCCGCGTGTCGTCGCCATCGGTGACGTCCACGGCGACCTGGACACCTTCGTCGCGATCCTGCAGGACGCTGGTGTCGTCGATGCCCGCCGGAAGTGGGTCGGCGGCACCACGGTGTTGGTGCAGACCGGCGACGTCGTCGATCGCGGGCCGCAGTCCCGCAAGGTGATGGACCTGCTCATCGACCTCGACAAGCAGGCCCGCAAGGCCGGCGGCCAGGTGCACGCCCTGCTCGGCAACCACGAGGTGATGAACCTGCTGGGCGACCTCCGCTACGTGTCGGCCGAGGAGTACGCATCGTACGCATCAGGCGATGCCGACGACGTGCGTGAGCAGGTCTACGCCGCCAGCGTGCAGCCTCCCCAGCGTGACGATCCGGCGTTCAAGGCGAAGTGGATGGCAGCCCACCCACGCGGCTGGGTGGAACTGGTGCGCGCGTTCGGCGCCAAGGGGAAGTACGGCCGTTGGCTGCGCCAGCACGACACGGTCGTCAAGGTGGGCGACACCCTTTTCCTGCACGGCGGCATCAGCCCGAAGTACGCGGCGCTGTCCGCGAGCGACATCAACGAACGCATCAGGAAGGGGATTGCCAGCGACACGCCTGAGACCGAGCCCCTGCTGACCGACGAAGAGGGCCCGCTCTGGTATCGCGGACTCGCGTTGGCGCCCGAGGAGACGCTCGTTGCGCACGTCGACGCCCTGCTGGCCCTGCATGGCGTCTCTCGCATCGTGATCGGCCACACGGTGGCGCCCGGCGTGGTGCTGCCGCGCTTCGGTGGCAAGGTGATCCTCAATGACGTCGGCCTCTCACCCGCGTACGGCGGCCCGCCGTCCTCGCTGGAGATCCAGGGGGCGACAGTCACGGTGCGACACCGGGGCACGCCTCTCGCGGTGCCGAACTCGCCCGACATCAGCGCCTACCTCGCGCAGGCCCTCGCACTCGAACCTGCCGAGTCCAGGCTGCGTGAGTGGATGGCGCGCGGCGCAGCGTGGCCACCCCCGGCAGCAAGCGCGCCGCCGGTCGCCCCCTGAGACGCCCGCCGCCTCCCGCCTGCGACTTCATCCACTGGATTGACGTGAACGGCGTTCCTTGCGCCTTCTGGCTCAGCGTGACGCAGCGAGCTCCTGCCGGATGCTGGCCGCCACGTGCTCGGCGAGCACGCCATAGCCCGGCTCGGTGAAATGCACGTTGGCGGCGCGCTGGATCTCGCCGAGCCGTGGCAGTGCGACCGCGTAGAGATCGTCGATCGGGATCCCGTACTCCTGCATCACACGTTGGGCCGCGGCGTTGTAGACGAGGACGTCACTGCTCTTGCGGGGTGGACTCACCTTCGCGTCCGGCACGGGCGTGGTGCTCGCCCAGATCAGCCGCGCCCCGGTGCGCCGCAATCGCTGCACGAGCGTGCGAAGGTTGGCCTCGTAGGCGTCGACGGCCACCTGATGCTTCCCGTCCTCCATGAAGCGGAGGTCGTGCAGGCCCCAGTTGAAGTGAATGACCGCCCACGGACCGGCGCCCAGCCACTCGTCGATGTGCGCGAGGCCGTTGATCGTCGGGCCGCCGTTCATCGCAATCCGGTGGACGTTGGCCTTCCCGTGCAGCAGCGCCCGGGTGGGCAGCGTGTAGCCGATCGAGATGGAATCACCGATCAGCAGCACGCGTGGCAGCGAGGGGTCGTCGGCCACGGCCGCGAACGCCGGGTCGGGTGCCTGCGATGGACTCGGCGCCTGCGGGACCTGACCGAACGAGGCCGTCTGGACCGCCAATGCGCCGCACACGGGCAGCAGCACCCAGGTGGTCATGAACCTCCCGACACCCATGCCTGTCTCCTCGACGTTGCCCCTGCAGACTGGAGCGCCTCTGTGCCTGCTGAAGGATGCAGGCGCAGTCTACCGGAGAGCGGCATGCGCTGCCCCGATGCGCCCGAGCCCCCAGCCCCCCGCGCCCGCGTCTCGAGTCCTGAGCCTCGAGCCGTGCTGCCCCCCAATGCTTCCGAGCCCCCAGCCCCCAGCGCCCGCACCTCGAGCCCTGAGCCCCGAGACGCGCTGCCCCGATGTCTTCCGAGCCCCCAGCCCCCAGCGCCAGGACCCTGTGCCTTGAGCCTTGAGCCTTCTTCCCGCCTGGTCTACTCTGGCGCTGGCGCATGCAGGGCGCCACCCGTCCGCGGGAAGGGCCGCGCCCACCTGTGAGTACGTCTGCGCAGTCCACAGCGTCGACTTTCTTCAGCCCACGTGCGGACGCGGGCGCATGGTGAAGGAGGTCGTCCGTGTCCACGCC
>NZ_JBIINP010000392.1:0-2619 GCF_044337415.1 Luteitalea sp.
GCTAGGAGCTAGGAGCTCGACTGCCCGAATGCGCAATGGACTCGTGAGCTTCCGAGCCCCCAGCGCCCAGCCCCTGCTGAAGACGAGACCGACGATGAACGACCGAAGGGATAGACAGGCCACAGGCGACGGGCCGCAGGCGACCTCCTCCTCAGGTAGCCTGTAGCCTGTAACCCGTAGCCCCGAAGACTCCGATGAACGATCTGAAGGCAGTCACTCGACGCCACTTCTTCCGCCAGGCGGCCGGCTTCGGCATCGGCGGGGCGGCGCTCGCCTCCCTGATGCAGGAGCAGCTGTTCGCGCAGGCGGCGCGGCAGATGGCCCCTGTCGTCGCCCCGAAGGCCAAGCAGGTGATCTTCCTGTTCATGGCTGGCGCGCCGTCGCAGCTCGACCTGTTCGACAACAAGCCGGCGCTGCGCAAGTACGACGGGCAGGAGATCCCGGCCGAGATCGTCAAGGGCGAGCGCTTCGCCTTCATCAAGGGCACGCCACGGCTCCTCGGGTCGCCCTACGAGTTCCGGCGTCATGGCAAGTCTGGTCAGGAGATCTCCGACCTGCTGCCCTACACGGCCAGGATTGCCGACGACATCTGCATCGTGAAGTCGATGTCGACGACGCAGTTCAACCATGCGCCGGCGCAGATCTTCATGAACACAGGGCACCAGGTGATCGGGCGCCCGAGCATGGGGTCGTGGCTCTCGTACGGCCTCGGCTCCGAGTCGAAGGACCTGCCCGCCTTCGTGGTGCTGATCTCGGGCGAGAACAACCCCGATGGCGGCAAGTCGTGCTGGGGCTCCGGCTTCCTCCCGACGGTGCACCAGGGCGTCGAGTTCCGCGGCGGCGCCGATCCGGTGCTGTTCGTCTCGAACCCGGCGGGCGTCGACGCGCCGTTGCGCCGGGCCTCGCTCGATGCCCTGAAGGACCTCAACGGCATGCGGCAGTCGAGTGTTGGCGACCCGGAGATCGAGACGCGCATCAATGCGTACGAGCTCGCCTACCGGATGCAGACGAGCGTACCCGAGCTCACCGACATCTCCGACGAGCCCCAGGCCATCCACGACCTCTACGGCACGCAGCCCGGCCAGACCTCGTTTGCCAACAACTGCCTGCTCGCCCGTCGCCTGGTCGAGCGGGACGTGCGCTTCGTGCAGCTCTACCACCGCGGCTGGGACACCCACGGCGCGAGCTTCGGCGACGACGTGATCGAGAAACTGCCGCACCTGTGCCGCCAGACCGACAAGGCCGCCGCGGCGCTGGTGACCGACCTCAAGCAGCGTGGCCTGCTCGACTCGACGCTCGTCGTGTGGGGCGGCGAGTTCGGGCGCACGCCGATGAACGAGGCGCGCAACGGCTCGAAGTTCCTCGGCCGCGACCATCACCCGCGTGCGTTCACGATGTGGATGGCCGGCGGCGGCATCAAGCCGGGCATCACGTACGGCGAGACCGACGAACTGGGCTACAACATCACGAAGGATCCCGTGGAGGTGCACGACCTGCACGCGACGATGCTGCACCTGCTGGGCATCGACCACGAGAAGCTGACGTACAAGTTCCAGGGCCGCGACTTCCGCTTGACCGACGTGCACGGGAAGGTGGTCAAGGGGTTGCTGGCGTAGGCCGACGGTAGGGCGCGGTGTCCCCACCGCGCCGCTGTGGATTGCGGCCGCGTGGGACACGCGGCCCTACCTCACCCGGGGAGGAACGTCCGTGCAGATCTCGATGAACGAGCACAGCCACCCGACGTCGCATGTGACGCAGGTGCAGCTGAAGGACATCCGGAAGCGCCTGCCGCTGCGCGTGCTGTCGGAGGCCGACTGGCAGCACTGGATCACGCAGGGCTACGTGATCGTGAAGCAGGCCGTGCCACGCGAGAAGGTCGACCGGCTCGTCGATCTGCTGTGGGAATTCGACGAGAAGGACCCGCGCGATCCCGCCACGTGGGAGGCGCCGCAGCGGCGCGATCACGCGATGCGCGAGCTGAACCACACGGGGATGCTCGAGATCTACAACCACCAGTTCCTGTGGGACACGCGCACGGACCCGCGCGTGTACGACGCGTTCGTCGACATCTGGGACCGCGAGGACCTGTGGGTGACGATCGATCGCGCGAACCTGAACCTGCCGAAGGCGGTGAAGGGCAACCCGAACGGCTTCATCCACTGGGATGTCGACACGTCGAAGCGACCGCTGCCGATCGGCGTGCAGGGCGTGCTCAGCCTCGCGCCGCAGGACGAGGAGGTCGGCGGCTTCCAGTGCGTGCCGGAGCTGTTCTCGGGGCTCGAGGCGTGGGAAGCCACGCAGCCGGCCGACCGCGACCCGATGCACCCCGACACGACCGGCCTGCGCATCGTGAACGTCTCGATGGAGGCCGGCGACCTGCTGATCTTCAACTCGCTGCTGGCCCACGGCGTGCGCCCGAACCACTCGGTGAACCGCCCGCGCATCGCGCAGTACGTGGCGATGCACCCGGCCGAGTGGGACAACGAGTCCGAGCGCCTCGAGCGCATCCGCCTGTGGCGCGAGCTGGATCACCCGCAGCGCCCGGCCTTCCCCGGCGACCCGCGCGAGTGGGAACGCCAGCACGCGACCACTGCCACGCTCACCCCCCTCGGCGAGAAG
>NZ_JBIINP010000262.1:0-5002 GCF_044337415.1 Luteitalea sp.
CGGCCCTGCGAGCGAAGACACTCGACTCGCTGGAGGCGCTCTTCGTGAAGCTGCCGCGCATCGACCACGTGTTCGTGCCCGGCGGCGACCCCGGGCACAACCGCGCCGAGCTCGTGCTCCCGTGGCTGAAGGACCTCGCCGAGCGCCTGCGGCGCCATCATCCGAAGTCGCAGGTGTGGCTCTCGCTGCAGTGGTTCGACGCGCCGCAGATCACCTGGATCTACGACCAGATCAACGCCGCGCCGCTGCCGTGGCTTGGCGGCCTCGTCGCTGGCCCCAGCAGCCCGCCGCTGGCCGAGACGCGCGCCCGCCTGCACCCGCGGTACCGCCTCCGCGACTACCCGGACGTGACGCACACGGTGCGTGCGCAGTACGTGGTGCCCGACTGGGATCCGGCGTACAACTTCACGCTCGGTCGCGAGCCGATCAACCCGCGCCCGGTCTTCTACGCGTCGCTGCACGATCGCATCGCCTCGCACACCGACGGCTTCATCAGCTACTCCGATGGTGTCAACGACGATGTGAACAAGGCCATCTGGAGCCGCAAGGCGTGGTCGCCCTCGGCAACGCCGCGCGACATCCTGATCGAGTACGCACGCCTGTTCTTCGGTGAGGCCGTCGCCGAGCGTGCGGCCGACGGCCTGCTCGCGCTCGAGAAGAACTGGGAAGGGCCGCTGGCCACCAACGGCGCGGTGGATGGCACGCTCGCGTCGTGGCAGCGTGTCGAGGCCGAGGCTCCGGGCCTGGGGGGCAACTGGCGCTGGCAGCAGGCGCTGTTCCGCGCCTACTACGACGCCTACACGCGGCATCGCCTGTTGCGGGAGACGGCGCTGGAGGATCGGGCCAACGCCGCACTGCTGGCATCGGCCACCACCGGCGCGGCCGACGCCGTGGCGCGTGCCAGGACCATCCTCGCCGAGGCCGACACGCCAGGGCCGCACGACGCCTGGCGCAGGCGCATCCTCGACCTCGGCGCGGCGCTGTTCTCGTCGATCGGCATGCAGATGGACACGCCGACCTACAAGGCCAGCGGCACCGAGCGCGGCGCCGTGCTCGACTTCCTGCACTACCCACTCAACAACCGCTGGTGGCTGGAGGACGAGTTCGCCAGTGTGCTGGCCCTGCCCGACGAGACGGCGCGACGCGCACGACTGGTACAGCTCGCCCGATGGGAAGCCCCGGGGCCGGGCAGCTTCTACGACGACCTCGGGCACGTCGGCAAGTCGCCGCATGTGCGGAAGGCGAAGGTGAGCGGCGCCAACCCGCCCGAACTCGAGGACGGGCCGACGCCGCACTTCACATGGGAGCAGGAAGGCCGCAGCCGCAAGCGCCTCTCCTGGCAGGTGAGCCTGCGCTGGCCGATTGCGCTGGTGTACGAGCAGATCGATCCGGCGGCGCGGTATGTCGTGCGACTCAACGGCAACGGCGACGTGCGCCTCCGCATCAACGGCACGCCGGTGCAGCCCAGCCATGCGTCCACGACGCTCGGCGACCCGAAGGTGTTCGACGTGCCGCTCGAGGCCATCCGCTCGCGACGGATCGTGCTCTCGTTCGACGACATCGACGAAAGCGATCGCAACTGGCGCCAGCACTCGCGCGTGCACGAGGCGTGGCTGATCAAGGTGCCGTGACGTGCGGGCGTCCCTGAGCCGAGTTCGCATACGCCTGGCCCTGGCGTCCCTGCTGGTCGTCGCCTGTGGCGTCGGCGTTGGCGCGCAACCCGTCTGGCAGGGGCCGGCGCCACGGCCCTCGGCCCTTGCGGCGTCGCTGGCGAGGGCCCTCGCCTCGGGCGACGTGGTGCTGCGCCCCGACACGGAGGCCGCCGAGTGGTGGGCGGGCGCCCCGTCGATGGTCCGCGACGACGCCGGCGTGTTCTGGATGGCGGCGCGGATGCGCAGCCCCGAGGCGCCGCGGGGGCAGCGCGGCTACGAGATCCGCATCCTGCGTAGCACCGACGGCGTGCGCTTCGACGCGGTGCACCATATCCGCCGCGGCGAGGTGCCCGTGCCGGGGTTCGAGCGCCCGGCGCTGGTGATCGACCCGGTCACCAGGCGCTTCAAGCTGTACCTCTGCGGCGCCTGGCAGGGCGGCGCCTGGGCCATCCTGAAGCTGGACGACGCCGACACGCCGGCGGGATTCCGGGCGTCGACGGCCCGTCCCGTGATCACCGCGCCGCCGCGGCAGTCCGACCGCGACGTCAGCGTCCACGAGTACAAGGACCCGGTGGTGCTGCACGACGGGCAGCGCTGGCATGCGTTCGTCATCGGCTACGTGCGGCAGAACGAACGCACGTACCACTTCACGAGCGACGACGGGGAGCGATGGGCGCCCGTGGGCGACGTGAACGCCCCGATGCTCGACCTCGTGGGGTGGCGCAACTTCTTCGCCCGTCCGGCCTCGGTGCTGCCGCTCGGCGTCGGCTGGCTGTTCGTCTACGAGGGGTCGTCGACCACGTGGGACGACCCGGTCTACAACATCGGCACCGGCCTGGCCTTCACGTTCGACCTGCATCACCTGGTCGACCTCACCCCCGACGGCCCGGTGGGCCTGAGCACGACCCCCGGCCGGCTCCACACGTGGCGCTACTCCCAGTGGCTTCGGGTCGGCGACGAGCTCTGGATCTACGCCGAGGTCGCCCGCCCGGACCAGGCCCACGAAGTCCGGCGCTTCCGCCTTCCGGTGCCGGTGCGCTGACGCCTCACGGCTGTCTCACCGGCCTGAGGGATACTTGAGGGGATGTTGCGCCTCCAGATCATCATCGTCAGCACGCGTCCCGGCCGGAAGGGCCCCGCGGTCGCCACCTGGTTCGAGCAGCGGGCCCGTGCCCATGGCGCGTTCGAGGTCGAGGTCGTGGACCTGGCCGAGGTCGGCCTGCCCCTGCTCGACGAGCCCGAGCACCCGCGCCTCCGCAAGTACCAGCACGATCACACCAAGCGATGGAGCGCCATCGTCGAGCGCGGCGACGCGTACGTGTTCGTGACGCCCGAGTACAACTTCGCCGCGCCCCCGAGCCTGCTGAACGCGATCGACTACCTCTACACGGAGTGGTCGGAGAAGCCCGCCGCTTTCGTCAGCTACGGCGGCGTGTCTGCCGGGCTGCGCAGCGTGCAGATGGCCAAGCAGGTGCTCACGTCGGTGGGCGTGATGCCGATCGTCGCGGGCGTGCCCATCCCCATGTTCTCGACGCGGATCGCGGCCGACGGCACGTTCACGTCGGACGAGAAGCTGGACGGGTCGGCGAAGGCCCTGCTGACGGACCTGGCGCGCTGGGCCGAGGCCCTCGCGCCGATGCGGGCCCCCAGGGCCTGAGCCGCAGATGGCCACCGCCGACGGACCCAGCGACGACGCAGGCGCCTATGGCCGCCTCGCGCTGAGCCTCGCCTGCGGTGCCCTGCTGCTGGTCGCCTGGGTGGGGGAGAC
Source organism: Luteitalea sp. (assembly GCF_044337415.1). Lineage (GTDB taxonomy): Bacteria > Acidobacteriota > Vicinamibacteria > Vicinamibacterales > Vicinamibacteraceae > Luteitalea. The sequence goes on from NZ_JBIINP010000262.1 coordinate 3,421, forward strand.
CTGGCTGGGGCTGCCTCATGCCGTGGCGGTCGGTCTCTACGTCGCCTCGGGTGCCTGCGGCGCATGGGACCTGGTGCGGACCAACGTCGCGATCATCCGCGACGGGCACTACCGTGCCGACATCGACCTGCTGATGCTGCTGGCCGCCCTCGGCGCGGCGGCCCTCGGCGAGTGGGTCGAGGGCACGTTCCTGCTGTTCCTGTTCTCGCTGGCCAACGCGGCCGAGCACTACGCGATGGGGCGTGCCACCGGCGCCATCCGCGCGCTCGGCGAGCTGACCCCGCCCACGGCGCGACTGCTGTTCCCCGACGGGCACGACGAGGTCGTGCCGATCGAACAGGTCACGCGTGGCGCCCTCGTGCTGGTGCGGCCCGCCGAGCGGATGCCGGTGGACGGCATCGTCCGCAGTGGCCGATCGGCGGTCGATCAGGCGCCGATCACCGGTGAGTCCGTGCCCGTCGACAAGGCGCCCGGCGACCAGGTGTTTGCCGGGACCGTCAACGGCGACGGCGCGCTGCAGGTGGAGACGACCGGCGGGGCAGGCGAGCGGACGCTCGACCGCATCATCACGCTCGTGGCCGAGGCGCAGGCGCAGAAGGGGCACACCGAGCAGCTGACGGCGCGCTTCGAGCGCATCTTCGTGCCGGTGGTGCTCGTCGGCGCCGTCGTGCTCATCGTCGCGCCGCCGCTGCTGGGGACGTGGACCTGGGCCACCAGCATCTATCGCGGCATGGCGTTGCTCGTGGCCGCCTCGCCCTGCGCGCTGGCCCTCGGCACGCCCGCCGCCATCCTCTCGGGCATCGCGCAGGCGGCACGCCACGGCGTGCTCGTGAAGGGCGGGGCGCAGCTCGAGGCGCTCGGCATGGTGCGCGCCCTGGCCGTCGACAAGACGGGGACGCTGACCATGGGCCGGCCCGAGGTCACCGACGTGGTCGCCGTCGACGCAGACGCCGCGGAACTGCTCGCCGTGGCCGCTGCCGTCGAGCGCCAGTCGCAGCATCCGCTGGCCGAGGCCATCGTGCGCCGTGCCGATGCCGACGCGCTGCCCGCGCGCGAGGCCAGTCCGCTCGAGAGCGTGACGGCGCGCGGTGTGCGCGCCATGGTGGACGGGGCACTCGTCGAGATCGGCAGCCTCCGGATGTGGGCGGGGCGTCCTGACGGGCCCTCGCAGGCCATCCTCGATGCCGTGCAGGACCTCCAGGCCCGCGCGCGCAGCACCATCGTCATCCGCCACGGCACGCGGTGGCTCGGCGTGATTGGCGTGGCCGATCGCCCGCGCCCCGCCGCGGCGGGCGCGCTCGCCGCCCTGCGTCGGCTTGGTGTGTCGCCGATCGTCATGCTCACCGGCGACAACGAACAGGTCGCCGGCGCCATCGCCCGGGAGGTCGGCATCGATGAGGTGCGCGCCCACCTGTTGCCGGAGGACAAGGCCGAGGCCATCGCTGATCTGCGGGCACGGCACGGCGGCGTCGCGATGATCGGCGATGGAGTGAACGATGCGCCCGCGCTGGCGCGCGCCTCGGTGGGGATCGCGATGGGCGCGGCAGGGACGGCCGCCGCGCTCGAGGCCGCCGACGTGGCC
>NZ_JBIINP010000391.1:0-2631 GCF_044337415.1 Luteitalea sp.
TCGGGGAAGACGTCCGGATTGGCCAGCAGGAACTCGAGCGCCGCGTCGTCGCAGGTGATGACAAGGCGAGGCGGGGTGTGTCCGTACTTGGCGAGGAGCACGTCGCGCAGGTGGCCCAGGTACTCCTGGCCCCCGTGGCGCCGCGCGTCGAGGTACTCCTCGCGGAGGTCGGCGTTGACGCCGCCCTCGAGCAGGCGCGTGAACACGCCCTCGGCGACATCGTGCTCCCAGCCCGAGCTCGTGTCGTAGGACTGCAGGAGGACGATGAGCGTGGGAGGGGCGGTGAGGACGTCCTGGGCCGCCGCACGTGCCATTCCTCCCCCTGCAGGCCACAGGAGGCACACGACGACCGCGACGCGGAGGACCAGGCGCATTGGGGAGCAAGCTCGACTGTACATCGTTGGTCGTCGAACGCTATCCCATTTTCGCGTCACGCCTGTGACGAACCACCATTGGTAAGTATCAAGCACTCACACAGAACTGAGGCCATCATGCCACTGACGAGTTCTGCGGCTCCGCCCCGGCGTGCGGCAGCGAAATCTCGAACGTCGTGCCGGCCCCGGGAGAGCTGTCGACCGTCACCACGCCGCCGGCCTGCGTGACGATGGCGTAGACGGTGGCCAGGCCGAGCCCGGTTCCGCGCCCGACGGGCTTGGTGGTGAAGAACGGCTCGAAGATGCGCGTACGGGTGGCTTCGTCCATTCCCGTTCCGGTGTCGGACACCGTCAGCACGGCGTGCCGCGTCTCGCGCGTGGCGTGGTTCGATGTCGCTCCCCCCTCGCGCAGGCCTGGCCGCGAGGCGATGCGCAGGCGCCCGCCGTCGGGCATGGCATCGCGCGCGTTGATGGCCAGGTTGATCACCACCTGCTCGAGTTGCCCCTGCGGGAGCCACACGACGCCGGTGTCGGGGGCGAGATCCAGGTCGAGCGCCACGCGGACGTCGCACACCCGCGTCAGCATCGGCGTGATGTCGCGGATGGCCCGTGCCATGTCGACCTGCACCGGCGCGGCGAACTGGCGACGACCGAACGCGAGGAGGTTCTGCGTGAGCATCGCGGCCTGATCGCTGGCGCGACGGATCTGGTCGAGCGCCTCGTGGTCCGGCGACGAGGGCGGGACGCGCGACAGTAACAGGGCGCAGTAGCCGGTGATCACCGTGAGCAGGTTGTTGAAGTCGTGGGCGACGCCGCCGGCCAGGCGACCGACGGCCTCCATCTTCTGCGCGTGCCGCAGTTGGTCCTCGGCCTCGCGCCGGACGCCCTGCTCGCGGCGCAGGGCCTCGTTGGCGGTGCGGAGCTCCTGCTCGGCCCGTCGACGCCGGCGCACGTTGAGAATCAGCCCACCGATGACGATCGACTGCAGCACCATGAAGGCCGAGGTCGCCCAGAGCAGCCGCTTGTTGGCCGCATAGAAGGTCGTCGGGCGATTGACCACCTCGACGTCCGATGTGAGCGCGCCGACGTCGACGCCATGATGCCCGAGCTCGTTCCAGTCGAGCACGAGCTGCACGGCGGGATCGACCTCCACGGGCACCTGCGCGGGCGAACGGCCCGCGAGCAGTGCCTGCGCCTTCCGTCCCATGAACCGACCGTGCGACAGGCCGCTGTTGTTGGCGATGCCGAGCAGGCCGGGGCGGAGGCGGCCCATGCCCAGCCCGATCACCGGCGCCTGCGTGGCGGCGACGATGGCGCGGGTGGTGGCCTCACTGAGGAAGGTGGCCCCGGAGCGGTCCTCGCTGAAGTTGCTGGTCAGCACGAGATCCTCGGGCCGTGAGTCACGGGCCAGCGCCTCGAGCACCTCGCGGAGCGTGAGCTGGCTGCCGGCCAGCGACACGAACTGCACGCGCGTACGCACCTGCACGGCCGCGAAGTAGCGCCGCCAGCTCTCACCGGCCGGCTTGGCGTCGGTGACGATGTAGATGCGACGCATCGCCGGGCGCAGCCGCTCGACGAGCGCCACGACGCGTTCGAGGTGAAACCACTCGGTGACGCCGGTGAACCGGTCGCGCGGCAGGCTCGCGATCAGCTCGGGATCGTCGACGCCGCCGAACACCACGGGCGCGCCCCCGAAGAGCGCCGGGTTGTCGCGCACGAAGCGGGTGGCGATGTTGTCGGATGTGATCACCAGGGCCGGCCGCAGGGAGGCGTACTTCCCTTCGAGCAACTGCTTGACGCGAGCCAGATGGTCCGGCTGCGTGTTGCGTCGCCCGTCGAGGAACTCCTCGCGGATGTCGACACGCGAGTCCTCGTAGCCGAGCTGGTCGCGCAGGCCCTGCGAGATCTGTCGCGTCCAGTCGTACGAGCTGTCGTACGAGTGCAGCACGACGATCAGCGGCACCGCGGGCGCCCGCTCGGGCACGGTGGCGACTGGCGCCTGCGCGGTCACGGCTGAGGGCCGGGCGACCAGTGCCACGACGTGGAGGGCGAGGAGCGCCGCGCGGACGGCACGGCGCCATCGACACACGCGCGTCTGGCGGAGGGGCGACACCATGGGACAGGCAGGATTGTGCACCAGGCCGACCGCTGATGGTGTGGGCCCGGGACGGGACGCCCACACGTCAGTCCCTCGGAACCTTGCGCCGCGTCGCAAGCGGGTGTCCGGAGGCTGGTGCATGGTCGTCGAGCCCCGTGC
>NZ_JBIINP010000016.1:0-52515 GCF_044337415.1 Luteitalea sp.
GCTTCAGCGCGAGGCGACGCACCAGCAGGCCGAGCTCGCGCAGGTGGTAGTCGCCCCACATGCACGACTCGCCGCACGGGATGGCCTGCCCCTTCGGGATGTGGTCCCAGCCGTTGGGCCGGTGATAGACCGCGTGCAGCAGCAGGCCCTGGTGGGTGCGCGACGTCGACAGGTACGGCTCGTCGAGCAGCGTCCGCGTCACCGTGAGGCCCGCGGCAAGATAGCGCTTGCCCTCCGCGTCGTCCTTCCCGCCGAGATACAGCCCCAGCCTGATCAAACCCTGCGCCGCGATCGCGGCCGCGGAGCTGTCCACCGGTTCGTGGTCGTTGTACGGGTCGGCGGGGTGAGCGAGATAGTCGCCGAGGTGCGCGAGCCCTGGCGCGCCGGTGTCCCAGTACGGCACGCCGCACGTCGGCGTGTGCGCGAGATAGAAGTCGGCGGTGGCGCGGGCGGCGTCGAGGTAACGGCGGAGCACGGCCTTCTTGCCGCCGTACGGCTCGAACTCCTCGGGTGCGCAGGTGGACAGGAACTCGAGCTGCTCGGCGTACCCGGTGATCACCCACGCGAGGCCGCGCGTCCACGTGCTGAACGGCGAATAGCCCTGCTGCGTCGACGGGCAGCGGAACGAGCCGTCCTTCACGTTGAAGACGGCCTCGTGCACCACGCGTCCGCGGATGTCGTACGCGTCGCGCCCCTTGCCGAAGTAGACGACGAAGCGCGCGTTGGTGTCGGCATGCTGGATCAGCCGACCGAGCAGCGAGAACTTCCGATCGCGCTCGCCCATCAGCACGTGACCCAGGCGATGGCCGACAGCCAGCGAGCGCAGCGATCGCATCGTGTCGGCAAACAGCGAGTGCGGCCCGTTGAAGGAGTGGATGTAGCCGAGTCCCTCAGGCAGTTCCGTCCAGCGCGCCGCCTGCACCGCGCCCGACACCTTCAGCGCGAGCTCGTAGAACGCGATCTCCCACTCGCTGGCGTCGATCCGGCCCTCGCGCGCCAGGCGCAGCAGGTTGCCGTACGTCGACACGTTGTTGAAGCCGTGGTCGTGCACGCCGACGTGGCTGACGTGGCTGGCCATCAGCGCGACAGTCGCCTTGCGCCCGATGTCGAGCATGGCGGCATCGCCCGTCGCGTCGTACTGCAGGATCGCGGAGCCGAACTGGAAGCCCTGCGTCCACTCGGTCCAGCCGCGCGACGTGTACTTGCCGCGCACGGTGAACACGGGGGTGCCATCGGCGGGGTTCCACACCTTCTCGATCAGCCCGACCTTGCGGCCAGACAGGTCGAACATGCGGTCGATGGCGGGGAGCAGGGACTTGGGCGTGAGGCGTTGGTCGAGTCGGATCATGATTCGGCAGTCGGCAGTCGGCGGTCGGCAGTGGGGACAGCGGGGCGTCGCTACAGCCGACGGATGTGGAAGCCGCCGTCGAGGTGGATCACGTCGCCGGTCGTGAACGGGAACGCGCCCGAGAGGACCGCGCGGACGGCCTTGCCGACGTCCTCGGGGGTCCCCCAGCGGCGCTGCGGCACGAGGCCCTCGGCCAGCAGCGCGTCGTACTTGCCCTTCACGCCGGCGGTCATGTCGGTGGCCATGATCCCCGGGCGCAGTTCGAGCACCTGCACGTCGTCTGCCGCGAGACGCACGGCCCACAGCTGCGAGGCCATCGCCAGGCCGGCCTTCGAGATGCAGTACTCGCCGCGGTTGATGGATGCGGTGTCGGCCGAGATCGACGTGATGAACAGCACCTTGAAGCCGCCCTCGAGCGCCGGGGCATAGCCCTTCGCGAGCCAGTGGTTCGCGACGGCCTGCGTGAGGAAGAACGGCCCCTGGAGGTTGATGCGGATCAGCTCCTCGAACGAGGCCTCCGTCATCTCGGTGACGTCGGCCCGCACGCGTGGCGCCATGCCGGCGTTGTTCACCAGCGCATCGAGGCGCCCGAAGGTGTCGAGCGTGTGCGCCAGCAGCCCCGCACGATCGTCGGGATTGCCGATATCGCCCTTCATCGGCACGAAGCGCTGCTCCGGTCGCGTGGCCGCCGCAGTGCACAGCTCCACGGTCTCGTGCGCCGCTGCCGCATTGCTCGCGTAGTTGATCGCCACGGAACACCCGGCCGCGGCCGCCTCGATGGCGATGCCACGACCGAGCCCACGGCTTGCGCCGGTCACCAGGACAACAGGAATCACGGGCAGAACTTTACCGCACGGAAAGAGCAGAAGAGTAGGAGAGCAGAAGGAAAGAAGGCAGAGCGGGAAGGACGAAGAACGGAAGGATGAAGGACGGAAGGGATGAAGGAAGGCACCGCCTGAGCAGGCCGGAGACCGTGTCAGAAGATGCGCGACGAGCCATCCGGGGCGATCCGGCGGACGCGCTGGGCGTTGGTCGACGACGCCTCCAGCACCCACAAGGCGCCGTCTGGTGCGACCGCGACGCCCGTCGGCTTCCAGTCGCGTGGCGTGGTGGCCACCGTGGTCACCTGCCCCGACAGCGAGAGTCGACGCACCGCGCCGTCCTCGTAGGCCGCTACGTACAACGCGCCATCGGGACCGCTGGCCATGCCCATCACGGCGAGGCGCTCGCGGCTCCGGCTCAGGGCGTCCGGGAGCCGTTCAGCCGCCGCGCCCCTGCGGATGCGCCACACCACGCCGCCCTCACTCACGTAGCAGGTGCCGTCGCGTGTCACCGACAGCCACGACTGGTTGGTGAACGCCATCGTCGCCAGCACCTCGGGCGACGCACCGGGCGTGGCCCGCGTCATCACGCGCGCGGGCCGAGACCCTTCCACCCAGTAGAGGTGCCGCTGTGCATCGCGCGCGAAGGTGAAGTCGCGATGGTCCTGCAGGAACCCCTTGCGATTCGGGATGACGACACTCACCGCGCCGTTGGGCGCGCGCTTCCACACACGGTGGCCCCAGGTGTTGGCGGCCTCGCCGTCGTACCAGAGGTGCTCGCCGTACAGCGTCCCGTCGTCATCGAGCCACAGTTCGTGCGTGTGCACGTCTGGCACTGCGACGCGCCGCGTGCCGTCTGGCGCGATGGTCCACACGCGTTCAGTGTCGCTGTAGTAGACGGTGCCGCCCTTGTCGACCACCACGCTCACGGCGGGATGCGCCAGCAATGGGGAGGAGGCGAGCACCGGCAGGCAGCCGGCGAGAAGAGCCCGAGCAAGTCGCGTCATGCGTCAGCCCCTTGCGTTGGAACGGCGTGGCCGCACACACTCTGCGCCACACGCGAGGACCGGTGCAAGCGCGAGGAGATTAGTGATGGGAACGCGAGAGGTGGCTGCAGGCATCGCCGCGGCCGTGATGGCAATTGGCGCGGGGCTGCACACCCAGGCACCGCCCCAGCAGGCCGCTCCGGCACAGCCAGCGCCCGTGGCTGCCGAGGCGCCGCGGCCGCGGCCAACGCCGCCGACACGGCCCGGGTTGCGGCTGGTTACCGGCACCGAGCTTCCGGACGGGACGCTGCCGCGCCCCACCCAGGACGGCAACTTCATCATCGGGCCCACGCACACGGCCGCGCCCGAGACGATCGCGCGCGACGATGTGCCGAAGGGGACGACGCACGAGTTCACGATCACGTCTGCGGAGAGCACGGTGTATCCGGATGGCATCGCACGCGATCCCGGCACGTTCGGCACGCCCGATCCGGCGAACCCCGCGAAGCTCGACGTGCCCACGAGCCGGCCTGCGCCGTGGACGCGGAAGGTCACCGTGTTCGTGCCGGCGCAGTACGTCCCCGGAACCGTTGCCCCTTTCATCGTCGGCGCCGACGGGCCAGACCCGATGCTCTTCACCACGCTCGAGAACCTGATCGCGCAGAAGCGGCTGCCGGTGATGATCGGCATCGCCGTGGCCAACGGCGGCGGCGACGCGCAGGGCAGCCAGCGCGGGCGCGAGTACGACACGCTCTCGGGCCGCTACGCCGAGTTCATCGAGAAGGACGTGCTGCCGCAGGTGGAGAAGCGCTTCAACGTGCGGCTCACGAGGGACCCCGACCAGCGGGCGACGATGGGGTGCAGCTCCGGCGCGGCGGCCGCGCTCTCGATGGCGTGGTATCGCACGGACCTGTATCACCGCGTGCTCGGCTACTCCGGCACCTACGTCAATCAGCAGTGGCCGTGGAACCCGGATACGCCGCAGGGCGCGTGGGGCTATCACACGACGCTGATCCCGAACACGCCGCGCAAGCCCCTGCGCATCTGGATGCACGTGGGCGATCGCGACCTGTACAACCCCAACGTGATGCGCGACCAGATGCACGACTGGGTCGAGGCCAACGAGCGCATGGCGCAGGCGCTCACTGCGAAGGGCTACCCGTACCAGTTCATGTTCGTGCGCAACGCTGGCCACTGCGACAGGGCAGTCAAGGCACAGACGCTACCCACAGCACTGGAGTACGTCTGGACAAGGTAAGAAGAGTAGAAGAGTAGAAGGAAAGAAGGCAGAGCGGGAAGGAAAGGAAGGACTGCAAGGGAAGGAAGGACTGAAGGGGGGAAGTGGCATGGCGTGTGCTGTGGAAACAGAACGTCATGCAGACGCGTCGGAGGGATCTTGTTCAGCGGTCGTCGGTGTTTTCAGGGCGTTTGCTGCGCTTTACGGCCATCGAGCGCAAGCGCGGCGTGATTCCGCACTCGTTGTTGCAGCAGGCGCTGCGTGCAGGAACTGCGATTGGCGCGCACGCGGCGGAAGCAGATTCTGCAATGACCCGCCGGCACCTGATCGCCCTGAGGGCGGGCGCCCTTCGTGAGGCTCGTGAGGTGGTGTACTGGCTCGGCCTGATCGATCAGTCCCGCCTGTGCGCCCCGGACAGCGACATCTCCTGGCTCCTGGGCGAAGCCAACGAACTCGTCGCCATCCTCTCCGCCTCGATCAGGCGACTCCGGGAACTCCCGTGATCCCTTCTTTTCCTTCTTCCTTGCCCTGCCTTCCGCCTTCCCGCTCTGCCTTCTTACCTTCTACTCTTCTGCTCTTCTTCCCTTGGCTCTATCCGTGCCCTATCCCTGTCTCGCGCGCGAGCACATCGAGGGTGCGCGCGTAGAGGTCCTCGACTTCGTCGGGACTGCCCGCGATCACCGTCAGCCCGAGTTTGCCGTACTCCGACAGCGCCCCGATCAGGTGGAACAGCACGCCTGATTCCGTGCGGTGCGAGTAGTGCAGGCCGTTGTCGGTGACGATGTCGATCAGGTCCTCGGGGAGGACGCCACGGTAGGTCGCGGCCCGGAGGTTGTCGGTCGCCATGTAGTACTTCGGGCGGCCGCTCAGCGACACGAACTGACCCGAGTCGGGATCGAGCGTGCCGCCGGTGAGGAACTGCAGCGCGAGGAACGGGTGCGTCGTGCCGAGCACGCGCAGGTTGATCTCCAGCGCCGTCAGCTTCCACGCCTCGTCGACCGAGTCGCGGTAGGCGAGGAAGTCGACGCCGAAGCGACTCACCACGCCCTGCCGGGCCAGCACCTGCCCCACGAGGATGCTCCGGTACTGGATCGCCATCCGGTAGTCCTCGTGCGCGGGGAAGCTGCAGCCCTGGTAGACCTGGCCCGACGGCCCGCCGAGGATCTGGTCGTGCGTGGAGGTGGGCAGCACCTCGCCGGTCGGGCTCGTGCGCAGCTGCGCCGACGGCGACACCTTGATCGCCGCGTCGACGAACTCCTCGACGATCCCGCCCATGCGCGTGAACTTCTGGAAGTAGTTGTGGTGCGTCTCCCACGGCACCGCGAACTCGAGGGTCCGCAGCGCCTTGCGGATCGCCTGCCGATCGTCGGCCTGTTCGGGGAAACGGAAGATGGCGTTGCCTTCGCCCGAGAAGCTCTCGTTCAGCTTCACGACCGCCTTGCGCAGGCCCGGCCGGCGATGCGCGAGCTCGACGAGCGCGTCCTCGACGTCGGCCTCGCCGGTGAGGTCCTCGAAGCCCTCGGGCAACTCGACGCCGGCCTCGCGGAACACCTTGCGGCTGCCCGACTTGGTGCCGAGATAGTTCAGCGTCGGGTCCAGCCCGTTGAGCGGAATGCCGAGCAGCACCGACAGCTTCCGCTCGAGCGGCGTCGAGTTGAAGATCGTGAGGTAGGCGCGCGACGGGTCGGGAATCGCCTGCCTGATGCGCTCGATGAGGCGCGGCCGCTCCAGGATCTTCTGCGTGAGCGCGCGCGGCGACGTGTCGTACGTGCACAGCATCGTCAGCCGCGCCCGCGCGTGGCTGGCCGGGACGCCTGCGAGCAGGTGCAGGTAGTAGTCGAGGATGAGCGGGTGCACCGGCTGCGACGTCACGTACACGACGTGGGCGCGCGGGTTGCGGAGGCGGATCAGCAGGAACAGCAGGCGCTCTTCGTAGAACGTCGCGCCATCGAGCTTGCGCAGCTCGTCCTGGTCCAGCGTGAGCGACGGCACGACCACCGACGTACCCGGCTGGTCGGCCGTGCGCATCAGCACGTCCCACACCTGGTTCAGGCGCGGCTTCAGCTCCTCGAAGCGGCGCAGTTCCTCTTCCGGCGACAGCGTGGCGGCAAATGGCGGCTGCGGGATCACAGCGCGGCTCCGAGTTCGTCGAGGGACAGGACCTCGCCGGTGGCGAGCATGGCGAGGGGCGTGGTGCGTTCGTGCAGCGGCCAGGGACGCCCGAGCGATTCGGCCGCCAGGCGCAGGCGCCGCAGCAGGTGATAGCGGAGAGGACCGTGCAGGGAGAAGCTCGACGTGAGGGCGAGCTGCGCCTCGCCGTGCTGCTCGTCGAGGGTCTCCATCAGCGTGCGCCGACGTTCCTCGTACCAGCGCGCGTCGATCTTGCCCGCCTCGTGGCGCCGCCGCAGCAGCGACAGCTGCCGCGGGCGGTTGACGATCTCGGGATGATGGTTCACGCCCAACACCCGGGGCATCCCGTCGTCGGGATCGCTCGCCACTTCGAGCATCGTGAGCGCCGGCCCGACGGCGCCGCCGAGGCCGAGCGTCTCGTGGCCGAGCGCCAGCAGTGGCGCGGGCAGCGGCCCGGACGGCAGCAGGTCGTACAGGCGGCTGTCGAGCACCGCGATGCGCTGCGAGGGACCGGCCTGCGTGCAGAGGTGGCGGAACCACGGGTGGGCCTGCGCGTCGGCCGTGAGCGCGTTCTCCATGATGCCCGCGCTCTTGCCGCCCTTCTCGGGACCACGCAGGTGAGCGTCGGCCACGCCGAGCCAGCGGCACATGATGCCGAAGGTGTGGCAGATGCCCAGGAGGACGCCTTCGGGGTGCGCGCGCAACTGGTCGAACAGGGCGAACACCTCGGGCTCCCAGGCCGGATCCTCGGCGATGCCCTGGCTGCCCGGGTCGCAGCCGTCGTTGCGACGGGGATCGAGGTGGCCCGGGCCGCCGGTGCCGATGCAGAGCAGGCCGCGGTCCGTGTCGAGGGCCGGCGTGCCGCCGTGTCGTCGCACGTCGTAGGACGAGACCCGGACGCGCAGGCCGGCGGCGTCGAGCGCATCGCGCAGGTCGCACACCACCTGCCGGAGCGACCGGATGACCGCCGCGTGCCCGAGGTTGGGCCAGCCGTGGTTCATGTCCAGCACCGCCACCTCGATGGTCGATGCGTCGGCCTGCGGCGCGTCGTCGCGCGTGTTCACGCGCTGGTAGAGGAAGCCGCTTGCCGGGTGCCGCGTGGGGCAGTCGGCAACGCAGGCGTCATGCCCGTGAGCGTACTGATGGCGGCAGTCGAAGGGCACGGTCTCTCGGGCGTCCAGGGAACAGGGGTGGAACGGAGCGATCGTACACGACAGGGGAATTGGGCATCACGTCATGCCCCATGCCTCATGACGGCCAGAAGGATGAAGGGACAGGGATGGCCTCGAGGTGCCCGGACCTACTCTGGCGCCCCGATCGCGGAGTCGAGGGCCCGGCGGGCCAGCCAGCCCAGGATGCCGAGGACCATCACCGAGAGGCCGATGGCGATCGCGGCCGAGCCGAACGCGTCGCGCTGGCTGAAATCGAGTGTGGACAGATGCGTGCCGGCCTTGACGGCCACGGCCGTGCGGGGAGCCAGGCCCACCAGTGTGCCCAGCAGGTACGCGCCGATCGGCACGCGGGCGGCAGCCAGGGCTGCGTTGCTGAGGGCGAACGGCGAGTTGGGCGGCACCCGCACGAGGGTCACCACGAAGAGGGTCTTCCACCAGGACCGGCCCACGAGCGCGTTCCTGATGGCCAGCCACCGGGGACGCTCGGCCAGCACCTGCGCCGCATGCGCTACCGACCATCGCCGCGCCCAGGCGTAGTTGATGCCCGAGGCCAACACGAAGCCGGCCAGGGCGGCCGGGATGCCGATGCGGTCGCCGAACGCCCAGCCGCCGAGCAGCGCCGGCGCGTAGGTGGGCAGGAGCGCAAAGCCGCCCAGCAACGCGAAGCCGGCGATGTAGAGCGCCACCCCCTCGCCGCCGAGTCCCTGCAGCCACGGCCCGATACGGGAGACGTACCCGAGCAGCAGCGCGGCGCCAATCGGCGGCAGCGCCAGCGAGATGATCGCCAGCGGCGCCAGTCGTCGTGCGGCCGTCGAGCCGGTGGGGGGCTGGTTCATCGAGGGAGGCTCAAGGCTACAGGATCAGGCCGCAGACTGCTGTCTGAGCCCTGAGACGAGCCCCAAGCCCCGAGCCGCCCGGGCTGCACCGTCAGCATGCTTTCTGAGCCCTGAGCCCTGAGCCCTGAGCCGTGTACCCCGTACCCGGTACCCCGTACCCGGTACCCCGTACCCGGTATCGGTTCCGTCAGCCCCGTCCCGTGGACTGTCGCCAGCGCTTCAGGATCTCCCACCCGAGCGGCAGCACCGAGACGATGATGACCAGCAGGATGACATGGTGCGCCTGCTTGGCGAGCGGGCTGAGTCCGAGCAGGTAGCCGATCCACAGCAGGCTGGTCACCCACAGCACGCCGCCGATCACGTTGTAGGCCACGAAGCTGCGGTACGGCATCTGGGCGACGCCCGCGATGAACGGCACGAACGTGCGCATCACCGGGACGAACCGCGCCACGATCAGCGACGATCCACCCTTGGTGGCGTACAACTCCTGCGCTTCGTACAGGTACTTCTTCTTGAAGAACCGGCTGTCTGGCCGGTTGTAGATGGCCCGGCCCGCCTTCATGCCCAGGCCGTACCCTACCTGGTCGCCGATGACGGCCGCCGCCACGAGCAGCAGGTTGGTGAGCCAGATGTTCAGCGGCGGGAGCCCCGGGAACGCGCCCGAGCACACCACGCCCGCCGTCACGAGCAGCGAGTCGCCGGGCAGGAAGAACCCCGCGAGCAGGCCGGTCTCCGCGAAGACGATGGCCACGAGGACACCCAGTCCGCCCCAGGCGATCAGGGCGCGCACGCCCTCGTCGCTGTGCAGCGTGCGGAGCCAGTTGAGGAGTTCGGCGATCAGTTCCATGCGGCAGGGCGGTCGGTCCCGGGCGGGCACGGCCGAAGGTCAAGGATACGGGACGGGCGGGTCGAACGCCCAACCCGGCACCCGACCACCCGCCAGAGAATAGGGCTAAACTGTCGCGCAACAGGGACTTGCCGTGACCACGCCAGATCACCCGTCTCCAGCGCCCGCCCCCGCGGACCGGCCGTGGACTGCCACCGAGGACCTGATGGCCGAGGTCCGGGCCCGTGTGCGCGCCGAGGTCCGCTCGCGCCTGGTCAGGAGCGGCGTCCGGGAGTTCGAGGACGAGGCGGTCTTCCTGGCCGCCGAGCAACTCCTCGAGCGGGCGCTCGAGCAGCGCGACCGCCCCCTCCTCCTGCTCCCCGAACTGCTCGACGACGAGGACGACTGGCGGGTGAATCCGTCGCTGCGGCTCTCGAGCCATCGGCCGATCGCCGGCGGCGCCATCGTCTGGCTCAAGCAGAAGCTGGTGCTGCCGGTCACGCGCTGGCTCTACGACTACAGCCGCGAGAACTTCGCCAGGCAGGAACGCCTCAACTTCGTGCTCATGGCCTGCCTGCAGCAACTGGCGATCGAGCATGCGCGGCTCACCGCGCGCGTCGAGGCCCTCGAGCGCGAGCGCACGCCGACGCCCGACCCGGAGGCGCGTTCGTGAAGCTCGCCTGCGTGGTCCAGCGCTACGGCGCGGACGTCACCGGCGGGGCCGAGGCGCACTGCCGGGCGATTGCCGAGCGCCTGGCCGAGCATCACGACGTCACCGTCCTCACGAGCTGCGCCAAGGACTACCTCACGTGGCGCAATGCGTATCCGCCCGGCGCGAGTCAGCTCGGACGGGTGGCCATTCGCCGCTTCCCGACGACGCATCCGCGGCACCTGCATCGGTTCGCCGATCTGAGCCACGAAGTGTTCGGGCGCCGCTCGACCACCGAGCAGCAGCACGCGTGGTTCGAGGAGAACGGGCCGACCGTGCCGGGCCTGCTCGAGCACCTGCGCGCCGAGGGGGCGTCGTACGACCTCGTGCTGTTCTGGTCGTACCGCTACTACCCCAGTTACTTCGGCCTGCCGCTGGTGCGCGACAGGGCGATCCTCGTGCCCACCGCCGAGGAAGACCCGACGATCTGGCTCGACGTGCTCGGCGATTTCTTCACGCAGCCGGCCGGCATCGTGTTCCTGACCGAGGAGGAGCGCGACCTCGTCGCCAGTCGCGCCAAGGGCCCGCTGCCGCCTTCGTGCGTGATCGGATCCGGCCTGGCACCCGCCGAGCTGCCCCACCCCGAGTTGCGGGGCGAGCTCGAGAACATGGGCGTGAGCTTCCCCTACGCGCTCTACCTGGGACGGCTCGAGAAGAACAAGGGCTGCGACACGCTGTTCCGGCACTACCTGCACTACGTCGAGCAGGGGCGGCCGACGCTGCCCCTCGTGCTCGCCGGACCCGAGTTCATGGAAGTGCCGAGCCACCCGCAGATCCGTCCGCTCGGGTTCGTGCCTGAACACCTGCGCGAGACGCTGCTCGGCAGCGCGCGGACGCTGATCATGCCGTCGCCGTACGAGAGCCTCAGCCTGGTGCTCCTCGAGGCGTGGAACCATGGCGTGCCCGCGCTCGTGAACGGCGGCTGCAAGGTGCTGAAGGGGCAGACCCTCCGCGCCAACGGCGGACTCTACTACCACCATGCCAACGAGTTCGTCGAGGGGCTGTCGCTGCTGGCCACCGACGAGGACGTCGCCCTGCGGCTCGGCGCGCAGGGCCGCGCCTACGTGGAGACCTGGTACCGGTGGCCCCGCGTGATGGCGACGCTCGAGCCCTTTCTGGCACGGGTGGCCGACAAGTGAGCGCGGCCGACAGGCCGGGCTCGGAGAGCCGGCCCTACCTGGATCCGACGGGGCGCCACCCTGCCGACGGGCCGGGCTCGCGAGGCCCGGGCGCAGCCAGCGACACGCGCACGGAGGTGGTCGCCGGGCTCACCACCTTCCTCGCCACCGCCTACATCATCGTCGTCAACCCGGCCATCCTCAGCGACGGCACGGGCATGCCGTTCGACGGCGTGCTCACGGCGACGGTGCTGTTGTGCGCCGCGCTCACCATCCTGATGGGGGCGTACGCGCGCCTGCCGTTCGCGGTGGCGCCGGGGATGGGGCTCAATGCCTTCTTCGCCTACACCATCGTGGTCGGCCAGAAGGTGCCATGGCAGACGGCGCTCGGCATGGTGTTCTGGGCCGGCGTGCTCTTCCTGGCGATCTCGCTCACGCCGATCCGGGAGCGCGTGGCGACGGCCATCCCCGCGTCGTTGCGAACGGCGATGGCGTGCGGCATCGGCCTGCTGATCACGTTGGTCGGCCTCAAGGGGGCCGGCATCATCGCCGCCGATCCGATCACCATCGTGCGGCCCGGGCCGATCACGCCGCAGGTGCTCCTCGCCGTGCTGGGCCTCGTGATCGCGGTGGCGCTGATGGCGCGCGGATACGCCGTGGCCTTCCTCGCGAGCATGGTGACGGTGACGATGCTGGCGTGGGGCTTCGGGTTCATCACGCCGCCATCGTGGGTGAGCCGGCCCGACTTCACGGCCGTGACGTTCAAGCTCGACGTGTGGGGCGCGCTCGCGCCGGCCCTGTGGCCGTCGATCATCGCCGTGCTATTCACCGATCTCTTCGACTCGTTGAGCACCTTCATGGGCGTGGCGGAGGCGACCGGCTACACGGACGAGAACGGCCGCCCCCTGCGCTTGCGGCAGGGACTCGTCGTGGATGCGTGGGCGACCCTCGGCGCGGGTCTGCTCGGGACCTCCTCGGGGACCGCCTACGTCGAAAGTGCGGCTGGCATCAATGCGGGCGGTCGGACCGGCCTCACGGCCATCGTCGCCGGGCTGTGCTTCCTGCCGGCGTTGTTCCTGGCACCCGTCGCGGCGGCGGTGCCGTCGTATGCGACCGCACCGGTGCTGATTCTTGTCGGCGTGCTCATGTTCCGCACGAGCCGGACGCTCCCGTTCGGCGTGCTCGAGGAGATGGTGCCGGCGTTCCTCACGCTCGTGCTGATTCCGCTCACGCTGTCGATCACGCAGGGCCTGCTGTGGGGACTCGTCGCCTACGTGGTGGCGTTCGTCGTCGCCGGCCGCGCCCGCGAGCTCACTGCGTGGAACTACGGCCTTGGCGCGTTGGCGACGGGGCTGCTGTATCTGCACGGGTAATTTGAAATTGGACATTTGAAATTCACGGGCGAGGGCCTGCCGGCCGCTCGCCATCACCAGCAGTCACAAGGTCGGGCCGGTTCTCCGAGTTCGAACGCCATCGACGCTCAAGCGGCGAAGGCCGAAGGCCAAGCCGCCGAGAATTTCGAATTTCAAATTTCAAATTGCCATGTTCAGGCCTGACCCACAGCTCGCCGCACAGGTGTTCCCGCCCTCGCACCGCAATCCGGTGCCGGCGTCGCGGTACAACCTCGTGGTCATCGGCGGCGGCACGGCCGGGCTGGTGTGTGCGGCGGGCGCGGCCGGGCTGGGCGCGAAGGTCGCGCTGGTGGAGCGGCGCGCGCTCGGCGGCGACTGCCTGAACGTGGGCTGCGTGCCGTCCAAGGCGCTGCTGCGAGCGGCCCATGCCGCGCACGCGGTGCGCGAGGCCGCGCGCCTCGGCGTGCACGCGACGCTGGACCGCATCGACTTCCCGGCGGTGATGGCGCGGGTGCGCGCGGTGCGGCAGGCCATCAGCCCGCACGACTCGGCGGCGCGGTTCACGGGCCTCGGCGTCGACGTCTTCCTCGGCGAGGCGCGCTTCACGAGCCGCGACACGGTGGAGGTGGCTGGCGGCCCGCTCAGGTTCGCCCGGGCGGTCATCGCCACCGGCGCCCGCCCGAAG
This sequence comes from Luteitalea sp., assembly GCF_044337415.1. Classification (GTDB taxonomy): domain Bacteria; phylum Acidobacteriota; class Vicinamibacteria; order Vicinamibacterales; family Vicinamibacteraceae; genus Luteitalea. Next base: position 13,221 of record NZ_JBIINP010000016.1, read on the forward strand.
ATGCCCGACATCCCCGGGCTCGCCGACGTGCATCCGCACACCAACGAGTCGATCTTCGAGATCGACGCGCAGCCCGCGCGGCTGCTCGTGATCGGCGGTGGCCCCATCGGCTGCGAACTCGGGCAGGCCTTCCAGCGGCTGGGCACGCACGTGACGCTGGTGCAGTCCAACCCCACGCTGCTGGCGCGCGAGTCGGCCGACGCCGCGGCGACGATCCACGCGGCGCTCCTGGCCGAGGGCATGGCGGTGCACACGCGCAGCCGGATCCTGCGGATCGAGGCCGGCGGCGCGCCAGACGGGGCCCACCGCGTCCGTATCCACGGCGAGGCTGGTGCCGCGGTGGTCGACGTCGACGCCGTGCTCGTCGCGGCCGGGCGGCAGCCCAACATCGAGGGGCTCGGTCTCGAGGCGGCCGGCGTGGCGGTCACGGCCAGCGGCGTGACCGTGGACGAACACTTGCGCACGAGCAATCCCGCGATCTATGCCGCCGGCGACGTGTGCCTGCCGCAGGCGTTCACGCACGCGGCCGACGCCAGCGCGCGCGCCGTCATCCAGAACGCGCTGTTCCTCGGGCGGAAGACCGTCTCGACCAGCGCCATTCCCCGCTGCACCTACACGGACCCCGAGGTGGCGCACGTGGGCGAGACGTCGGGGGCCGGCATCGTCACGCACGAGGTGCCCTGGACCGACGTCGATCGGGCGCGGACCGACGATGAGCGGCAGGGGGGCGTCCGTATCCACGCCCGCGGGGGCCTGGTGGTCGGGGGCACGATCGTCGGCCGCGACGCAGGCGACCTCATCGGCGAGGTGGCCGTGCTCGTGGCGCGGCGGGTGACGCTGGCCCAACTCGCCACCATCGTGCATCCCTATCCCACCCGCGCCGAGGCCATCAGGAAGGCCGGGGATCTCCACAACCGGGGGCGGCTCACGCCGGCGGTGCGCGGGCTGTTCGAACGGTGGCTCGCGTGGCGCCGCTGACACGCGGCGCGGCACTGCGCGCGGCCCTGGGACTTGCCCTGCTCGTGGCGGGCGTCCTGGTCGCGCGCAGTCAGGTGCACCACGTCGCGTCGCTGCTGCTCTGGGTGCGCGGACTCGGGTGGCTGGCCCCGGTCGTGTTCGGCGCGATCTACGCCCTCGCGGTGCCGTTCGCGGTGCCGGGCTCGCTGCTCACGCTCACCGCAGGCGCGCTGTTCGGCCTGTGGCCGGGCGTGCCGGTGGTGTTCTGCGCGTCCACGGTGGGGTCGTCGCTGGCCTTCCTCGTGGCGCGTCATGTCGCCCGCCCGTGGGTCGAGGCCTGGGCGGCGGGGCATCCCCGGTTCGCGGCCGTGGATCGCGCCGTGTCGGCCGAGGGCACGCGCATGGTGTTCCTGCTGCGCCTCACGCCGCTGGTGCCCTTCACCGTGCTCAACTACCTGCTGGGCCTGACGCGCATCCGCTGGCGCGACATGGTGCTGGCCTCGCCCGGGACGCTGCCGGGCACGTTCCTGTACGTCTACTACGGTCACGTCATCGGCGATGTCGCCGCCGTCGCCGCCGGAGCCCGTCCGCCCCGCTCGCCCGCGCAGTACGCCATCCTGGCCACCGGGCTGGTCGCCGCGGTCCTGGTGGCCATGCGCGTCGCCGCCGTCGCGCGCCGCGCACTGACAGACACCGACCTCGCCCCCGCCCGGGAGGCGTGAAATACTTTTCGCAAAATGCCCTCGTTTGCCCCCGAGTACGTCGACCTCGTCCTCAACGACATCTTCGAGGACGCCAAGCGCCTCTTCCTCGTCCAGCTCCGCGCCATCGACTACGCCCACCTGGTGATGCTCGCCGAGCAGGGCATCGTCGCGCGCGACGCTGCCCGCCTGATTCGGGCGGGCCTCGATCGCATCGACGAGGATCAGGTGCGCACCGTGGCCTACGACGGCACCTACGAGGACCTGTTCTTCTACCTGGAGCAGATCCTCGTCGACGCCTGCGGCCACGAGATCGCGGGCCGGCTCCACACCGCGCGCAGCCGCAACGACATCGACATGACGATGTACCGCATGCGCCTGCGACAGGCGGTGCTCGAGGCGGCGGTGGCGGTGGAGGAATTGCGGGCGGCCCTGATCGAGCTGGCCGGACGGCACATCCACACGGTGTACGCCGCGCACACGCACACGCAGCCGGCGCAGCCGAGCACGGTGGCGCACTACCTGCTCGCGATGATCGAGCAGCTCGGCCGCGACCACCGGCGCCTGCGCGCTGCCTACGCCAGCGTCAACGTCAACCCGCTCGGCGCGTGCGCCATCACCGGCACGGGCTTCCCGATCGATCGCGATCGCACGTCGGCGCTGCTCGGGTTCTCGGGGCCGACCGGCAACACCTACGGCAGCATCGCCACGGTGGACTACCTGCTGGAGTCGACGAGCGCGCTCGCCGTGCTGCTGGTGGGGACGGGCAGGTTCGTGCAGGACCTGATGCTGTGGTGCACGGCGGAGTTCGGGTACCTGCGCCTGTCGGACGGGTACGTGCAGTGCAGCAGCATCATGCCGCAGAAGCGCAACCCCGTGGCGCTCGAGCACGCCCGCGCGCTCGGCAGCAAGGCGTTCGCGCAGGCGCAGGCCGTGTCGGTGACCGTCCACAACACGCCGTTCGGCGACATCGTCGACACCGAGGACGACCTGCAGCCGCTGGTCGCCACGGCGTTCCGCGATGCGATCCGCGCCATCCGCCTGGTGGCCGGTGCCATGTCGCAGGCGACGTTCGACGAGGCGAAGATGGCCTCACGTGCCGCCGAGGGTGGCACCACGGTGACCGAGCTGGCCGACACGCTGGCCCGTTCGCATGCACTGCCGTTCCGCGTCAGCCACGAGGTGGCCGCACGCTTCGTCGCCGAGCGTCGGGCCAATCCCGAGGCGCCGCTTGTCGACGCGCTCGCCGCCGCCACGACAGCGGTGCTCGGACGCACGCTGGCGTACACGGAAGCCGACCTGCAGCACGTGCTCAGCGCGCAGCACTTCGTCGAGGTGCGCCGGACCCCTGGCGGGCCGTCGCCGGAGCGGACCACGGCCGCCCTCGAGGCGGAGCGTGCCAGCCTCGGCGAGGATCGCGCCTGGACCACGGCGACTCGCAACGCCCTGATCGACGCCTCGCGCCACCTGCGCCAGGCGGTGGAGGCCCTGTGACCGGCACCCCGCACCAGAAGACCGCCACGTCCGCCATCTCGGTGATCGTCGTCGAGATCATCACCCTGCTCGCGCTGTTCGCGCTGCAGCAGACCTTCAGCCGCTAGCGCCATGCATCCCATCGACTGGCTCATCATCGGCGCCTACCTGGCCTGGATCGTCTGGACTGGCGTGGAGCACACGCGCGGCAGCAAGGAGATCGAGGGCTACTTCCTCGGCAACCGGAGCAATCCCTGGTGGGCTGTCGGGCTGTCGGTGATGGCCACGCAGCTGAGCGCCATCACCATGGTGGGCACGACGGGGCAGGGCTACACCGACGGGCTGCGCTTCGTGCAGTTCTACTTCGGGCTGCCGCTGGCGATGGTGATCCTGTCGGTCACGGCCGTGCCGTTCTTCCATCGCGCCAAGGTCTACACGGCCTACGAGTACCTCGAGCGCCGCTTCGACCTGAAGACGCGGACGCTCACGAGCGCGCTGTTCCTGGTTTCGCGCGGCCTGTCGTGCGGCACGATCATCTCGGCGCCCGCGGTGATCCTCTCGATCATCCTGGGGTGGAACCTCACGTTGACGGTGCTGCTGATCGGCATCCCCACGGCGATCTACACGATGCTCGGTGGCGTGCAGGCCGTGACGTGGACCGACGTCAAGCAGATGTACATCATCGTCTTCGGGCTCGTGGCGGTGGCGGTGGCCCTGGTGCTCGGCCTGCCCGCGGACGTCAGCCTCGGCGATGCGTTGTCGGTGGCTGGCGCCACGGGCCGCATGCAGGCCTTCGACTTCCGCTTCACCACGACCGAGACGTACACGTTCTGGTCGGGCCTGATCGGCGGCCTGTTCCTGATGCTCTCGTACTTCGGCTGCGACCAGAGCCAGGTGCAGCGGTACCTCACCGCCCGATCCGAGCAGGAGGCGACCTCGTCGCTGTACATGAGCGCGTACTGGAAGATTCCGCTCCAGGTGCTCGTGCTGATGATCGGCGTGCTGGTGTTCGTGTTCTACCTGTTCAACCAGCCACCGATGCTGTTCAACCCGGTGCACGAGGCGAAGGTCAAGGCCAGCCCGCAGGCCGGGGCCTACGCCGCCGCCGAGCAGCGGTTCGATGCGGCCTTCGCCGCCCGCCGTGATGCCGCCACGGCCCTCACTTCCAGCGAGCCGGCGACGCGCGCCGCGGCCGAGGACGCGTTCCTGAAGGCCGACGCCGACCTCAAGGCCGTGCGCAGCGACGCGATCGCCATCGTGCAGGACACCACCGGCGACCGGAGCTATCGCGACGTCAACTACGTGTTCCCAACATTCGTCACCACGCGCCTCCCGATCGGCCTCATCGGCATCATCCTGGCCGCGATCATGGCCGCCGCCATGTCGAGCATCGCCGCCGAGCTCAACGCCCTCGCCACGACCACGGTGATCGACTTCTACCGGCGCCTGGTGCGACCCGAGGCGCCCGATGCGCACTACCTCTCCGTGTCGCGCCTGGCCACGGCCTTCTGGGGCGTGTTCACCTGCATCGTCGCCCTCTTCGCGGCCGACCTCGGCTCGCTCATCGAGGTGGTCAACCGCTTCGGGTCGTTCTTCTACGGGTCGATTCTCGGCGTGTTCATGCTGGCGATGCTCACGCGCCGCGCGTCGGGCACCGGCGCGTTCGTGGGCCTCATCGGCGGGATGACGCTGGTGGCCACGGTGGCGTTCACGCGGCCGGAGATCTCGTTCCTCTGGCACAACGTGATCGGCGCCGTCGGCGTGGTCGTCGTGGGATCGCTGGTGAGCCTGCTGGCGCCCGCCCGGCGTCCGGAGCCCGCCTCGTGAGGCGTTGCGTGATCCTGGCGGCGTGGCTGGCCGCCTGCATGGTGGCCGGCCCGGCGCGAGCGCAGGAGACCCCGCCAGCGCCGACACCCGCCGAGGCCCCGAAGATCACGAAGGTCCAGCGCCAGCGCCCGTGGACGGGCCTCGCGCTCGGCGTCGGCTGGGAGAAGGTCTTCACCACCGCGGGGCACGTGTCCAACCCGCTGCCGTTCCGGGTGCTGGCTCGAACGCCCACCAAGAGCGGCTGGGCCGTGTCGCCGATGTTCGGCTGGTTCCGCAGCGACGTCGACGCCGTGGCGCTCAACCGTCCCACCACGCCGATGGGGCAGCTCACGGTACGGCCCATCCTCGTCGGTGTCCGCCGCACCTGGGCGGGTCGTCCACTCAGCTACGACGTCGCGCTCGCCGCGGGGCCGTCCTTCAACAGCTTCAAGGTGGCCGACGAGATCAAGCCCGACCTCGCGCTGGGCAGTGGCGCCATCACCGCCGACGCCAACATCTCGTTCGCCTGGCGCGTGCAGGGCAGCGTGTGGCACGACTTCAACGAGAAGCTGGCCATCCGCGGCAGCCTCGCCTACGCCTGGGTCCACCCGGAGATCACCTTCCGATCCGGCGCCTCCGGCCGGCGCGTCACCGAGAATGCCAACGCCGTCATGATCGGCGCCGGCCTCGTGTATCGCATCTTCTGACGGGGACCGGGTACCGGGTACGGGGTACCGGGTACGCGTATCGGGGAGCGGGGAGTGTCGGCCGGGCTCGGAGAGCCGGCCCTACCTTCCGTGTCTTCCTCCCTTCCTCTCCCCTCTCCCTTCTCCCTTCTGCATGACTCATGACTCATGACTCATGACCAATGACTGATGCCTGGCGGCCCGTCCCCGCGCACCGCCGCACCATCACACGCCCCGCCCTGATCGCGTAAATCCTCGAACACGCACTCGCCCGCGCCGTCTCCTCTGCCACCACTCATCACGGAGGATGCGATGCGACAGGTCAGCCTGCTGCGAGTCGGGATCGGTGCCTGCGCCTTGTCCGGCGCCCTGTGGTCCGGGCCGGTCCACGCGGCCGAGCCGGTGCTCGAGGGCCGATGGATCGGCGGGTTCGAGAACCGCAACAGCGTCGTCGTGATCGACGCGCGCTTCACGCGCACCCCGGACTTCGCGGGCACCATCGCCCTGCCACAGCGCGGCGAGGGGGGCATCCCGCTGCACGCCGTTCGCCAGCGGGGCCGCACGGTCACGTTCGAGGTACCCGGCCAGCAGGGCAACCTGCTCTTTGAAGGCCGGTTCGACGGCGACGCGCACCTGCGCGGCAACGTGCGCCAGGGGTACGGGTATGCGCGCTTCGAACTGCTGCGCCTCGCGGACGTGACGGCGGCGCAACTCTCTGGCGTCTACGGCACCTACGAGTGGGCCCCCGGCAAGGTGCTGCTGATCGCGCCGGGGCAGGAAGCCCCGATCTACGTCGACTACGAGTCCGGGCGCACCGGCATGCTCTTCCCGGTGGGCGCCGACGAGTTCGTGGCGGGGCCGTCGGTCTCCACAGGATTCCCCGTCGAGGTCCGCCTGCGCGCCCGGCGCGGCGCCGACGGGGTGGCCACGCGGGTCGAGTTCGAGCGGCGTGGTCAGGTGGTCGAGGCGCGTCGCAAGGAGTTCTATCGGGAGGTCGCCGTCAGGTACGCCAACGGCACGGTCAGCATCGCGGGCAGCCTGCTGCTCCCGGCCGGACCGGGGCCGCACCCGGCCATCGTGATGATTCACGGCTCCGGCGCCGTCACGCGCGACGCACTCCGCCCCTTTGCCGACCACTTCGCGCGCAACGGCGTGGCGGTGCTCATCACCGACAAGCGCGGCACGGGCGTGTCGAGCGGGCGCTGGGCCCGCGCCACCTTCGACGACCTCGCCGAGGACGCGCTGGCGGGGGTGCGCTACCTGCGGACGCGGCCGGAGATCCAGCCCTCGGCCATCGGCGTGCACGGCATGAGCCTCGGCGGGTGGGTCGCGCCGCTGGCCGCCGTCAAGTCCGCCGACGTCGCCTTCGTCGTCGTCGAATCGGCGCCGGTGATGACCCCGCGGGAGCACGAGCGCCTCCGTGTCGAGTCCACCATGCGCGCCGATGGGCAGAAGGGTGAGGCGATTGCCGCAGCCGTGGCCTTCATGGACCAGAAGTTCGAGGTCGCACGCACCGGTGAGGGCTGGGATCGCCTCGAGGCCGCCATTGTCGCGGGGACGCGCGCCGGCTGGATCTCCTACGTGAACGCCCCGACGTCGCTCGAGTCCCTGCGGTGGAACTGGGACCACGTCTTCTCGTACGACCCGCTGCCCATCCTCAAGCAGCTCAGCGTGCCGATGCTGGTGCTGTACGGCGAACTGGACTCGCTGGTCCCGCCTCGCGTGCACCGGGCGCGGATGGAGCAGGCGGTCCAGGAGGCCGGCAAGGCCAACGTCACCATCCGCGAGTTCGCCCGCGCCAACCACGGCTTCTTCGAGGCCATCACCGGCGGCAGGCAGGAGCAGCCCACCCTCGGGGGCTTCGTCGCCGGGTACTTCGAGGCCCGGACGGCCTGGGTGCGGGCGCGCTCACAGGAGGCCCAGGCCGCCGCCGACTTGCAGGAGTAGTCGGTCGCTCGACAAACCCGACACCTCTGTCCGACAGCAGGCCCGCACGCCTGTAAAGTTCTGCAGCATTTTCCCACTGTCAGTGGTTGGTATACCTCTTGCGTTGGGAGTCGGCACGGCAGCCCCGCCGCCGTGCCGACCATGTCCATACACTCCCGCCCCACGTCCCGGGGCATGACGCTCCTGGAACTGCTGATCGTCGTGGCGATCATCGGCACCCTCGTCGCCATGTCGGCGCTGGTGCTGCCGTCGGCGCTCGCGTCGGCGCGCGCCGACGCGGGCGCGAGTCAGGCGCTCGCCGTCCTGCGGACCTGTCGTGAGCAGGCCGTCACCGACCGCCGACTGGTGACGGTCGCCTTCGAGGACGCCAACCGCATCGCCTGCCGACGCCGCGAGATCACTGCGGCAGGCCTGCCCTCGGGCGTCCTCACGCTGGTGGGCGAGGCCCTGCTCGCGGAGCGCATGGAGTTCCTGCGCATCCCGGGGCTTCCGGACACACCCGACGCGTTCGCGGCCGGGGTGGTGCCCGTCGACTTCACCGGACCCGCCCCCTGGAGTTTCACGAGCGAAGGCACGCTCGTCGACGCCAACGGCGACGTCGTGAACGGCACCGTGTTCCTCGGCAGGGAAGGCGAGCCGCTGACCACCCGTGCCGTCACCCTTTTCGGCGCCACGGCGCTCCTGCGGGAGTGGCAGTGGAACGGCACGGCCTGGGCGGAGTGATCCATGACGACCACGCATGACGATGCACGGGGATTCAGCCTGATCGAGGTGCTGGTGGCGATGTTCCTGCTGACCGGCGCCCTGCTCGGGCTCGCGCAGGTCTTCCTGCTGGGGCTGGCGCACAACTCCACCTCGTCGGCGGGGCTGGTGGCTCGCGAGAAGGCCCGGGAGGCCGTCGAGAGCGTCCACGCCGCCCGCGATGCGCGCACGGTCGAGTGGCGGCAGATCCGCAACGCGACCGCGCGCATGTGCCCGGGCGTGAACCAGCCGCCCGGCTGGGACGGCGCGGGCGGCCTGTTCGTCGACGGCGAGCAGCCCGACGGACTGCACGTGGCCGGCGCGGACGGCCTGGTCAACACCGAAGGCGACGAGGATGGACCCCTGGAGCGGGTGGCGCACCCCGGCCCCGATGGGCTCTTCGGCACCAACGACGACTTCCGCCAGGAACTGCGCGAGTACGACCGCGAGGTCTGGATCTGCGACCGCAGCCTGTCCTTGCGCGAGATTCGCGTCACCGTGACCTACCGGGTGGGCAGCATCCAGCAGCGCTACCAGCTCGTCACGTACGTGTCCAATTACTCGTAGGAGCCAGCCATGAGCCCCACCCGATCGGATCGGCGCGGCTTCTCGCTCACCGAGCTCGTCATCTCGATGGGCCTGATGTCGGCCGTGCTCGCCGGCGCCTTCGCCGCCCTGCTGGAGGCCACGCGTGCCAACGAGTCCGTGCGGCTCGTCACGGGCATGAACCAGCACCTGCGCTCGGGGATGGACCTGATCGTGCGGGACCTGATCCAGGTGGGGCAGGGGCTCCCGACCGGCCGCGTCATCGCCGTACCCTCGGGCGGAGGCGCGCTGCCGATCCTTCGCCCGGGACCGGCCGGCACCAACTACACGTTCGACCCCGCGGCCACGTCGCTGTCGGCCGTCACCGTCGGCCCGGGGCTCGGACCTGTCGTCGGCGGGCAGCCGACCGACATGATCACCGTGCTCGCGGCCGACAACGCCTTCGACCACGTGCGCCTGGCCGCCCTCAACGACACCTCGATGCGGGTCGTCGCCGATGTCGACATCTCGGGACAGCCCGACGTGCCGGGCGACAACCTGCGGGTGGGCGACCTCATCATGCTCACCAAGCAGTCGCTGAGCCTGCTGGTGTACGTGACGGCCGTGAACGGCCAGGTGGTGCGGTTCGACGAGGGTGATCCGCTCGAGCTGAACCAGCGCGGAGCAGACGACGGCACGCTGCCGCAGTACGTGGCGGCGGCGCCCCTCGAGAACACCGGCCCGCAGTGTCCGCAGCAGCCGGCCCAGTGCGTCGTGCCGACGGTGGCCACCCGCATCAGGATGATCAGCTACTACCTCGAGCCGCCGGGACCGGACGGTGCCTCGAGGCTGATCCGCCGCGTCAATGCGCAGCCGGAGACGGTGGTGGCCTTCGGGCTCGAGCAGCTCTTGATCACCTACGACATCGTCGACGACCTCCTGAACCCGGTCGACGTCGCGATGACGCCCGACGATGTCGCGGGCAATGGCGCCTGTGATGCCGACCTCGGCACGGCGCCGCCCGTGCCCTGTTCTCCAGGCCAGGTGCGCAAGGTCAACGTGCGCATGGCCGTCAGGTCGGCGCGGCCGCTGCGGAGCACCGGCCTCTTCTTCAGGAACGTGCTGTCCACCCAGGTCAGCCTTCGCAGCCTCGCGCTGGTGGATCGGTACTCATGACTTCGCATCCCGTCCGGATTGGTTCGGCCGTCGCCGTGTCGCGCGGCGCGTGGTCGTCTCGCGCGCACGACGAGCGAGGCATGGCCCTGCTGTCGGCCGTCATGGTGATGATGCTGATGTCGGCGGTGATGGCCGGCTTCATCGCCGTCGTGATTGGCGACCAGCAGTCGTCGGGCAGCACACGCGACCAGACGCAGGCCTACGCCGCCGCGCACGCCGGGCTGGAGAAGGCCACCTCCGATCTCGGCGACCTGTTCGTCAGCGGCAACTACAGCCCGACGGTGGCGCAGTTGGAGGCGATCGAGGCGGACGTCCCCGAACTCGAGGGCTTCGTGTTCGAGGGGCCCGAGGGCAGCCCTGGCTACACCGTCGCACGCGGCGCGACGCGTACCGCACAGGTCGAGTCCGGCCCGTACCAGGGCCTGGTCGGCCTCATCACGCCCTACGCCATCACCGTGACGGCGCGATCGATCGCGGGCGGGGAAGTGCGCATGCGCCGCGAGATGCAGACGGTCGGCATCCCGGTGTTCCAGTTCGGCATCTTCTCGGAGAACGACCTGGCCTTCTTCGCCGGCCCCAACTTCAACTTCGGCGGCCGCGTCCACACGAACCAGCACCTGTTCCTGAAGCAGGACGGCGGCAACACCCTCACGCTGTCGGACCGCGTGACCGCCGTCCGCGACGTCGTGCGCACGCAGCTGCAGAACGGCAACACGGGCACGCACACCAGTCGCGTCCGCGTCACGCTCGCGCCCGGCACCAACCAGTTCCGGAATCTGGGCACCGTCGGCTGCGGCAGCACCGGCCCCGACCGCGCGTGCGAAGGCAGCGTCCTCGGCGGGCCGGGGTCGGCACGCAACCCGGACTGGGTCGGACTCTCGGTCGGCACCTACAACCGGACCATCACCAATGGCGAGACGGGGGCGCGTCGGCTCGACCTCCCGCTCGTCAGCGACGGGGCGCGCCCCATCGACCTCGTCCGCCGGCCCGATCGCTTCCAGCCCGACACGCCCCTCGTGCTGGACCAGCGCTACTTCACGCTGGCCTCGATCCGCGTCCTGATCTCCGACACGGCGGACGACATCACCGAACTGCCCACCGTCACGAACACGGCGCCGATCCCGCTCGGCGACTACGCCGCGGCCGTGGCGCTCGGCTACGACCCCACCGGCACCCTGCCGCGATTCGCGCTCTCGTCGGGCGTGCTCGCCGATGGCTACCGGTCGGCCGCCGGCACGCCGCTGCTCGAGGGCTTCATCAAGATCGAGCAGCGGACCGGCCCTGCGACCACGGACTGGCGTGACGTCACGACGGAGATCCTCAATCTCGGCATCGCCGGGCGCAACCTCTCGTCGGGGCAGGCCAACGTGCCGAGCCTGGCCGGTCTCGGCTGCGCGGAGCCCAACCAGGATGCCGTCATCCGCCTCCAGCGCGTGCGCGACGTGCCGGCCACCGCGCCTCCCTGCGGGATCGGCAGCACGGTGGCCACCGACTACTGGCCCAACGTGCTCTACGACGCGCGCGAGGGCCTGCGACGCGACACGGAGGCGTCGGGACAGACCGAGGTCTACCTCGGCGGCGTGATGCACTACGTCGAACTCGACGTGCGCAACCTGAAGCGCTGGATCGAGGGCGCCATCGGCGCCTCGGGCGACGACACCTGGCAGCGCACCGGCTACGTCTTCTACTTCTCCGATAGGCGCGGCAACCGCGACCTCGGGGCCGACGGGCAGCCGCGCACCGCCGACGATCGCGAGACGGGCGAGTACGGCTGGGAGGACTTCATCAACACCGACGCGACGAGTACGCCCAACGGGCAGCTCGGTCCGGGCGAGGACATGAACGGCAACGGCGTGCTGGAGACCTATGGCGCCAACGCGCGCCCGGTCAATCCCATCGCGCCGGGCGGGGCGGCCCCGGCGCTGCCCTCCGTGAATCAGCTGGCGACCTGGGTCCAGCCCATCCATCGCGTGCCCTGGAACGTGGCGCGGAGCAATGCCCCCGTGTTCTTCCGCCGTGCGCTCAAGCTCGTGAACGGCCAGCGCGGCAACCTGCCCTTCGCGCCGGGCACGCTGCAGGGACTCGCGGTGGTCTCCGAGAACCCCGTGTACGTGCAGGGCAACTACAACGCCGACGGCACGGGCTTCGTCGCGCACGCGCCGGGGGCGCCCGACACGCACCGGTCGGCCTCGATCCTTGCCGACGCCGTGACGCTCCTGTCCAACAACTGGAACGACGTCCGCTCGTTCAACAACCCGCATGGGATCGGCACGTCCTGGACTGGCGCGCACCCGCTGAGCGGCCAGCGCATCCATCAGGGCACCACGACCTGGTACCGGGTGGGCGTCATCGCGGGCAAAGGCCTGGCGTTCCCACGGGCGGGCGTCTCGCCAACCACCGGCGACCACGCCGACTTCGGCACCGATGGCGGCGCGCACAACTTCCTGCGCTACCTCGAGGACTGGAGTTTCAACGGCGCCACGCTCAACTACCGGGGCTCCATCGTGAGCTTCTTCACCAGTCGGCAGGGCGTGGGCGCGTACAAGTGCTGCGACAACGTCTACACGGCGCCGGCCCGCGGCTACAACTTCGACACGGAGTTCCTCGACCCGGCCCTGCTGCCGCCAGAGACGCCCATGTTCCGCGACGTGAACACCCTCACGTTCCGGCAGTTGCTGCGTCCCACGCAGTGACGTCGCGCGGTCCGCATACAATCGCGGCATGCGCCGCCGCCAGTTCGCCCGGGCCCTGATGGCCCTGCTCGGCGCCGGGATTCCGGGACGCGGCCGGGCCGCAGGCGCCGAGGGCGTGTCGTCGTGGGTCGTGCTCTACGAGCAGGCCCTCACGGCGCTGGCCGGCGACGATGTGGCGGCCGCGGTCGAGGCCGTGGCGCGTGCGGCGCGCCGCGCTCCCCCGAACCACCCCTACATTCTCTACGCGCAGGTGCGGGCTGCCGTGCGTGCCGGCCGACTCGACCAGGCCTTCGGCGTCCTCGGACTGCTCGCCGAGAAGGGCATCGCCGCCGATGTGCTCATCTCACCGTCCTTCGAGGCGATGCGCGACGACCCGCGCTGGCCCGAGTGGCAGGAGAAGCTGCAGGCCCTGGTGGCGCCCGTGGCGCGCAGCGTCGTGGCCTTCCGCCTGAACGAGCCCGACTTCTTCCCGGAGGCGATGACGTACGACCGGGGATCGCGCCGCTTCCTCATCGGCAGCCTGTACAAGCGCAAGGTCGTGGTGGTCGACGAAGTCACCGGCAGGGCGGCCGACTACGCAACATTCCGTGAGGCGGGCTTCTTCGGCGTGCGCGGGCTCGAGGCCGACAACCGGCGGGGCGCGCTGTACGTGCTGAGCAGTGGTGGCCCCGAGATGCAGGCGTACGCCGCCGCCGACGAGGGGCAGTCGTACCTGCATCGCCTGCAGTTGTCGTCGGGCCGGCAGGTCACGCGCACGGCGCCTCCGGTCGTGGCGGGCGGCCACCAGCTCGACGAGATCGTGCAGGCGCCCGATGGCGCGCTCTACATGACCGATGCACGGGCCGGCGTGATCTACCGCTGGCGTCCGGGCACGAAGGCCCTCGACCCCTTCGTGCGCATCGGGGCCGAGCTCAGGCCGACCGGCCTCACGTGGAGCGGGGACGGCCGAGCCCTGTACGTGGCGCACCTCGAAGGCGTGTCACGCGTGGCACTCGCGACCAGGACCGTCGAACCCGTGGGGCATCCCCCATCGGTGACGCTGGTCGGCTTCGATGGTCTCGAGTCGCACAGGGGCGATCTCATCGGCATCCAGAACGGGCTGCCCGGTCTCTCGCGGGTGGTGAGGTTGCGCCTCACCCCGGACGGACTCAACGTGCGCCAGCTCGAGGTCCTCGACGCGAACCTGCCCGACCACGACGTACCGACGACGGGCGTGGTGGTCGGCGACGGCTTCTACTACATCGCCAACAGCCAGCTGCGCCGCTTCACCGCCCCCGGCGTCCCGGCGCCCCTCGACACGTTGCAGAAGCCGGTGATCCGACGGGTGAATCTGGCGAGCTGAACAAGGGACAAGGGACACGTACGCAAGAGACAAGGGCGGCAAGGGAACAGGGACAAGATGCGGCAGGGACAAGGGACGAGGACAACCAACTCGCGCACCTCGCGCCGGATCTGCAGCAGGTGATCCTCGAGTCCCATCGCCTGCCCCGAGCGTTGCTGCCACTTTTCATGAGCTGCGCTCGCCCAGGCTCTGAGCCTTCGTGTCCCTCGTCCCTTTGAGAGCCCCGTCACTTGTCCCTCGACGCCCTGGTGACTGGTCTTCTCGTCCCTTGTCCCTCGAGCCCCTCGTCGCTTGACCCGCGCCGTCCTTCGCGACTGGCGTGCCTTGTCCCTCGTCCCTTGTGAGCCCCGTCACTTGTCCCTCGACGCCCTGGTGACTGGTCTTCTCGTCCCTTGTCCCTCGAGCCCCTCGTCCCTCGTCCCGTGACTCCCTTGTCTCTTGCGTACGTGTCCCTCGTCCCTTGTGCTACATCCCGCCGATCGGATCCCCTGCCGGTGTCGGCAGCGGCTTCTGGGGCGTGTATGGCGAGAACGGGCGCGCCTGGTAGCGCGTGACCATGTCGCGCAGCGCCGCGGCGTGCGCGGTCCACTCGGGGCTGGCCGCCGCGGAGGCACCGCGCGCGACCGTGAGCGTCGCGAGCTGGGCCACCTGCTGCTGCGCGATGGCGCGCACGTCGGCCGCGGCCGCCTCGTTGGCGCCGAGCTCCATCAGCCGCATGGCGAACACCGTCTGCGCGGCGCGCTGCGCCAGGGCCGCCGCATCCTCGCGCCCGCTGGCCGGCCGCAGCGCCGTGCGAATCGCCTGAATCACCTCGTGCAGGCCCGGGTTCTTCGCGTCCCGTGCGTGGAACTCCACCAGCCGCGCGGCGCGTTCCGGGTTCAGCAGCGCGGAGATCGTCATGTCGGCGGCAATGGCGGCGGCCGACGCCGGATCGAAGGTGAGTCCCGTGCGGCGCGGGAACATCTCCGTGTTGTAGCCGCCGAAGGCTTCCGTCTTCGGCTGCAGCAGCGCGAGGATGCGATCGGGCACCACCAGCACGTCGGGCGACAGCGTGCCGAGCAGCGCGTCGAGCGCGGCGCGCTGCACCTCGGGGGCGACGATCCGCGTCGCGGCCGGCGCAGGCGCACCGCCCTTGCGCACGGCATAGGTGTAGAACTGCCCGCCCACCGACTTCACCGTCGCCTGCACCTGGTAGCGATGGTGGAAGTAGAGCGGCAGGAACTGCTGCTCGAGGAAGCTGAGCGAGCGGCCGTCGGGAATGTTGGCGATGTCGAACGTGCCCATGGCCAGCGCACGCACGGCGAGCTCGTGCTTCAGGTTGGCCACCGGGTCGCTGCCGTTGTCCCACAGGCTCGCCAGCGGATGCGCGGCGCCAGCCGGCCGCGCGTCCGTGTCGGCGATGAACAGCAGGCCCTTCGCCGTGGCCTCGTCCACGAGGCGCGAGAGTTCGGCGGCCTCGTTGGCGCCTGGCGCGAACTGGCTGTAGGCGTACTTCACCGCGAACTCGTCGAAGGCCCCGATGCCCACGCCATACGCCTCCGACAGGTCGACCTTGCCGTTGGTGATCTTCGCCATCGGCGCCGGGTAGTCCATCACCGACGCGCGGCCGTAGGTGCTCGCCGCGAAGTTGTGCGTGAAGCCGAGGGTGTGGCCCACCTCGTGCGCCGAGAGCTGGCGGATGCGCGCGAGCGCCATCGCCGTCGCGTCGGTGCTCGGATCCAGCGCCGCGAGGTACTCGGCATCGGGCGAGTCGCCCGCCGCGCACGCGAGAGCACCTGCGAGCGGCGCGCCCGGACCGCCGCTGTCGGCCAGTGCCACGAGGCCCGTGCCCAGCATGATGTCCTGCCGCACGCGCAGCGAGCCGAGGCTCACGTTGCCCTTGAGGATCTGCCCGGTGCGCGGGTCCTCGACGGCGGCGCCATACGACCAGCCGCGCGTCGAGCGATGCACCCAGTTGATCATGTTGTAGCGGAGGTCCATCGGGTCGGCATCGGCCGGCAGCACCTTCACCTGGAAGCCGTTGCGGAAGCCCGCCGCCTCGAAGGCCTTCGCCCACCACTGCGCGCCCTCGACCAGCGCGCTCCGGATCGGCTCCGGCGTGCCGTTGTCCACGTAGTACACGATGGGCTCGACGACATCGCTCACGGCCGCCGACGGATCCTTCTTCTGCAGGTGGTGCCGCAGCGCCCAGTGCTTCTCGATCGGCTCGGTGATCGGCGACGCGTAGTCGTGGAACATCAGGTCGATGCCGCCCGCGCGCGGATCGGCCTCGCGCGGCGTGAACGAGTGCGTGGCCAGATCCGGCAGCTGCACGAACGAATGGTGCTGCCGCACGGTGAGCGCCGAGGGTGTCGGGGCCACCTGCCGCACCAGCGCGCCCGGCGAGCCGTCGGTGATCAGCGTGACCGTCGCCTCGATCTCGGAGTTCTTCGGGAACGCCTTCGTGCGCGGCAGGTAGATCGCCGTCCGCGTCGGGTCGACGCGATAGGCGCCCTGGTTGGCGCTGCGCAGCCGGTCGATCACGCCGTGCGCATCGCGGAGCAGGAAGTCGGTCGCGTCCACCAGCACGCGCCCTCCCTCGGTGGCCTCCACCTTGAAGCCCCACAGCACCGACCTCGCGAACGAGTCGGCCACGGCCTGCCGCTCCGCCGCGTCGGTGCTGATGGCGCGGAAGCGGTAGTTGGCCTGCGTCAGCAGCACCTTCGGCCCCACCCGCTGGAACGTCACCACGGCCGTGTCGCCAAGCTGGCCGCGGTCGAGGCCGATCGGATTGGACCCGAGGCCCGCTGGCAGCGACACCTGGTAGAGGAGCTCCTGATCGAAGCGCGTGATCTCGAGGTACAGCTTGCCCGAGGCCTCGTCCCAGTACATCGGGACGAATCCGTCCATCCGCGTCCAGGCCTTCGTGCGCTCCGCCAGCGTGGCGGGCGCCGTTTGCGCGACCGCCGGCGAGGCGATGCCGGCGGCGGTGAGGACGGACAGCGTGATCAGCAGGGCGCGTGTGTGGGTGTGCATGCGTGACGTGACGCCGCCGGACGGGCCGGCGCGCGCGGCCCCGGGCCTGGCCCGGGGCGACGAGAGAATGACGCGACTCAGTGGCTCGCCGAAGTCGCCGGACGTGCGGGCGCGTGCTTCACGTGCGTGTCGAGCCAGTCGAGCATCTCGGCCACCGTGTGCAGCACCGACTCGCGCGCGGCGTAGCCGTGCGCTTCGTGCGGCAGTGTGACATACCGCACCGTCGCGCCGTGGCCCTTCAGGGCCATGTAGAACCGCTCCGACTGGATCGGGAACGTGCCCTGGTTGTTGTCGGCCTCGCCGTGCGTCAGCAGGATCGGTTCCTTGATGCGGTCGGCGAACCAGAACGGCGACATGCGGGCGTACACCTCCGGCACCTCCCAGAAGGTCCGCGACTCCGACTGGAAGCCGAACGGCGTGAGGGTGCGGTTGTACGCCCCGCTGCGCGCCAGCCCGGCACGGAACAGGTCGGTGTGCGCCAGCAGGTTGGCGGTCATGAAGGCGCCGTAACTGTGCCCGCCGACCGCAATCCGGTCGCGATCGGTCACGCCCCGCGCCACCACCGCATCGACGGCCGCCTCGGCGCTCGCCACCAACTGCTCGACGTAGTGGTCGTTGGCCGTTTCCCCGGCGCCGACGATCGGCATCGAGGGGTCGTCGAGGATGGCGTAGCCCTGCGTGAGCAGGAGCAGGTGCGACGCCCCCCGGATGCTGTCGAAGCGGTACGGCGACCCGCTCACCTGCCCAGCGGCCGCCGCGCTCGTGAACTCCTGCGGATAGGCCCACATCAGCAGCGGCAGGCGCGTCCCGGCCGTATATCCCGCCGGGAGGTACAGCGTGCCGCTCAGCGCGACGCCGTCCTTGCGCGTGTAGGTGAGGCGTTCCTTGGTCACGCCACGCATCTGTGGCGCCGGGTCGCCGAACGCGGTCAGGGCGAGCCGCGAGCCGTCGCCGCCCGCCGCGCCCAGCGTCCGCAATACGTAATTGGGCGGCGAGGTCTTCGACTCGTGCCGCGTCAGCAGGCGGCTGCCGTCGCGCGAGACGACGGCGACCACCTGTTCGAACTGCTCGCCGCTGCTGCGGAACAGGCGCGTGGCCTTGCCGGTGGCCAGGTCGAGCCGGTCGGCGAACGGGCGGTCGCCCTCCGGGGAGGCGCCCTGTCCGAGCAGGTAGATGCTGCCCGCATGCGTCAGCACCGTGTCCTTGCCGGGCTGCCGGTACGGCGTGCCGGGGTGGGCGTAGGCGTCTTCCGTCGATCGCTGCGACAGCACGCGGGCGGTCCCGTCGCGTGCGACGAGCGACAGCCGCGTGCCGCGCGTCGGACGGTCGTACTCGGTCACGAGCGCCTGGCCGTCCTCGGTCCAGGCGACCCCCATGAAGCGATGCTGTGTCTGGTGCCAGGCCGTCGGCGCCATGCGGCTCGGCACCGTGAGCGCCATCAACTGGTCGCGATGGGCGGCCGTCGCCTTCGGATTGCCGCCGTCGAGTGCCTCGATCCACGTCAGGCGTGCGGGCTGCGTGGGGTCCCAGTCGTACCGACGCGGACCCGTGGGCACGCCGTTGATGGGCACCGCATCGGCCAGCGGGAGCTTCGCGAGCGAGTAGACCTCGGCACCCGTCATGTCGATCACGCGCACGTGCTTGGGGAAATCGTCGTAGGGCACCAGCCGCGAGAACGGCCGCTCGATCGACTCGACCAGCAGGAAGCGCCCGCCCGGCGCGGGGCTGACCATCGTGTGCAGGCCGGCGCTGCCGACCGTGCGCGGCGCGCCCCCTGCCACCGGAATCACCGAGATGACGCTGGTGGTGTACCAGGCGAACACCGACTCGTCGTGTGCGCTGGTCAGCAGGTCCTGATAGGTGCGCACCGGGGCCGGCGTGCCGCGTGTCTCCTGCACGTTCGGCCCGGCGGGAGCCCGTGGCGCGGCAGGCATGGCGCCACGGTCGGCCGGCACCGTGAGACACGCCAGCGCCGTGCTGTCGGCAAGCCAGTGGCACTGCATGCCGAGCGGAGTGCTGAGACGGACGTCGGGGATCTGCCTGGCCGTGGCGGCCACCGGGTCCACGAGCCACAACTGCACGTGATCGGCGCGCACGACCCCGACGGCGAATCGGGATCCGTCCGGCGCGAACCCGATCGGCAACATCCGGTCGGCACCGCCCAGCGGCACAGGCACCGCGCGCGGTGCGCCACCGTCGAGCCCGGCCACCGACAGCGCCGCATACCCGACGCCACCCACAGGCGCGCCC
Source organism: Luteitalea sp. (assembly GCF_044337415.1). Lineage (GTDB taxonomy): Bacteria > Acidobacteriota > Vicinamibacteria > Vicinamibacterales > Vicinamibacteraceae > Luteitalea. The sequence continues at coordinate 32,533 of NZ_JBIINP010000016.1, forward strand.
GACGCGGCGGCGAATCGCACGCCGGCCAGGCGATGCACCGGCTCGGCCAGCTCAGCAATCGTCGGCATGGCGCGTGGGTGGAGCAGGAGCAGGCGATCGCCCGTGGGCGACAGTTGCGCGGTCGGCGCGGGCGCCGCATCGAGGATGGCGGGAATCGGCGCGGGCGGCACGCGGTAGCCTGGCCCGGACTGCGCCAGGAGCGAGGACGGGATCGCGAGCGCGGTGAGCGTCATCGCGCCCAGCCAGGAGCGTGTCATCAGTGGCCTCCGGAGAGGCCGGGATTGTAACATCCGCCCATGGATCGTCGGCAGTTCCTCCACCACACCGTCGTCGGCACCACCACACTCGCGACAGGCGCCTCCGCGCTCGCCCAGACGCCCATGGCGCAGGAGCCGCCGCGCGTCTCGAGTGCCCCCCTCGCGGTCGGCGACGAGGTGGCCGAGCGCGACGTCGACGACCTGCGCCGCGCGCTCGAGTCCGGGCAGCTGACGGCTCGCGCCCTCACGCAGGCCTACCTCCGGCGCATCGACGCCATCGACCGGCAGGGCCCGGCGCTCAACAGCGTGATCGAGCTCAACCCGGATGCGCTCGACATCGCCGAGCGGCTCGACATCGAGCGCAAGGCCGGCAAGGTGCGCGGACCGCTCCACGGCATCCCCGTGCTGATCAAGGACAACATCGACACGGCCGATCGCATGAAGACGACCGCCGGGTCGCTGGCGCTCGTCGACGCCAGGCCCTTGCGCGACGCCGGCCTGGTCACGCGCCTCCGCGAGGCGGGCGTGGTGATCCTCGGCAAGACGAACCTCAGCGAGTGGGCCAACTTCCGCTCCGAGCACTCGACGAGCGGCTGGAGCGGACGGGGCGGCCTCACCCGCAACCCGTATGCGCTCGACCGGAACGGCTGCGGCTCGAGCACCGGGTCCGGTGTGGCGGCAGCGGCCAGCCTGTGCGCCATCGCCGTCGGCACCGAGACCGACGGGTCGATCATCTGCCCCTCGTCGCGGTGCGGCCTGGTCGGCATCAAGCCCACGGTCGGCCTCGTCAGCCGCAGCGGCATCATCCCGATCTCGTCCACGCAGGACACGGCGGGCCCGATGGCGCGTACCGTCGCCGACGCTGCCGCCCTGCTGCAGGCGATGGCCGGCCCCGACCCGCGCGACGCCGCGACGAAGGCCCAACAGCGGGCCAAGGACTACCGCGAGTTCGTGCAGCCTGGCGCGCTCCAGGGCAAGCGCATCGGCATCATGCGCAACTTCTTCGGGTTCGACGCCCGCGTCGACGCCCTGATGGAAGAGGCCATCACGGCCCTGGAGGGCGCCGGCGCGGTCATCGTGGACAAGGCCAACCTGCCGACGCGCGGCCAGTTCGGCGCGGCCGAGTACGAGCTCATGCTGTTCGAGTTCAAGGCCGGCGTGGAGGCCTACCTCGCGTCACTCGGTCCGAAGGCGCCGATGAAGACGCTCAAGGACCTGATCGCCTTCAACGAGGCGCATGCGAAGGAGGAGATGCCGTACTTCGGCCAGGACATCTTCATCGCCGCGCAGGCCAAGGGACCGCTCACCGACAAGGCGTATCTGGCGGCGAAGGCAAAGGCTGCGCGGTTGTCGCGCACCGAGGGCCTCGACAAGCTGTTCGCGCTCAAGAAGGTGGATGCGGTGCTGTCGCCGAGCGGCGGGCCCGCGTGGCTGACCGACCTCGTCAACGGCGACTACGGCACGGGCGGCAGCTCTGGGCCGGCAGCAGTGTCTGGCTACCCGAGCATCACGGTGCCCGCTGGACTGGTGCGAGGTCTGCCCGTAGGCGTGTCGTTCACGGGCCCGGCGTGGTCGGAGGGCACGCTCATCGGCATCGCCCACGACTACGAGCAGCGTACGAAGCTGCGGCGGGCGCCGCAGTACACGGCCAGCGCGTTGGTGTAGAAGGCGACAGGCCACGGGCTACAGGCTGCCTGTAGCCTGTAGCCTGCAGCCCGCAGCCCGTAGCCGCTCTTCTTACCTGAACTCGATCTCGAGCTTCTCGACCTCGTTGATCTTGATGCCCTTCATGCCCTTCAGGGCCGCCTGAATCTCGGTGAGCGAGGGGTTGCTCCCGAGCTTCTCCATCGTCTCGATCCCGGCGGGATTGGCGAAGAGCTCGCCGAAGGCCACGTCGAACAGCGTGACGCGCTTGCCCTGCACGTGCGTCGCGTTGGTGCGGACCAGCGTGCCCACCGGCTCGACGGCGATCGCCACGCGCATGTCCTTGAACATGGGCGCGAGCATCGCGAGCATCTCCTTGGGCATCTCCGGCGTGCCCGCGGTCTTCGTGGGCTCGGCCTTCTTCTTCGCGTCGGCCTTGGCAAGCTCGTCGAGCATGTTCATCGTCAGCATGCTCGATCCGGCGCCGCGCGTGAACTTGATCGGCAGCGGCTCGCCCTTGCCCGTCGCCTTGGCGGCGCCCTGGTCCATGTCAGGCAGCGCCGTGCTTACCTTGAGCGTGTTGAAGTCCTTGAAGGCGTAGACGGCGCGCACGCCCTTCATGTCGCCCTGGGTGACCGGCTCGCTCGACACGAACGTGACGCCCTCGCCGAGTTCGGCCGCCTGGGCCTGCAGCTTCTCCTTCGAGAAGATCGTCGCCGGGTCGATCTTGGGCGCCGCCTTCGCGTCGCCGCCGCCCATCATGCCCATCATCCCCATCGCCGAGCTGTTGATGAGCATCGTCTGCTCCATCGTGCCCGAGCCGTCGGCCTTGATCTTGACGACCGAGTCGATCGAGATACACCCGACCGCCGCGGCGGCGACGAGGGCCAGCACAGCCATCTTCACGTAACGCATGCACGTTCTCCCGGGCCCAGCGGGCCCCTCGTTCGCCCGTCACCATGCCGTCGGAACGCGGATGGTAAGCTGCCGGAAGCGAATGTTCTCGACCCGGCTGCCGTCCTCGCTCGTGCCCTCGCCGCTGGCGGCAGCGGTGGCGGCCCGGCGCGCGCGCCCCGGACGGATCGTCGACCTGACGCTGTCCAATCCTACAGCGGCTGGACTGGCATATCCGGAAACGCTGGCCACCGCCTGGTCGAACGTCGACGCCCTCCGGTACGTCCCCGACCCCCGGGGCTCGGGCGCCGCGCGAGAGGCCGTGGCGGCCTGGCATGCCTCGGTGGGCGATGCCGTGAGCGCGGACCGGCTGATCCTCACGGCCAGCACCAGCGAGGCGTATTCGCACCTGTTCAAGCTGCTCTGCAATCCCGGTGACGGCGTGCTGGTGCCCTGTCCCAGCTACCCGCTCTTCGAGCACCTCGCGCACCTCGACGCGGTCGTCGTCGACAGGTACACCTTCCGCGATGCCGGCCGCTGGGAACTCGACGAACGGGACCTCCGCGACCGCATCACGCCGCGGACGCGCGCCATCGTCCTCGTCGCGCCCAACAACCCCACCGGGTCGGTGCCGTCCCCGGACGAGTGGGCCGCGATCGCCGCGGTGTGCCGCGAGCACGACCTGGCGCTCATCGTCGACGAGGTGTTCTCGGCCTACCCGCTGGCGGCGGGCGTCGACCACGTGCGCATCCCCGACCTGCCAGGCGTGCTCACCTTTCGTCTCAACGGACTGTCGAAGCTCGTCGGCCTGCCCCAGGCCAAGCTGGGGTGGATTGCCGTCGACGGACCGGACGACCTGACGCGCGGCGCACTCGACGCGCTCGAACTGATTGCCGACACGTACCTCTCGGTGTCGACGCCCGTGCAGGTGGCCGCACCGACGCTGCTCGCCGAGGGCGCCGCCGTGCGTGCCGCCATCGCGGCCCGGCTGCGCGCCAACCTGGCGCAGGTCGTCGCGCGCGTCGCCGGCACGGCCATCGACGCCCGCCTGCCCGACGGCGGCTGGAGCGTGGTGCTCCGCGTGCCGTGCGTCGGCGGGCCCGACGACGTGGCGCTCGCGATGCTGGCGCAGGACGTGATCGTCCACCCCGGTTACTTCTACGACCTGCCGCACGACGGCTACCTGGTGCTGAGCCTGCTCACGCCCGAGGCCGACATGCGTGTCGGCCTCGATGTCCTCTGCGCGTTGCCGCTGCTGCAGCCCGCCTGAACCGACCATGCCCCATCCCACCCTCGGCCGCCGTGCCGGCCTGCTCCTCCCGATCTTTTCCGCGCGGTCGACGCGCAGCTGGGGCACCGGCGACATCGCCGACCTGGCTCGTCTCGGCCCGTGGCTGCGCGCCGCCGGCCTCCGTCTGCTGCAGGTGCTGCCCGTCAACGACATGGCGACCGGCCAGACGTCGCCGTACTCGGCGCTGAGTGCCATGGCGATCGAGCCGCTGTTCATCGCCGTGGACGATGTGCCGGAGGTGGCGGCGCTCGGCGACGCGGCGTTACAGGACGACGAGCGCGTCCGTCTCGCCGTCATCAACGAGTCGGCCGTGGTGCCCTACGCCGAGGCGATGGTGCTGAAGGAGGCGGTGCTGCGACGCGCGTTCCTCCACTTCCGCGACGCCGAGTGGGCGCGCGACGGCGCCCGTGCTCGCGACCTCCGCGCCTACATCGCCGACGAGGCCTGGTGGCTCGACGACTACGCGCTGTTCCGCGTGCTGCACGACCACTACGAGTCACGGGCGTGGTGGGACTGGCCCGCCGGGCTCGCCGCGCACGACGCCGATGCGCTGGCCGAGGCCCGCACCACGCATGCGGAGGCCCTCCTCGAGACCTGCTGGCTGCAGTGGGTGGCGCAGCGCCAGTGGGAGCAGGCGCGGCGCGACCTCGAGGGTATCGCCCTGGTTGGCGACCTGCCGTTCATGGTGAGCGCCGACAGCGCCGACGTCTGGGCGCACCAGCACCTCTTCTCGCGCGAATGCACCGTGGGCACGCCCCCCGACGCCTTCTCCGAGACGGGGCAGGACTGGGGCCTGCCGGTGTACCTGTGGGAAGAGATGCGCGCCGACGACTTCGGCTGGCTGCGGATGCGTGGCCGCCGCATGGCCGCGATGTTCGACGGTTTCCGCATCGACCATCTCGTGGGCTTCTATCGCACCTACTGGCGACCGCTCGACGGCGAGGCCCCGCGCTTCGTCCCGGCCGATGAACCCGAGCAGTGCGCGCTCGGCGAGGCAGTGGTCGAGGCCTTCGCCTCGGCGGGAGCGGCGCTCATCGCCGAGGACCTCGGCACCATCCCCGACTTCGTGCGCGCATCGCTGAATCGCTTGCAGCTCCCGGGGTACAAGGTGATGCGCTGGGAGCGCAACTGGCACGCGGAAGGCCAGCCGTTCCACGATCCCGCCGGCTACGCGGCCACCTCGCTGGCCACCACGGGCACGCACGACACCGACATGCTCGCCGACTGGTGGGAGACGACCTCGATGGAGGAACGGACGGCGTTCCTCGCGATTCCGTCGCTGGCCGACGCCGGCTTCACCCCCGATCAGCCGTACGACGATGCGTTGCGGGACGCGCTGCTGGGGACGCTGCTGGAGTCGGGATCGGACCTCGTGATCTTCCCGCTCCAGGACATCTTCGGCTGGCGCGATCGCATCAACGTGCCGGCGACCGTCGGTCCGCACAACTGGAGCTGGGCCAGCCCGATTCCCGTCGATCGCCTGCTCGACGATCCCGAGGGCCACGAGCGCGCCGACACGCTGCGCGCGATGATCGACGCCTCCCAGCGGTAATCGGATAGCGGCCGCGTGGGACACGCGGCCCTACCTCCGAGACCGTCACGACACAGAGGTCGGGGCGCGGTGTCTGGCGCGTCCAACACACAGAGACGGGGCGCGGTATCCGTCGCGTCGCACACACAGAGGTAGGGCGCGGTGTCCCACCGCGCCGTCATTTCACATCACGAACACATGGAAGAAGAGATCGGACCCGTTCGCGCGCCGGAACTCGACGGCGCCATCGCGTGGCTCAACACGCCAGAGCCGCTGACGCTCGCGCAGCTGCGCGGCAAGATCGTGCTGCTCGATTTCTGGACGTACGGCTGCATCAACTGCCTGCACGTGCTGCCCGACCTGCAGCGACTGCAGGCGAAGTTCGCCGACATCCTCGTGGTGATCGGTGTCCACGCCGCCAAGTTCGACAACGAGCGCAGCACGGAGAACATCCGCCGCACGCTGCAGCGTCTGGGTATCCGCCATCCGGTGGCCAACGACGCGGCGTTCCACATCTGGCAGGCCTACACCGTGCGGGCCTGGCCCACGCAGGTGCTCATCGATCCCCGCGGCTACGTGGTCGGCACCGCGACCGGTGAGGGGCACGGCGCGCAGCTCGAGGAGGTCATCACGGCCGTCGCGGCCGTGTTCGAGCAGGAAGGGCTGCTCGACCGCACGCCGCGTCCGCTGTCGCCGGAGGACCGCGCGATCGACGGGCCACTCGCGTTCCCGGGCAAGGTGCTGGCCGACGAGGCCGGCGGGCGCCTCTTCATCGCCGACACGCAGCACCACCGGATCGTCGAGACGGACCTCGAGGGGCGGCTGCGCCGCGTGTTCGGCTCCGGCATCCCGGGGCGCGACTACGGCGCGGCCGGCGACGCGCAGTTCCGGGAGCCGCAGGGGATGGCGCTGGCGGGCGATGTGCTGTGGGTGGCCGATGCCGGCAACCACCTGGTGCGGCGTATCGACCTTGCGTCAGGGCAGGTGAGCACGGTCGCGGGCACGGGGCGGCAGTCGACGTGGCAGCAGACCGACGGCGGCGCGGCGCTCGAGACGTCGCTGAACTCGCCGTGGGACCTGGCGTGGGACGGGCGGCTGCTCTTCATCGCCATGGCCGGACCGCACCAGCTCTGGCTGCTCGATCCCGACCGCGGGCTCGTGATCCGCTACGCCGGCACCGGCGCCGAGGGCCGCGCCGACGGGCACGTGGATACTGCCGCATTCGCCCAGCCGTCCGGGCTGGCGCTGGCCGATCGCACGCTGTATGTGGCCGATGCCGAGGCCAACATCGTGCGTGCCGTCGCCCTGCCGCCCGAGAACACCGTGCGGACCATCGCGGGCGGGGACCTGTTCGAGTTCGGCGACGTCGATGGCGTGGGCGACGAGGCCCGCTTCCAGCACCCGCTCGGGCTGGCGGTCGCTGGGGGGCAGATCCTGGTGGCCGACACGTACAATCATCGGATTCGGCGGCTGGATCCGACGACGGGTCGGGTGCAGAGCTGGGTGGGGTCCGGGCGCCCCGGGCACGTGGATGGCGCGGCGGGTGCCGCGTGCTTCTACGAACCGGGTGGGCTGTCGGCGACCTCGCGGCACGTGTACGTGGCCGACACCAACAACCACGCGGTGCGCGTGGTGGACCTGGCGACTGGCGTCGTCCGCACGCTCGAGATCAGGTAGGGCCACCGGCGACAGGCTGCAGGCCGCCTGCGGCCGGCGTTGCGGTTCGAAGGCAATGGTTCGTGGCCGTCGACGTTCACGTCGACGGATGACTTTCAGGAGAGGACATACACATGATTCGTACGTCGAGTGCGCAGTGGAACGGTGGGCTGAAGGACGGCAACGGGACGGTCAAGCTCGGGAGCGGCGCCTACGAGGGCCAGTACTCCTTCACGTCGCGCTTCGAGAGCGGCACGGGCACCAACCCCGAGGAACTCGTCGCGGCGGCGCACGCGGGCTGCTTCTCGATGGCGCTGTCGGCCGGCCTCGGCAAGGGCGGCATCAACGCGACGCGCATCTCCACGGTGGCCAACGTCAACTTCGAGAAGGTGGGCGAGGGCTTCAGCATCACGCGCATCGACCTGGTGACCGAGGGCGAGGTGCCCGGCATCGACGAGGCGACGTTCCTCGAGTACGCCGAGGCGGCCAAGAAGGGCTGCCCGATCAGCCGCGCGCTCGGCGCGGTCGAGATCACGCTCAGCGCAAAGCTGGTCTGAGAATGCTGCGATGCTGCGATGCCGGGAATGTCGCAGGAAGGCAATCACCTTGCGACATTGTCGGCATTCGCGGCATCGCAGCATTCCGCCGGCTACTGACGCGCAGCGTCAGTAGCCGGCGGCGTATCCGTCTTTCCTGCTCTCCGACGCGCCGTAGTACACGCCGTCCTTGCGCATGATGGCCTGGTAACCGCCGTACATGCCGTACGCGTGCGTCACCTTGTGGCCGCGCCGCATCAGCTCCCGGATCGTCTCGGCCGGGTAGCCCTGCTCCAGGTTCAGCTCGCCGACGTTGGGCACGTGACCGCTGCGCGGGAACGATCCGACGTGGTAGATGCGCGGCGCGTCGCCGGCCTCCTGCAGGTTCATCCCGAAGTCGATCAGGTTGAGCAGCACCTGCACGTGGCCCTGCGGCTGCATGTCGCCGCCCATCAGGCCGAAGCTGAGGAAGGGCTCGTCGTTGCGCGTCACCATCGCGGGGATGATGGTGTGGAACGGGCGCTTGCCCGGCGCGTAGCCGTTGGGGTGATCCTCGCGCAGCTCGAACCACATGCCGCGGTTGTGCAGGGCGAAGCCCGTGCCTGGCGCCACTTCCATCGACCCGAACGACAGCGAGTTGCTCTGGATGAGCGACACCATCATCCCGTCCTTGTCGGCGACGGTCAGGTACACCGTGTGGCTGTCGACCGGGAAGCCCGAGTCGTACACGCCGGCGACGTCCGGCTTCACGAGCGCGCGCCGCTGCGCCGCGTACTCCTTCGTGAGGAGCTTCTCGACGGGCACCTTCATCGAGCCCGGATCGGCGTACACCGCGGCGAGATCCTCGAAGGCGAGCTTCTTGGCCTCGGTGAACCAGTGCACGTGGTCGGCGCTGCCGAAGCCGGCCTTCGCGAGGTCGACGCCCTCGAGCACGTTCAGCATCTCGAGCACGGCGCTGCCCTGCGTGTTGGGCGGCATCTCCCACACGCGGTGGCCGCGATAGGTCGTGCTCACCGGCGTCACCCAGTCGGAGGTGTGCGCCGCGAAGTCGTCCACCGACAGCAAGCCGCCCTGCGCCTGGATGTGCGTGGCGATGGCCTTGGCGATCGGCCCCTTGTAGTAGGCGTCGCGGCCGCCCTTCGCGATCAGCTCGAGGCTGTCGGCGAGGTCCGGATTGCGGAAGAGCGCGCCCTTGGCCGGGAACTGGCCGCCGGGCATGTACAGCGCGCGCAGGTTGGCGAAACTGCCCGCTGGTGTCCCGGGCAGGCGCTGGCTCAGGCGGAGGCGAGAGTCGTCCGAGATGTCGGGCGCGACGGGAAAGCCCTCACGCGCATACGCGATGGTCGGCGCGAGCAGGCGGGCCATCGGCGTGCTGCCGAACCGCGCGTGCAGCATGAACCAGCCGTCGACGCAGCCGGGCACGCTCACCGCCAGCGGCCCGTTGGCAGGAATCCGCGACAGCCCGCGTCGCTTCAGTTCGGCCAGCGTCATGCCGCGCGGCGAGCGTCCCGAGGCGTTGAGCCCATACGGCTGTCGCGTCTTCGGGTCCCACACCATGGCGAACAGGTCGCCGCCCATGCCGCTGTTGCCCGGATCGCCGAGCCCGAGGAACGCGTTGGCGGCGATCGCGGCATCCACGGCGTTGCCGCCGGCCTTGAGCACGTCGAGTGCGATCTGCGTGGCGAACGGATGGCTGGTGGCCACCATGCCGTGGCGCGCAATCACCTCGGATCGCGAGGCGAACGGCCGACCCGACAGCCGGTCCTGGGCCGTCGTCGAGGCACCGCAGGCCAGCGCCAGCACCGTGGCCAGCGCAAGGCGCATGACGGGGGAGGTCGTCGCGCTCACGCGTGCGTCCCGGCGACGATCTGCAGGTGGGCGATGTGGTGACGCCCGTGCCAGGCGTACATCTGCACGAGCTTGTCGAGCGACATCGGCCCGCGCTCGGGATGCACGATCTCGCGCAGGAAGGCCTCGTCCGGCAGGGCCTCGAGCAGCGTCGCCCAGCGCTGGTGGATGGCCTCGACGAGCGCCAGCGACGGCTCGATGGGCGACAACGCGGCATCGGGCAGTTCGGCCCACGCCTTCTCGTCGTACGCCTTCAGCGTGGGGCGATCCTCGGTGAGCAGCCAGCGCGTCCTGATGTAGGCGTTGAGATGGCTGTCGGCCACATGGTGGATCACCTGACGCGCGGTCCAGCCGCCCTCGCGATACGGCGTGGCCAACTGCGTCTCGGAGAGCGCCGTGGCCGCGGTCCTCAGGGCCTGCGGGAACTGGCCGATGGCGGATATGGCCGCGCGGCGCACATCGGCGCCGCCGTGCTCGTCGAACACGAAGCGGCCCACGGGATAGCGGAGGGCGTCTGACATGGAGGCGAGTCTATCAAGCTGGAATTCAGAATTCAGAGTCCAGAATGCAGCGCGGGGCGCACGCCTCCTCGCTTCGCGGAGCAGCACGGGCCGGGGCACGGTCAGGAGAAGCTCCTGGTCGCATCCGACCTGCCCTGACCGCTGTGGTGTATCTTCCCGGCAGCCCGACCGTGCTCCGAGCTGCGCTGAATTCTGAATTCTGAACTTTGAATTCCGAATGGCTGTCTACCGATTCACGAACGCCATGCCATCCGGCGTGTAGCGTTCGCCGGCGACCTTGTCCTTCGGTGAGATGGACGCGAGGCGCGCAAGGTCGGCGTCGTCGAGGTGCACGTCGGCTGCGGCGACGTTCTCCTCGAGCCTGGCGATGCTGCGGGTGCCGGGGATGGGCACCATGTCGTCGCCCTGCGCCAGCACCCACGCCAGCGCGAGCTGCGCGGGTGTGCAGCCGCGGTCCTGCGCCATCGCGGCCACCGCGTCCACGAGCTCCAGGTTCTTCGCGAAGTTCGCGCCCTGGAAGCGTGGCGATCGCCGCCGGAAGTCGTCTTCGGCGAGGTCTTCGACGCGGCGGATCGCTCCCGTGAGGAATCCGCGCCCGAGCGGGCTGTAGGGGACGACCGTGATGCCGAGCTCGCGGCACGTCGGGATGATGTCGTCCTCGATGTCGCGGCTCCACAGCGAGTACTCCGACTGCAGCGCGGCGATCGGGTGCACGGCGTGGGCGCGACGGATCGTCGCGGCGCTCGCCTCCGACAGCCCGATGAAGCGCACCTTGCCGGCGTGCACGAGGTCGGCCATCGCGCCGACCGTCTCCTCGATCGGCGTGCCCGGCGCGACGCGGTGCTGGTAGTACAGGTCGATGTGATCGACGCCGAGGCGCTGCAGGCTGCCGTCGCAGCTCGCCTTCACGTACTCGGGCGTGCCGTCGATGCGACGCTTGGTCGGGTCCGTCAGGTCGCGGACGATGCCGAACTTGGTGGCGATGAGGACATGGTCGCGGTAGGGCGCGAGCGCCTGGCCGACGAGTCGCTCGTTGGTGTAGGGCCCGTACATGTCGGCGGTGTCGAAGAAGGTCACGCCCAGGTCCACGGCCCGATGGATCGTCGCGATGGACTGGGCGTCGTCGCGCGGGCCGTAGAAGTCGGACATGCCCATGCAGCCGAGGCCGAGGGCGGAGACGGGGACCCTGGGCGGGCCGAGCGAGCGCTCGTGCATCTGCGGAGTGTACCTGCCCGTGCCGCTACCCGGTGTTGGGAACCGGCGACGCCGCGACGCGATAAACTACGCCAATACTTACCGATGAGCCGCCGTCCAGCGACGGTGCAGGGAGGCCTCCATGGCAGAGATCGAGCGGTCCCTCGACGAGCAGCGCCGCGACTTCGCGTCGCGTCGTTTTCTGGCGATGCCCCTGGCGGGCGCCATCGCGTGGCTGGTGGTGGCCGTGGCCGGGCTGGCCGTCCCTGGTGCGGCGTGGTTCGTGCTCTTCATGGCCACGGGCTCCATCGTCTACCTCGGCATCGGCCTCTCGAAGCTCACCGGCGAGGACTTCCTCGACAAGACGCGCCCGAAGAACGCCTTCGATGCGCTGTTCTTCCACACGGTGGCCATGTCGCTGCTCGTCTACGGCATCGCCATCCCGTTCTTCATGGTCGAGCCCTCGTCGCTGCCGCTGTCGGTGGGGATCCTGTCTGGCCTCATGTGGCTGCCCGTGTCGTGGTTCATCGAGCACTGGGTGGGCTACTTCCACGCAGGCGTGCGGACGCTCGCGCTCGTCGCCGCGCACTACGCCTTCCCGACCCAGCGTTTCGTCGTGCTCCCGCTCGTCATCGTCGCGGTGTACGTCGTGACGATGGTGGTGCTGGAGCAGCGCTGGCGTGCGCGTGTGGTGGCAATTTGAAATTGGACATTCGAAATGCTCGGGCGAGGGGCTTCGCCCACTCGCCGCGAAGCCATCCACGCAAGGCGTCCGCCCCCTGGATGTTCGTCACGGACATCTCCGTGGGCTTGAGACGTCCGTAGCCGTCGGACTTGTCCGACGGTCGGTCATGCCTGGCCCAACGATGCAATTCAGGGTGTTGGCCTCGACCCTGTAGTAGAACACCCAGTCTGTTCTCCTATCGTCACAGGTGGGAAGAAATACCTCCTGGTGACGTGCGTCCGGCGTGAGTATCCTGGCGCGACATGACAGAGCGACGCGCGCGCTATGGCTGGGAGTCTGACTTCCCCGCGTTCTCCGCGGCCGAGCCAGGCCTCATCCGTGATCGACTGCAGTCCTTCGTGAGAGACGCGTCGCCGGAGCAGATGCGGGCCTGGACCGATTCAATCCCGCCGCTCCAGCGTGAGGTCGGCGAGGTCCTGCTGAAGGATCGGCTGGCCGAGAAGTACTCAGCCATCCTCGAGTACGAACTGCCCCTGGAGTCTCGTCGCCCTGATGTGGTGCTGCTGGTGGGTGACGGCGTCCTGGTCATTGAACTGAAGGGCAAGGAACAGCCGTCACAGGCAGATATCGATCAGGCCGCGGCCTACGCTCGCGATCTCAAGTGCTATCACCGGGAGTGCTGGGACCGCGAAGTTGTCGCCGTGCTCGTTCCTACCCGGGCCCGCGGCTACGTGCGAGAGGCCGGGACGGTCCACGTGGCCGGGCCGGACGCTGTCGATACGCTGGTTGAGCAGCTCTCGGCAAGGGCCGTCGGCGACAGCGTGCTCACTCGCGAGCAGTTCCTCGACGAGGGTGCCTATTGTCCACTGCCGACCCTGATCGAGGCCGCACGCGAGCTGTTCGAGTCGCGAACGCTTCGACGCATCCATAAGGCGCACGCGGACACTGAGCCTGCACTGGACGCCATCAACGAGATCATTCACCACGCGGCCGCAACCGGCACCAGGCACCTGGTGCTGCTCACTGGCGTACCAGGAGCGGGCAAGACCCTGGTCGGCCTGCAGACGGCGCATGCGCGCTTTCTTGACGACCTTGCCGTCCCGCGCGGTGACGGACGCCCAGCGTCGCCGGCCGTGTTCCTCAGTGGCAACGGCCCTCTTGTGGAGGTCCTCCAGCACGAGTTCCGCTCCTCGGGAGGTGGAGGCAAGACCTTCGTCCGTGGCGTGAAGGACTATGTGAAGACCTACTCACGCAAGCCCGGCCTCGTGCCGCCCGAGCACGTGTTGATCTTCGACGAGGCGCAGCGCGCGTTCGACGCCGAAATGGTGGCGTTCAAGCACCCGGAACATGACGGGCCGGCCAAATCAGAGCCTGAGCACTTCATCGATTTTGCGGACCGCGTCAACACGTGGTGCGTGGTCCTTGGCCTCATCGGCACTGGCCAGGAGATCCACGTCGGTGAGGAGGGCGGCCTCGTGCAGTGGAGGTCCGCGGTCGAGGGCTCGAGCCGGAGCGGCGAGTGGACTGTGCATGGCCCGCTGCTCGTCGAGCCTGTGTTCGACGGGGGGCGGGTGCCGTTCCGGGTGCACCCGGGACTCAATCTCGACAACGCCCTGCGCCAGCACCAGGCGTCGAACCTGCACAGGTTCGTGGCACGTCTCCTCGAGGCTACTCCGTCCGACATGCTGAAGCCCGAGGCCGCTGGACTCGAGCACGTCGGGTTCAACTTCCGGATCACGCGGTCGCTCGACGTGGCGAAGGCATACCTGCGGGAGCGGTACGCAGACGACCGCGAGGCACGGTTCGGCCTGCTCGCATCATCAAAGGACAAGCACCTGACGCGGTTCGGTGTGATGAACGACTTCCAGTCGACCAAGCGTGTTCGCGTGGGCCCGTGGTACGGCGACGCCGAGGACGCGTACGCAAGCCGCAGCTGCCGCTTGATGGAAGAGTGCGTCACGGAGTTCGCGGCTCAGGGCCTGGAACTCGACGCCACCTTGCTGGCCTGGGGCTCCGACCTGCGCCTGTACGACGGCATGTGGTCCAATGCGCTCGCGTCCGGGTATCAGCGTCGCGCGATGGTCAAGGACGCCATGCAGCTTCGTTTGAATGCGTACCGTGTCTTGCTAACGCGCGGCCGTGATGCCTGTGTAATCTTCGTGCCGCCGCTCGAGGGCCTTGACGAGACCTGGCAGTACTTCACCGACATCGGCTTCACGCAGCTGTAGGGGGGCCGGGTTGGCGGGCCCGGAGCGGAGTCGAAGGGGACAGCCGGCCCTACCTGACCACGCAGGTCCGCGGGCGGGCTGCGAGAACTGGCCCTGATGGTGTCGAGGCACGAGCTAGCCCTCCCCGGCCGACCCTCAAGCCCCAAGCCCCCAGCCACCCGCGCCCCCTTTTCGGCATTCCCGGCATCGCGGCATTCTCACCGCGCCGACACGGTCAGCGGCGCGTCCAGATACGCCGCGTAGCGCTCGGCGGCGCGCACCGCATCGCTGGCCTGCTCCTCCGTGGGCCGTTCGAGCCACTCCATGTCGACGACGACCGGCGCGCCCTGGCGCGTCGGGAGCGTGCGGCGCCAGCGGCCCGCGTGGACGCCTCCCGCGACCAGCGGCTGCGAGAGCAGCGCCGACTGCGCCACCGTCGTCACCGGCGTCGATGGATGCAGCAGCGCCGTGCGGTCGCGGTAGGCCACCGCGTACTCGTCGAAGTTCGGCAGCAGGTGCACGGTGGCCCTCGCGGGGGCTCGGCGCTTGCGCCCGCCCGACCCCGGAACGGCGTCGTCGCTCGCCGTCCAGCACGGTTCGCCGTCCACCTCGATGCGGCGGAGGAAGCCCGCGGCCGCCTCAATGCCGTCGCGGACGTCGCGCATCGTCAGGCCCGACCACCACGCCGCATCGCGTGCCGTGGCAGGCCCATGGCTGGTGAAGTAGCGCCGCATCAGGGCACCACGCCCGTCGCCGGGCGCGCCTGGCATCACAGATGCGGGCACGCGGCTGTCGAGGAGGGTATACGTGAACTGCTTGCCGCGCCGGGGACCACTGCAGATCAGGCCTTCGAGCTCGGCGTGCATCAGCAGATGGGGGAGCCGCTGCCCGTCGGGCGCAACGCCTGCCGCGCGCAGGGCCTCGGCCAGTTCGTGCCGGGTGCGGAATGCGCCGTCCGCGAGCGCCTTCGCGAGTACCGTTTCCGCCCTGGCCCGCGTTCGGGTGTCGAGTCCGAGTTCGACGTAGCGCGCCGCGTTGGCCGCATGGACACGCGGCGCCGTGAGGGCCAGCATCCAGCGCAGATCCTCCGGTGCCACCAGGTGCCACGTAGGCCTGAGGACGTGCGTCCGCACGAACGCGCCCTCGTCGAACGCGGCGAGCAGGTCGGCCTCGGTGACCGGCCGGTCCATGCGCTGCGCGATTGCCCAGAGGACGCCAGCGAAATCCTGCGCCTGCATGGCGCCGAACCAGCGCACGACGTCGACAGGCCGCGTGGGCCGGCCCTGGCCGGTCAGCAGGTGGTGACGCAATCGTTCGGTCAGCATCGGGCGAGCGTCTCCGGGTGTGCGGCGCCGCAATCCTCTACACTGGCGCATCCCGATGCTACACACCCGACGGTCCTTCATCGAGTCTGCAGCGCTGCTGCCGGTCGCCGCGGCGACAGGTCTGCCCGCCGCCAGCGCGCCCGCCGTGCCGGCTCCGCCCATCGCGCGTCTCGGAGGACCGCACCTCAAGCCCGCCGTCAACGCCTACTCCTTCCTCGAGCTGCTGAACGCCAACGCCAAGGACAAGAGCCAGGGGCTCGACCTCTTCGGCGTGTGCGACTTCTGCGCCCAACTGGGCAGCGACGCGGTCGACCTGACGGGCTACTTCTTCCCCGGCTATCCCGCCGCGCCAGACGACGCGTATCTGGTGCGACTGAAGCGTCATGCCTTCGATCGCGGCCTGGCGATCAGCGGCACCGGCGTGCGCAACGACTTCACTGCCGCCGACCCGGCCGTGCGCGCCGAGGGCGTGCAGCGCATCAAGACGTGGATCGAGGTGGCGGCCAAGCTCGGAGCGCCGACAGTGCGCGCATTCGCCGACTCGCAGGCGCCGTTCCGCACCTGGCAGCAGGCCTCCGGCAACGCGACCCGCGAGGACGTGGAGCACTGGATGGCCGACGCGCTGCGCGAGTGCGCCGTGCACGGCCAGCGCTTCGGCGTCATCGTCGCCGTGCAGAACCACGGCGACTTCATCAGCACCGGCCCGCAGCACCTCGCGCTGCTGGACCGCGTGAATCACGAGTGGTGTGCTGCCCTCGTCGACACCGGCAAGTACCTCACGCCCGACCCGTACGCCGACATCGCCCTCGCGGCGCCGTACGCGGTGAACTGGCAGGTGAAGGAAACGCTCGGCAGCAGCATGGACTCGCCGCGCACGGACGTGCGGCGGCTCGTCGACATCATCAAGCGGTCGCGGTATCGCGGGTACGTCCCGATCGAGACGCTGTCGATGCGGCGGCGCGGCTACGACGCGCGCGTGGAAGTGACGCGCCTCTTCGGCGAACTCCGCGACGCGATCGGCTCATCGCGCTGAGTGCCCGGGCTGCGGCGACCTGAGGGGAGTCGCTGGGCGAGCGCGGGACCTGCTCCTGCACGATAGCGGCCGGGTGGGACACCCGGCCCTACCTTCCTGAGCCTGAGGTCCAGCCCCAAGCGCCGAGCGCCCAGCCCTCCAGCCCAGCCCCAAGCGCCGAGCCTGGTTCTCCGTCATTCCCGGCATCGCAGCATCGCAGCATCGCGGCATTACAAGGAAACAGAAAAGGCGCGCCCGTGATGAGCGCGCCCTTCGATGCCACGGACCGTCGGACAAGTCCGACGGCTACGAACTCTGTGCCTCGCCCTACTGATGCGTTGCCGGCATTCCGGCATCGCAGCATCGCAGCATTCTCAGCGCTGCGTCACGGGACGCGCCGCAGCGGTCCCCGGCGTGCCCGTCGGCGGCATGCCCGGCATCCCGCCCGGGCGGGCCTTCGGCATCGGCTTGCGCGGGAACAGCGCGTCGCGGTTGGCGGCCTGGTAGGCGAACGACGCAACCACGATGGCGTTCTGCATCAGGTCCTTCGGGATCGCGCGCTCGTACAGGTCGAGGTTGGTGTGGTGCGTGCGCGACGAGTACTCGAGCGGATCCTGGATGAACTGGAAGCCCGGCAGGCCGACGCCGTCGAACGCCTGGTGGTCGGTGCCGCCCGTGTTGCGGATGGTGAGGGCCTGCATCCCGAAGTTGTGGAACGGCTTCATCCACGCCTCGAACACCGGCGCTGCCGCCTCGTTGCCCTGCAGGTAGACGCCGCGGAACGCGCCGCCGCCATTGTCCATGTTCAGGTAGACCGACAGCTTGGCGTGCTCCGGCTTCGGCTTCATGTCGAGCGGGTCGGCGAAGTGCTCCTTCACGTACGCGCGCGAGCCGAGCAGGCCCTGTTCCTCGCCCGTCCACAGGCCCATGCGGATGGTGCGGCGCGTCTTGAGCCCCGACGCCTGCAGGATGCGCATCGCCTCCATCATGACGGCCGAGCTCACGGCGTTGTCGGTCGCGCCCGTGCCCGTGTGCCACGAGTCGAAGTGCGCGCCGATCATCACCACCTCGTCGGCCTTGTCGGTCCCCGGCAACTCCGCGATGATGTTGTGGCTGTCGAGCGGTGTGTCGACGAACCGGTTGCGCACGTTCATCGTGAGCTTGACCGGCAGCTTCTTGTCGATCACGCGCAGGAGGCGGCCGTAGTGCTCGGCCGCGAGCACCACCTGCGGCAGGGGCGCCTGGCCCTCCACCGTGCGGTCACCCTCGCCGGGCCCGGGGCCCTGGGCGACGACGGCGCCGTTGTCGCCGCGCATGCCCGACGACATCTCCACGACCGCGAGCACGCCCTCTTCCTTGTAGAAGGCCATGCGCTTCTTGCGCAGGGCCGCCGCGGCGCCGAAGTTCATGCCCGCCGGGAAGCGCTGCCGCTGACCGATCTGCTCCTCCGAGAGCTCCTCGAGGCCCTCGTCGGTGAAGCGGCGCGTCGGCGACTCGAAGTAGGCGGCGATGTCGCGCTGCGGCGACACGAGCACGAACTTGCCCTTCAGCGTGCCCTTGAACTTGGCGAAATCCTCATCCTTCTCGATCGACACGGTCACGGCCTCGCCGCTCACCTCGCCGTCGGTGCCGGGCGTCCACGCCTTGGGGTAGGCGAGCATCACGAAGGGCTGCGGCGCGTCCATGCGCACCGACGTGTGCTCGTTCACCCAGCCGCGGCCGAACGGTCCCCACTTCTCGGTGTGGACGTTGGCCAGGCCCCAGGCCTTGAGCTGCTGCTGCGCCCACTCCGACGCCTGGAACATCAACGGCGAGTTGGTGAGGCGCGGCCCGTGGACGTCGGTCAGGTAGCTCAGCGTCTCCATCACCTTGGAGTTGCTGGTGCCCTCCTGCTTGATCCGGTACAGGGCGTCGAGGTCGGCCTGGTCACGCGTCTGCGCGGCTGCGGGCGAGACGAGGGTGGTGGCCACCATCGCCGCGGCGATCATCACGCGGCGCTGGTCGGCCAGAAAGGTCCGGCTAATCATCGGTGCAGCTCCTTGAAACACGTGCGGTCCCGCTCACCGGGACATCCCGGAAAGACGACGGACGAACGGACGATGTTACCTCTGGTATGGGATCAAGGCCGGGCAGGGTGTTCCATCCGGCCGCAAAGCACAGCGGCGCGGTGAGACACCGCGCCCTACCTGTGAGCAACGGTAGGGCCGGTTGTCCCAACCCGGCCCAGATGTCGGCGCGGTCAGTTGCCGGCGGTGGCCGGTGCGGCGGGCGCGACGGCCTTGGCCAGGCGGCCGAGCGGGCGGTCCGGTGAGCCGGCGAACCGGTAGGCCTGCCGGTCGCGGTGCTCGACGTAAGCCGCGAGCGCGCCGGCCGGGATCGGCTGCCCCGGGGGCAGCTTCCGGTGCTCGTCGAGCGGGTTCACGTGGACGCCGCCCTTCAGGAGCTCGTAGTGCAGGTGCGGGCCGGTCGACAGCCCGGTCGACCCCACGTACCCGATGAGCTCGCCCTGCGCCACGCGCATGCCGGCGCGGAGGCCCGGGGCGATGCGCGAGAAGTGCAGGTAGCGGGTCTCGTAGCCGTTGTCGTGCTTGAGGTAGACCGAGTTGCCGCCGCCACCCGTCCAGCCGGCGCGGACGACAGTACCGCTCGCCACCGAGAGGACCGGGGCGCCGCTCGGGGCGCCGTAATCCACGCCGCGGTGTGCGCGGGCGGTCTTGAGCACCGGGTGGACACGGCGGAACGAGAAGCCCGACGTGACGCGCGGCTCGAACTTCAGCGGCGTCTTCAGGAAGAAGCGGCGCATCGAGCGGCCGTCGCGGTCGTAGAAGTCGGCCTTCTGGCCGGGCACTTCGTAGCGGAAGGCCTCGAAGCTGCGCCCGCCGGTGGTGAACCGGGCCGCCAGGATGTCGCCGTAGCCGCCGAACTCGCCCTGACGGACGACCTTCTCGAACAGGATCTCGAAGGAATCGCCCGGCTGCAGTTCGTTGCCGAAGTCGACTTCCCCTTCGAAAATCTTCGCGAACTCGAGCGCGAGGCCGATGCTCTCGCCGGCCTCGTTGACGGCCGCGATGAGCGACGGGGTCTCCTTCGAGATCTCCCCGCGGACCGACATCAGCGCCTTGTGCTTCTCGTACGGCACCACCTGCACGTCGTACTCGGGCAGGGCGTCCGGCGTCGCCTTGGCGTCGAAACCGACCACCTTGAGGAACTTGTCGGCGTCGATCTGGTAGGTGAACTCGCGAATGGCGCCGTCGAGCCCGACCTGCAGCCGATACGGGCGATCGGCGCGGAGGCGACGGAGGTCGAACCGCGTCTTCGCGGTCTCGACAAAGTGGTGGACGATGTCGTCGCTGACCTGGTGGGCGCGCAGGAGGCTGGCGAG
>NZ_JBIINP010000086.1:0-17192 GCF_044337415.1 Luteitalea sp.
TTCGTAATCAGCAGGTCGCCGGTTCAAGTCCGGCCGTCGGCTCCACTCAAGCCTCCACAACATCCCGTTCGACCAACTATGCGACTGCGTGAGCCCTGCCGCAGCAGCGCCCGTGCGTGTCACGTCGCGAGCCGGGCGCCAGCCCAGCCCGCGCGTACCGACGGTTACTGCACTCCGTCGGCGGATGAACGTCGACGTGTAGAGCCCGATGGGCGTGATGGTCTGCCGCACCGTGCGGCAGACCTCAGCGCGCCAGCGTCGTCGGGTCGATGCCCTTGCCGTGCTCGTAGGTCGCCCCGACCCCCGCCACCGCAGCTGTCGCACGCGTGAGGCCCGCCAGGGCACGCAGCCGATACACCGCCTCGATGCCCGTACAGTGCGCGCCCAGCAGGTGCCGCACGCCCATCGCCGTCATCCGCTCCGCCGTCCACGCCAGCGTCTCCTCGCTGGCGGCGAACAGGTGGAAGCCGCCGATCGCCGCGACGATCGGCGCCAACCGCACCGCACGGCGCGCGAACTCCATCGTGTTGACGATGCCCGCGTGGCCGCAGCCGCTCACGAGCACCAGTCCGTCTGGCGTGTCGATGACCACCGACGTGTCCTCGGGCACGTTGTCCTCGACCTCCCCGGCAGGCGTGATGACTCTCCCATCGGGTCCGCCCCCTCGCGGGTTGCCCCAGTTGCGCTCCGGGTGCACGCGCGGGATGGGCCCGAGCATGGTCACGCCGGGCATGAGCACGACCGGGCCCGCGTGCTCCACGAACACGCCGCCGGTCGCCTCGTAGGCCGCCTTCAGGGGCAACAGGCCGTTGCCCTCGCGTCCACCAGCCATGGGCCGCGGGTAGAACGCGCCCTTCGGCACGTGCACGCGCGACAGGGCCTGCGGGTTCTGCTTCGCCAGCTCGCGGCGCAGTGTCAGCAGCCCACCCGTGTGGTCGGCGTGGTTGTGCGTGAGTACCAGGTCGGTGATCGACGCCAGATCCACGCGCAACTCGGCGGCATTCTTCAGGACCGTCTCGGCGCGGGCGCCCGTGTCGACGAGCAGGCGTCGATCGCCCACCTGCACCACGGCCGCAAATCCCCATTCGCCGATGCCGGCGTTCACGCCGCCGACGAGCATGGTCGAGAGGACCGTCACCGTGACGGGTGTCGCGCGCACGGCCTGCGCGAACGCGGGTGCAGTGGCGTTCGACGCGGCAAGCACCGTACAGGCCAGAGTGAAGACGAAGCAACGAGTCATCGCGGGCTCCAGTGACGGGGGCATCGAGGAGACGCACGATACCAGAGGGTCGCGTCGGGGTGTGTGGCGTGAACAGGTCGCTGAAGAAGCCAGCAACCTCAATGCAGAGCTTGGAACTCAGAATGAAGGGGCTGCGATTCCCTTGAAGATCGGCGCCCTCTCCATTCAGAACTCTGAACTCTGAACTACAGGGCGGAGCGTTTCAGCGCCCTGCTCAGGTACGGCAGTCGCATCCGCACCGCCCCGCTGCTACAGTCGTGGGCGCGGATGCTGCCATCCTGGCCCCTGGCCCCCATCGCGCTCGGCGGAGTCCTCCTCGGTGCGGCGCTGGTCGCCTGCCTCTTCCGCATGGCTGGACGCGCCGGGCGCGCGCACGACGCGCGAGTCGAGGCGATCCTCGCGCACTCCATCGACGCGGCCTATCGGCGCGACCTCCGTACCGACACCTACGACTACCTCAGCCCCGCCCTCGAGCGGGTCATGGGCCTGCCCGCCGCCGAACTGCAGGCCATGCCGGTGGACTCGCTGGTGACGCGCATCCACCCCGACGACCGCGCACGCGTGGCCGCCGTGGTGGCCGAGACCAGGGGCGCGACGGCCGGGCGCATCGAGTACCGCTTCAGGGCCAACACCGGCGAGTACCAGTGGATCGCCGACCACTGGGCCTTCGAGTTCGGCGCAGACGGCACGCCCGCCTTCCGCAGCGGCATCCTCCGCGACGTCTCGGAGCAGAAGGCCACCGAAGCCGCGCTGCGCACGAGCGAGGCGCGGTACCACATGCTGTTCGACTCCATCGAGGACGGCTTCTGCATCGTGGAGGTGTTGCTCGACGCGGACGGGCAGCCTCGCGACTATCGGTTCGTGGAGGCCAACCCCGCCTTCTACCCGTCCACCGGACTGGCCGACGCCATCGGGCACACGGCCCTCGAGCTCGTGCCCGGCCTGGATCGCTGGTGGGTGCGCACGTACGGGACCGTGGCCCTGACGGGCGAGCCGGTCCGCTTCGAGAACCACGCCGAGGCGATGCAGCGGTGGTTCGACGTCTACGCCTTCCGCTTCGGCGAACCCGAGGCGCGACAGGTGGCCATCTTCTTCAAGAACATCACGGCACGGAAGCACGCCGAGTTCGAGCGCGCGTCCCTGCTCCAGCGCGAGCAAGAGGCCAGGGCCGATGCCGAACGCGCGAGCCGGCTGAAGGACGACTTCCTCGCCACGATCAGCCACGAACTGCGCACGCCGCTGAACGCGATGCTCGGCTGGGCGCAGATCATCGCGCGAGGTGCCGCCGACCACGCGACGATCACCCAGGGGCTCGGCGCCATCGAGCGCAACGCCCTGGCGCAGGCGCGACTGATCGAGGACCTCCTCGACATGAGCCGCATCGTCACCGGCACCATCCGCCTCGACGTGCAGCCGGTCGACCTGCGGCAGGTGATCGCGGGCGCCATCGAGACGGCACGCCCCGCGGCGGAGGCCAAGGGCATCACCATCGAGGCCACCATCGACGAGGACGCGACCCGCGTGCGGGGCGACGCCACGCGGCTGCCGCAGGTCGCGTGGAACCTGCTGAGCAACGCGGTGAAGTTCACGCCGCGCGGCGGCACGGTGCGCGTGCGCCTCGAGGCGGAGGGACCGGACGTGCGCCTCACGGTCGCCGACACCGGCCAGGGCATCGCCAGCGACTTCCTGCCACACGTGTTCGAGCGCTTCCGGCAGGCCGATGGGTCGAGCACGCGCACCCACGGCGGCCTCGGGCTGGGCCTGGCCATCGTCAAGCAGATCGTCGAACTGCACGGCGGGCAGGTGTCGGCACGCAGCGAGGGCCCCAACCTTGGATCGACGTTCGTCGTCTTGCTGCCGCGGCAGCCCCGGGCGACGCCGGAACCGGACCTGCGCGCGGCGGCGCGCGTGGCAACGCTCGACGTCACGCCATCGACGCACGACCTGAGCCTGGCCGACGTCACGGTGCTGGCCGTGGACGACGAACCCGATGCCCTGGCCGTGATCCGGCGCGTGCTCGAGGCCCGCGAGGCACGGTCAGCAACGGCCTCGTGTACAGCGTGGTGTCCTTCCCGTTCTACATCACCCAGGAGCAGAGCGACGCCCTGGGTCGGCCGATGATCAACGTGTGGGCGTCGACCCTGTTCGGCCCGACCATCGCCGGGAACGTCCTCACCATCAACTCGGTCGACGGGACCCCGACCTACATCATGTACGCCGCGTGTCCGAGCGGCGTCGACGTGGACAGGTCGTTCGAGTGCATCTGGCGGACCAGTCAGATCAGGCTCAGGGACGCCAGTCAGGGCGGGTTCTAGAGTCCATCACCGCTGGATTCCTGACACACCGCGAGGCCTGCATCCCTGATCTCCAGAGGTGCAGGCCTCGTTCGGCGTTCGGCGTTCGGCGTTCGGCGTTCGGCGTTAAGCGTTATCCTGTTTCGTCCTATGTTCGCCCACCCTCCCGTGCGCCGGATTCTGCACATCGACATGGACGCGTTCTATGCGTCGGTCGAGCAGCGCGACCGGCCGGAGCTGAGGGGGCGCCCCGTGGCGGTGGGCGGACGTCCGGAGAGCCGGGCCGTCGTCTGCGCGGCGTCGTACGAGGCGCGACAGTTCGGCGTGCGCTCGGCGATCCCTATGTCGCGAGCCGTGCGCCTCTGCCCCGACCTGGTGGTGGTGCCGACCGACTTTGCCAAGTACCGCGCGGTGTCGCAGCAGGTATTCGCGCTGTTCCGATCGGTGACGCCGCTCGTCGAGCCGCTGTCGCTCGACGAGGCGTACCTGGACGTGACCGACAACGCGTGGGGCGAGGCCCTCGGCGTCACCGTGGCCAAGCGCCTGAAGCAGGCCATCAGGGACGAGACCGGCCTCACGGCCTCTGCCGGTGTGGCCCCCAACAAGTTCCTCGCGAAGATCGCCTCGGGCTGGCGCAAGCCCGACGGGCTCACGGTGATTGCGCCCGAGCGCATGGAGGGCTTCCTGCAGCAGTTGCCGATCGATGCGCTGTGGGGCGTGGGGCCCGTGACAGCCGGGCGGCTGCGCGCCCATGGCATCGAGAAGCTGGTGGACGTTCGCGCGGCATCGCCCGCCACGTTGCATGCGGCCGTCGGGTCGCAGGCCGGGTGGCTCACCGCCCTGGCCTGGGGGCGCGACGACCGTCGCGTGGTGCCCGATCGCGCCGCCAAGTCGCACGGCGCCGAGCGCACGTACAGCGAGGATCTTCGCGACGTCGCGCTGATGCGCGCGCACCTGACGCACCTGGCGGGCATCTGCGGCGACTGGCTGACGCGCAAGCAACTGCGGGCGCGCACGGTGACGCTGAAGGTGCGCTACGACGACTTCACCACCGTCACGCGCAGCCAGAGCGTGCCCGGCGGGCTGTCCGACACGCCGACCATCGTCGCGCACGCACACGAACTGCTCGCGCGCACCGATGCGGGGGCACGCCCCGTGCGCCTGCTCGGCGTGAGCGCCCACAACCTCGTCGATCCGTCGGTGGCGTTCCTCGCAGGTGATGGACGGCTGCCGTTCGACGAGGCAGGTGACGCCGGCGAGGCGACAGCACCGGCCATGTCGTGACGAGCCCTCGCGAGGAGGATCACGGGGCTCCCCGCCTGAAGACGGACAGTTCGTGACGGCGAAGCACCTCGCGCATGTGCGCGAGCTTGTACGGGTCCGGGTACAGCACGTGTGCCGCCGCACCAACGTCGCCCTCGGTCAACTGTTGCCGTGCCTGCCGCGCCCGCGAGGCCTCCCGGGCCATGTACGGCACCGCCGCGATCGAGTTGGCGAGCATGGCGGCGACGACGGCGAGCGCGAGTCCCCAGGCGCGCACGCGAGGCACGGGCCGGCCGCGCTCGCGGTGCAGGCCGAGCAACAAGAGGCACGACGCCCAGAAACAGGCCGCAAAGATCAGGTACCGCGAGGCGGCGAGCGCGTGGAGGCCGCCCGCCACGCGCCCGGCGGACACCAGCAGGCAGGCCCCGAGGCCGAAGGCACCCAGGGCGGCGGGAAACAACCACACACGCTCGCGCCCGGTGTCGTGCTGCCAGTGGCGCACGAGGAGGCCCACCCAGGCGAGCACCGCGAGTCCCGCGGCCGCCACCACGGCCGCCTGGGCCCAGGCGGCACCACCATCGAACAGGGCAGGCGCGTACCACGCCGCCATGCCGATGGTGACGAGCGCTCCCGCGAGGATCCGCACCAGTCCCGTCGGGCCGAAGGCGACGGCCACGTTGGCGGTGGCCCCGGGGTGGATCTCCAGGCCTGGCAGATACAGCAGCGTGGCCACGCTGCCGATGAACACCCACGCCAGCAGATGCCCTCGCCATTGCTCCTGGCCACGCAGGGCGATGACGGCCGCCCCGAGCGGCCACGCCAGCAGGCTCGCACCAAACGACATCTCGCCCACCATCGTCGCGGCGGCCGCGACGAGGACCGTGAGCCATCCTGCACGATGGGACGCCAACGTGAGGAAGGCCACCGACGGCGCGAGCACGCCGAGCAGGATGTGCACCGAGAACCCGCGCAGCCAGGTTTCCCAGTGCATCGTCGCCACGAAGCACGAGGCCACGGCCACCAGCACTGCAGGCGACAGGCGCCACGCCGGGCCCGGCCGCGCCCCGTACCAGGCGAGCACCAGCACCTGCAATCCCGCCACGACGTGCAGGGCGCCGAACTCCCACCAGTGATTCCAGTCGGTGAACTGTGCGCACGCCATGGCCACCAGCCGGCCGGTGAGCGGGCGGTGCTCGTTGTGCGCGGCCCAAAGCGAGCCGAACCGGAACGCACCGTCGCGGAGGTGCTCGACGAGGCTTACCGATTCCCACGCGTCCAGTTGCAGCACCTCCACGAAGGATGTCGAGGTGATCGCGACGTTGGCCGCCCATGCCGCCGCGCAGGCCAGGGCAGCGGGTCCGGCGGCAGCGCGCATGCTGCCGTCGCCGCGCCTCAGGATCGCCACCAGCGCCGTCGCCAGGGCGACCGCACCGAGTGCCGGAGCGACGAGTTCCACGGGGGTCGTCACCGCGCGCCGGGACGATACAGGGACAACCGGTGGCGGAGCAGCCACTGCCGTCGCTCGTCGAGCACCGGCGGCACCGGAAAGATGTCGCCCGTCTTGGCCCAGTCGATACGCAGCAGGGCCTCGCGTCCGCGAACGCCACTGACGTGGTGCTGTTCCATCGACGGCAGTGCGTCTCCCCACGCGCGCACGCCGGCCGCGACGATGACGGCGGCCAGCGCGAGGCCCGCGGACCGCATCGCGCGCGACCGGAAGGGCGACGCGATCGTCAGCAACCACAACAGGCCGACCCAGAACAGCATCGTGAACACGATGTAGCGCGAGGCCGTCATGGCGTACACACCGAGCGGCACGCGGCCGATCGCGGTCAGCGCACACGCGCCCGCGGCGAACGCCATGAGCAACGCCGGCAACAGCCACGCCTGCGCACGTCGCGTCTCCGCGCGCATCAGGTGGGCAAGGATCAGCACGAGGCCCAGCGTCAGGCCCGCCAGGCCGATCGACGGCACGAGCCACGACGCCGGTCCATCAGGCTGGCTGAGGGTGGTCAGCGCGTACCACACCGGCATGCCGAGCGCGAGGCAGGTGCCGAAGGCGACCTGCATGAACGCCGTGGGCGACGTGAGGATCGGCGCCGGCGGTGGCAGTTGCGGTGGACGCACGAGACCGTGCACGTAGGCGAGCCCGATGACGACGCCCAGCGCGCCCCAGGCGGCCGCCTTGACGAGCCACCCCGGCTGGCGGCGCAATGCGATCGCGGCAACGCCGATCGGCCAGGCCAGGAGGCAGCTGCCGAAGCTCGCGGTCCCCGCGATCACGAAGCCGGCGGCGAGCGCCACTCGCGGCCACGTCAGGTCGCGCGCCGTCAGCAGGCCGAGCGCAGCCGTCATGGCGGTGGCGCCCGCCACGAGCGCGATCTGCCACCCATGCAGCCAGTTCTCCCACTGCGTCGGCGACGGCACGAACACGGCAATGCCCGCCAGCAGGATCACCGTGGCCAGCGCCTGCCCACGGCTCTCCCTCGCCACCAGGGCCGCCAGCACCAGCAGGTGCGCCCCCGCCAGCGCCAGCATGACCCAGAGCTCGTTCCAGTGATTCCAGCCGCTCAGCAGCACGTTGGCCAACAGGACCAGCCGGATGACGGTCGGGCGATGCTCGTTGTGCGGCGCCAAGAAGTCGGCGAGCGTCAAGCCCCGTGCTTCCCGCTTCTGGAGGAACGTGACGAAGTCCCAGATGTCCCAGCGCGGCACATCCACGAACGACGACACACACCAGGTCGTCAGGACGAGTCCGGCCACGGTGAACAGCAGGCCCCCGACGGCCGCGGCCACGCGATCACCGCCGCGCCGACCCAGCAGCCACGTCGCAGCCACCCCCAAGGCTACGGACCCGAGCGTCAGCCAAGTGTCGGCCCGGAGCGCCGTGGGGGCGATGACCACCGCAGCTGCCGCCGCCACGCACCACGCAGCCACCGCCGACAGCAGTCGACGCCGACGCGACGCGCCCTCGCCTGCCGCCCAGGCGCCGATGGCCCACGCCAGCGCGCCGAGTGCGACGATCCCCGCCGGAGCCTGCACGGACGTCAACCGCGCCACGAGCCCGCGGTTCTCGATCGTCACCGCCTCGAGGCGCACCCCGAGCGTGCGCTCGTCGCCCCCCGGAGCGCGAGTGAACGGGCTCGTGAGCGACACGTCGAGAGGCGCCACGACGCCCTTCGGCACGGCGACGCGGATGTCCTGGTACGCGTCGGTCAGGCGGTGACGCGACGCCACGCCGTTGATCCCGACCTCGACCTGATCGCCCTGTCGTCCTGGAAACCCGGCCACCGTGACCACCACAGCCTCGGGCGACGCGCCGAACCGGCCGGGCCAGCGCACCCGCGCGTGCCCGGTCGTCCAGCGCATCCAGTGGTCGTAGTTCTTCTCGGGCGCGTGCACACCGATGAGCATCTGCGGCACGAGGCCGCCGGGGCGGCCCACCGGAATGACGATGCGCGACGGCACGGCGGCCACCAGCACGGCGACCAGCGCGAGCCCGGCCAGCAGGCAGGCAAGTGCCGCCAGCAGCCAGTCGACGCCGGGTCGCCTGGCGCCGCCGTCAGCCACGGACGGGGCCGGGCGCGGCCGCCGCAGCCACTGCCGGATCGGGCGTGAAGTCCTCGCCGGGGTTGATGAAGCGATCGAGTTCGACGGCGTACTGGCGGTCGTGGAGTTCGCGATAGCGCCCGCTGAGGGCCATGAGCTCCTTGTGCGATCCGCGCTCGCGCACGCTGCCCTCTTCGATCACGAGGATCTGGTCGGCGCTGCGGATCGTCGACAGCCGGTGCGCGATCACGAACGTCGTCCGGCCCTTGCGCAACGTGCGCAGCGCCTCCTGGATCTTGGCCTCGCTCTCGCTGTCGAGGCTCGATGTCGCCTCGTCGAGGATGAGGATCCGCGGGTCGGCGAGGATGGCGCGCGCGATGGCCACCCGCTGGCGCTGCCCACCCGAGAGCCGCACGCCGCGCTCGCCCACCACGGTCTTGTACCCCTCGGCAAATCCGTCGACGAACTCGTCGCAGTAGGCGATCGTCGCCGCGGCCTTCACCTCGTCCATCGACGCGTGCGGGTTCGCGTACCGGATGTTGTCGGCGATGGTGCCGTCGAACAGGAAGTTCTCCTGCAGCACGATGCCGAGCTGCGCGCGATAGCTGGCCAGCTTCAGGCCCTCGAGGTCCTGACCGTCGATCAGCACGCGGCCCTTCGTCGGGCGGTTGAACGCCATCACGAGGCTGATCAGCGTGCTCTTGCCCGATCCGCTCGATCCGACGAGGGCCGTGGTCGATCCGGCCGGCGCGTCGAACGACACGCCCTTGATGACCGGCACGCCCTCGTTGTACTCGAACCACACATCGTCGAACGTCACACGCCCGGCGACGTCGGTGAGCGCGAGGCGATCGGCGTCCTCGGCATCCTCGGTGGCCATCTTCTTGATTTCGCGGATACGGTCGAGCCCGGCGAGGGCTTCGGTGAGCTGCGTGCCGATCGACGCGATGGAGATCAGCGGCGCGGCCACCAGTCCGGTGAAGAAGATGTACATCACGAAGTCGCCGAGCGTCATCGTGCCGGCAACGATGGCGCGTCCGCCGATGGTGATCATGATCACGCCGGTGACGCCGATGATGACGGTGCCCATGGCGGTCGTGGCCGAGACGCCGGTCATCGACTGCGCCACGTTGCGCAGCAGGCGGTGCACGCCCTTGCTGAAGACGATCTCCTCGCGCTTCTCCGCCGTGTAGGCCTTGACGACGCGGATGCCGCCGAGCGACTGCGAGAGGCGACCCGTGACCTCGGCGTTGATCTGGCCGCGTTCGCGGAACAGCGGCCGCAGGCGCTTGAAGGCCACCGCCATGATCCCGCCGAAGGCGCTCAGCACGACGATCATCACCAGCGTGAGCGTCCAGTTCAGGTAGAACAGGACGACCAGCCCGATGATGGCCGAGAGGATGCCGCCAGCCAGTTGCACGAGCCCGCTGCCGACGAGGTTCCTGATGCCCTCCGCGTCGGTCATCACACGCGAGATGAGCACGCCGGTCTGCACGGTGTCGAAATAGCGCACCGGCAGGCGCGCGACGTGCGCCTGCACGGACCGGCGCATCTCGGTGATCGCGCCCTGCGCGGCCACACCGAGAATCTGCGACAGCGAGAACGAGGTGATGGCCTCGACCAGCGTCGCCAGCGCGACCGCACCCGCGAGGGGCCAGAGCAGGTCGGCCTTGCCCTTTCCGATCACGTCGTCGACGAGGAACTTCGTCGAGGCCGGGAGCACGAGGCCGGTCAGCCGGTTCACCAGCATGAGGCTGAGGCCGAGGCCAAGGCGGGCCCGTGCCTTCCAGATCAGGCCACGCGCCTCTTCCCAGGCGTTGCCGTAGTCGATCTTCTTCTTCTTCTTCGGGTCCTTCGCGTCGCTCACTGCGCGCCCTTCGTCAACGTCACCTTCGTGATCCCGATGCGTGTCCGTGGCGCCTCGCCGTCGAGCGGCGCCTGTTCGATGGCGGCAACGACGTCCATGCCCTGCAGGACGCGGCCGAACGCCGTGTACTTGCCGTCGAGCGAGGGCGAGGCCGCCGTGCAGATGAAGAACGAGGTGCTGGCGCTGTCCGGATCGTCGCCGCGCGCCATGCTGACGATGCCCGCCTCGTGCTTCAGCGGGTTGAACTCGCCCTTTACAGTGCCGACGTGCTTGCGCTGCACCTGCGTGAGCGGCGCCGGCCGCGACGACAGGTCGCCGGCCTGGACGGCGAACTTCGGCACCACGCGATGGAAGCCCGAGCCGTCGTAGACGCCGAGTTGTGCGAGGCGCAGGAAGTTCCGCACGTGTCCCAGCGCGACGTCGGGCGCGAACCCGATGACGATGTCGCCCATCGTCGTGGAGATGGTCGCGCGGTACTGGGCCAACTCCTCGACGGCCGTCTCGGCAAATGGCGCAGCCGTCGGCGGTGGCGTGTCGCGCACGGAGGCCGTGGTGATGGCGATGCGCGTGGTCAGCTTCCCGTTGGCGTCGAGCGGCGACTGCGAGATCTGCTCGGCCACCTCGAGTCCCTCGACCACCTCCCCGAACACGTCGAACTGCCCGTCGAGCGCCGGCTGGTCGGTGAGGCAGATGAAGAACTGGGCGCCCGCGCTGTCGGGCTTGTTGGGCACGAGCACCGACGACACCGCGCCGCGCAGGTGCTTGCGGGCATTGGGTTCGCGCTTCACGCGGTTCAGGCCGCCCGTGCCGTAGAGCGCGGTCTTCGCGGGGTCCTTCGAGATCGGGTCGCCGCCCTGCACGATGCCCATCGCCACGGCGCGGTGGAACACGGTGCCGTCGTAGGCGCCAGCCTCGGCCTGGTCGAGCACGAACCCCACGTGGTTGGGTGCCGCGGCAGCGTCGAGCTGGATGACGATGGGGCCGAGCGTGGTCTCGAGGACGAGTTGCTTGTTCTGGAGCGCGGCGGCCGGTCGGGCGGTGACGTAGGGCCCGGCAGCGGGAGCCGCTGGCGCGGGAGCCGGGCGCTTGCGGGTCTGCGCCCCGACCTCGGTCGCGAGTACGAGCACGCCCAGCACGGCACCCGCCAACGCCACCTTGCGTGAATTTGTCCAGAAATGCACCAAGTGATTCTAGCGCGGCGCCTCGGGGCGCCCCCCTGCCCGGTCGGGCGGGCCCTGACTGCGGCGACTCGACGCGTACCCGGCACCCGGTACCCCGTACCCGGTTCGTGCTGCCTGAGCGACAATGCACGGGTTCGTCCGGAAAGGACCCTCCCGATGATGCGCCTCTCCCTTGCCTGCCGCCTCGCACTGCCGTCCGTCCTCCTGCTGGCGACGCCTGCCCTGGCCCAGTCGCCGGCCGCCTCGAGCGCGCCCCGCCGGATCACGCTGGCCGACGTCGACCGCGTCGCCTCGGTGCGCGACCCGCAGCGGTCGCCCGACGGGCAATGGGTGACCTACGCCGTGAGCACCGTGGACGTCGCCAAGGACAAGTCCGACAACGACATCTGGATGGTGAAGTGGGACGGGTCGGAGTCGGTGCGCCTGACGTCGACCGGCGAATCCGAGTCGTCGGCCCGCTGGAGTCCCGACGGGAAGTGGATCTCCTTCCTCCGCCCTGACGAGAAGAAGAAGCCGCAGGTGTGGACGCTGAGCCGTCTCGGCGGCGAGGCACAGAAGCTGACCGACGTCGCTGGCGGCGTGTCCGATTACGCCTGGGCGCCCGACAGCAAGTCGCTGGTGCTCGTCTCGCGCGACGTCGACCCGACGGCCGGCGAGGACAAGCCCGACAAGGCACCGAAGCCGATCGAGATCGAGACCTTCAAGTTCAAGCGCGACATGGTCGGGTACGTCGACGGCAAGCTGCGCACGCACCTGTACCTCTTCGACGTCGCCGGCAAGAAGACCACGCAGGTCACCAGCGGCGCCTGGGACGACTCCGCTCCCGCCTTCTCCCCAGACGGCCGCCACGTGGCGTTCCTCAGCGCGCGTTCCGAGGCGCGCGAGAAGTCCAGCGTGCGCGAGGTCTACGTGGTCGAGGCGAAGGCCGGCGCGACGCCGCGCCAGGTGAGCACGAAGGTGGCCCGGCACGGCGATCCCCTCGCCTTCAGCCCCGACGGCACGAAGCTGCTCTACATGGAGGGCGGCGACCCGCGCTACGACGCGTACGAGCAGTTTCACATCACCGTGGTGCCCGTCGCCGGCGGCGCCGCGGTGAACCTCACGCCGACGCTCGACAGGCCCGTCTCCGATGCGGTGTGGTCGAAGGACGGCTCACGCATCACCTTCGTCGTGGCCGACGACCGCGAGCGCTACGTCGCCACGGTGCCTGCCGCCGGTGGCCCGGTGGCCCGCGTCACGAAGGGCCTGCAGGTGGTGGGCAGCCTCGCCGACTCCTCGGCCGACGGCAACTTCGCCGTGGTCGTCAGCACGCCGGCGCAGGCCGACGAGATCCACGCGCTCGACGGCGGCGTGCTGCGCAAGCTCACCGGCCACAACGACTGGATGGCCAAGGAACTCGCGCTCGGCACGCTGAAGCCGGTGGAGTTCACCAACAAGGAAGGCGTGCGGATCGGCGCGCTGCTCACGCTGCCACCGGGGACGACGACGGCGAGCAAGCTGCCGTTCATCCTGCACATCCACGGCGGCCCGAACGGGCAGGACAACTACGGCTTCATGTTCGACCGCGAGTGGATCGCGGCCAACGGCTACGCGGTGCTGCAGGTGAACTATCGCGGCAGCCACGGCCGCGGCCAGGCGTTCCAGTCGGCCATCTACGGCGACTGGGGGAACAAGGAAGTCGCCGACCTGCTCGCCGGCGTCGACTGGGCGATCAAGGAAGGCATCGCCGACCCGGCCCGCCTCGGCCTCGGCGGCTGGAGCTACGGCGGCATCCTCACCAACTACACGATCGCCAGCGACCCGCGCTTCAAGGGCGCGGTGAGCGGCGCGGGCAGTTCGCTGCAGCTCACGATGTACGGCACCGACCAGTACATCGTGCAGTACGAGACCGAGATGGGCCAGCCGTGGAAGAACATGGAGCGGTGGATGAAGGTCTCGTACCCGTTCTTCAAGGTCGAGCAGATCCGCACGCCGACGATGTTCATGGCCGGCGAGAAGGACTTCAACGTGCCGGCCATCGGCAGCGAGCAGATGTACCAGGCGCTCAAGTCGATCGGCACGCCGACCAAGCTGGTGATCTACCCCGGCCAGTTCCACGGCATCACCCGGCCGAGCTACCGCCGCCACCGCCTCGAGCAGTGGGTCAAGTGGTTCGACACGTACGTGAAGACGGGCGCGGGCGCCCCGGGGACGACCGCGACCGCATCCAGCACCACGCCGGGCCGCTGACATGGAGCCCCGCGCGGTCCCCGCAGGACAGGGCGTCGCGTGGCTGCGTGAGGGGCTCGACCTCTTCGCGGCAGCGCCCCTCACGTGGCTCGGCATCACGCTGCTGTTCTCCGGGATGCTCGTGGTGTTCTCCGTCGTGCCGTTCGCGGGCATGTTCGCCAGCGTCGCCATCCCGATGTTCATCGGCGGCCTGATGCTGGGATGCGACGCGCAGCGCCGCGGACAGCCGCTCGAGGTGCGCTACCTGTTCAGCGGCTTCGAGGCCCCCCGCCTGCAGCCACTGGCCATCGTCGGCGCGCTCTACCTCGCGGCCTCGGTGGTCGTGATGCTGCCCGTCATTGCGGTCGTCGTCGGCACGAGCCTCGCCGGGACATTCGCCGCAGTGTCTGCCGGCAGCGGCGGGAGTGGTTCGGCCGGCCTGGGGCTCGCCGCGGTGGTGGCCGTGGCGATCGGCCTCCTGATCCTGGTGGCGGCGACCGTGCTGCTGTCGATGGCCATCTGGTTCGCACCAGCGCTGGTGGTATTCCGCGGCGTCGCGCCGGTCGACGCCATGAAGCTGAGCCTGCGCGCCGCCCTCCGGAACCTCGGTCCATTTGCCGTGTACGTGCTGGCCGTGATGGGCATCGGCCTGCTCGTGATGCTGCCCCTGCTCGGCGCCATCCTGTTCGCGGCAGCGCGCGGCAGCAGCGGTGGCGATCTCTCGCCGATGCTCGCCATCGCGATGGGCGGCACAGGCCTCTTCGCCCTCATCTGCATCGTCCTGCTGATGCCGCCGATGTGGGGCGCGATGTATGCCAGCTACCGCGACGTGTTCGGTGACTGAGGCAATTTGAAATCGGACATTCGAAATGCTCGGCGGCTCGGCCTCCGGCCCTCGCTCGCCCGCATCCGGGTAGGGCCGCGTGTCCCACGCGGCCGTCATCCACAGCGGCGCGGTGGCTCGCACTGAGCGGAGTCGAAGGGGACACCGCGCCCTACCTCTCTGGCCTGCGACGGATCGCTGACCGTCGCGCAAGCACGACGGCTACGAACCGAAGAAGCCCGCCGCGCCAGGCGAAGCCGGCGCTCAGAATTTCGAATTGTCCAATGTCAAATTGCTGATGCGCGCCTCGTGGCGGGTTCAATCACGACGGACGCCACGAACAGGCACACCGCCAGGCCGGCGGTGACGAGCGCGGCCACGAGGCGGGCCTCGCTCGCGTACAGCGCGAAGCCCGCGAGGAGCACGGCGTACAGGACGTCGATGGACGTGAGGAACGGCCACAGCCGCTGCCGCGCCCGGGCCACGTCCCGCGGGTACTGCCGCGCGCTGAACCAGAGGTGCAGCCGTAGCGACACGGCCAGCGACGCCAGCGTGACGAGCGACATGTAGCCCACCGTGCGCCACCGCGGCGGCAGCGCCCCGGCCACGTAGGACCCCGGCCACAGCAAACCGATGTAGAGCGCCGTCGTGACCGCGTGGTGCACGTCGTGCCAGCGCGCGGTATCGCCGATGGCGCCAGCGTGGAGTTCAGGCGCGGCGTCGATGGCACCAGTCGCTCTCGCCGATGAGGATGCCGCAGCCACCGCGGGCGCGTCGCCACGCGCCGCGGCAAGTGCCTGCGCCACCGCGGCCATCGACGCGAAACGGTCGGCAGGCTGCCGCGCCAGGCACCGGTGGACGATGGCGATGTCGTCGGGTGAGAGTCCTCGCGAGACGGCAGAGAGCGGCGTGGGCTCGTCGCGCAGCATCCGCGCCCAGACGCCCGCCACGGGCCCGTCGCCGAACGGCAGGCGACCACTGGCCGCCTCGTACAGCACGAGCCCGAACTGGAACTGGTCCGACAGCGGCGAGGGCTGCCCGCCTTCGAGCAGTTCCGGCGCCTGCGCCCGCAGCGTGCCCGTGAAGTGCCCCGCATGCGTGAGGCGGGTGTCGCCCTCGTCGCGCGACGCAAGCGCGATGCCGAAGTCGATGAGCCGCACGCCGTCAGCGCCCAGCACGACGTTGGCCGGCTTCACGTCGCGGTGCACGACCTGCGCGGCGTGCGCCGCCCCGAGGGCCTCGGCAAGCGCACGCGCCACGTCGTGCCAGCGCTCGCGCGCGATCGACCCCGCCGACGCGAGCACCTCGGCCAGCGTCTCGCCCTCCACGTACTCGGCGACGATCACCAGCGCCCGCCCGATCTCCTCGAGCGCGTGCACCGACACGATGTGCGGATGACGCAGTTGCGCGGCGGTCCGCGCCTCGCGCTGTAGCCGCGCCCGCGCCTGCGGGTCGCGCGCCGTCGACGTCGGCAGCACCTTCAGCGTGACCTTCCGCCCGAGACGCGGATCGAAGGCGACGTACAGCACGCCCATGCCGCCACGCGCGAGCAACCGCTCGATCACGTACGGACCGAGGGCTTCGCCTGGCGCGAGTTCGTGGCCGCCCGCCTCGTCGAGCAGGTCCACGGGCTGGACCGCCGCGCCCCCCTCGAGGAACCCATCGTCGCGGTCGGCCTCCAGCAGGGCCGTCACCTCCTGCCGCACGCGCGCGTCGCCGTCGCACGCCCGGTCGAGGAACGCGCCGCGCTCGGCCGGCGGCAACTCCCGAGCCTCGCCGAACACAGCGGTAACCCTCGCCCACTGTTCGGGCGTCACTCGTCCGCTCCAGACAGGCGACGACGGAGCCACGCGCGCGCGAGCGCCCAGTCACGCTTGGCCGTCGCGGGGGCGATGTCGAGTTCCGCGGCTGCCTCCTCGATCGTGAGGCCGCCGAAGTAGCGCAGCTCGACCAACCGAGCCTGCCGAGGCTCGAGCACTGCCAGTGCGTCGAGCGCCTGATCGAGCGCCTCGACGTCGGGGTCCGCTCCCGGCGACACGGCCGCGTCGTCCACGAGCGTCACGCGCACGTGGTCGCCCCCGCGCTTGAGCGCGTGCCGGGCGCGAGCCGCCTCGACCAGGATCTGGCGCATCGCGTTGGCGGCGATGGCGCAGAAGTGCGCGCGGTTGACCCACGACGTGTTGGCCTCGCGCAACAGGCGCACGTAGGCCTCGTGCACCAGCGCGGTCGGCTGGAGCGTGACGGCGTCGCGCTCCCCGCGCACGTAGTGGCCGGCGAGCCGTCGGAGCTCCTGATAGACCTCCGGCCAGAGCGCATCGAGCGCGTCCTGACCGCGCTGTCGAGCTGGCTCGTCGGGGTGCGACACGTCGAGATTCTAAACAGGCTCAGGGCTCAGGGCTCAAGGCTCTGTCGCGCAACCCCCACCGTGCCGACGCGAAACTCGTGCGTGGCAAGGGCGTAAGATGCCCTCGCCGACATGCGTGCGCCGGCAGGGAGCGAGTCATGGGCGACAAGGGTGGCAAGAAGGACAAGCAGAAGGACAAGGACCAGAAGGACAAGAAACATCAGGACGAGGCCAAGCGGAAGGCAGACAAGCAGCCAAAGCGCGCCTCGTGATGCCCAACGCCAATCGTCAGGCGTCAAGCGTTAAGCGTTAAGCGTTAAGCGTTAAGCGTTAAGCGTTAAGCGTTAAGCATTAAGCGTTACGCTGTACGCACATGCAGGCTGACGTGACACTGGAAGTGCTCGGCTGGGATGCGCGGTGGGC
>NZ_JBIINP010000156.1:0-10177 GCF_044337415.1 Luteitalea sp.
GGCGGACTGCTCGGGCCGTGGCCGGGCATGCTCGGCGTGATGTCGTGGCGCGGCGTGTTCGTCACGTTCGGCCTGGTCGGGCTCGTGTGGGTCGCGATCTGGTTGTGGTGGTTCCGCAACGACCCGTCGGAGCATCCGTCGGTCAGCCCATCGGAACTGGCGCTGATCGAGGCGAACAGGCCGCCGGAAGTCGATGGCGGCCACGGGCGCGCCTACTGGCGGCGGCTCGTGCGCAGCCGCAACATGATCGCGTTGAGCGTGATGTACGTGCCCAACTGCATGATCTTCTACTTCTGCATCACGTGGCTGCCGTCGTACCTGCTCGAACGCCACGGCTTCAACGTGTCGGGCATGGCCTTGTTCGCGGGGCTGCCGCTGCTGGTGAGCATGCCGGGCGACCTGCTGGGCGGCGTGCTGACCGATCGGCTCTGCGCCAGGTACGGCCTGCGCGTCGGGCGGTGCGGACTCGGCGCCGTTGCCTACCTGCTCGTCGGTGCGTCGCTGATTGCGGCGGGGCGTGCGCCGTCGCCGGTGCTGGCGGCGCTGCTGATTGCGCTCGCGACGGGACTCACCATGTTCACGCTGGCCGCGGCATGGGGCACGGTGATCGAGATCGGCGGCAATCACGTCGGCGTGGTTGGCGGAACGATGAACTCGATCGGCAACCTGGTGGCGATGCTCAACCCGCTGATCGTGGCGTACTCGGTGGCCTGGTTCGGCAACTGGGACCTGCCGCTCTACGTGATGGGCACCCTCTTTCTCGTCGGCGCCGGCTGCTGGGCGCTGATCGATCCCAGCAAGCCGGTCTTTGCGGACGTGTAGGACCTGGAACCGTGCCCGAGCTTCCCGAAGTCGAGGCGGTGCGCCGCCTGCTGGTGCCGCCCATGCAGGGCGCGCGCTTCGATCGCGTGCTGCTGCGTCGCGCCAACCTGCGCCGACCGTTCTGCTGGGACTTCGTCGATCGCCTGACCGGCGCCACCGTGACCCGCGTGCGCCGTCGCGCCAAGCACCTGTTGCTCGACCTGTCGACCGGCGACACGCTGCTCATGCACCTCGGCATGACCGGGGACTTCCGCGTCGAGCACATGGGCCTGGCGCCCGGCGAGGACCACCCTCGCGATCCGCACGACCACGTGGTGTTCGAGATGTCGTCCAGGTGGATGGTCACGTTCAACGACCCGCGACGATTCGGCGCGATGGACCTGCTCACCGCAGACGAGCGCGCCGCGCACCCCACGCTGGCCGAGCTCGGCCCGGAGCCGCTGTCGCGCGCCTTCACGGCGGCCGCGCTTGCCACCGCCTGTGCCGGCAGACGCACGTCCATCAAGGTGGCTTTGCTCGATCAGCAGCTGGTGGCCGGTCTCGGCAACATCTACGCAGCCGAGGCCCTGCACATGGCGCGACTGTCGCCGCGGCGCCTGGCATCGACACTGGCGACGCGCGCGGGCGGGCCGCGCGAGACGACGGAGCGGCTCACCGCGGCGATCAAGACGGTGTTGAGCAAGGCCATCGCGGAGCAGACCCGCAGCGGCGCGTACCGGACCAATCGCTTTCTCGTCTACGACCGCGAGGGCGAGCCGTGCGCGGCCGAGGGTTGCCGCGGCACGATCACGCGCATCGTGCAGGGCGGCCGCTCGACGTTCTACTGTCGCGCCTGCCAGCGCTAGGCAGGCGACGACCGGCGCCTCGGGCACCACGCCGTCCGCGCCGGCCGAGGCGGGATTCTGCGCCTCGCCCGGGGGGCCTGTAACGCCCGAGGGGGTCGCGACACATGTCGGGTGTGGCGCGAGACGTCGGCACCTCGCCAGCGGCGCCACAGGAGCGCGCGATGACCCCTCAGGCCACTTCTTCCGGCAATCACGCCCAGGCGGGCACGGTCCACTTCCTCGGCATTCCCACCATCGTCCAGGCCACGGGCGCCACCACCGGCGGCGCCTTCGGCCTCGTGGACCACCTCGCGATGCCGCCCGGCTTCGCCTCGCCGTACCACACGCACCAGGCCGAGGACGAAGCGTTCTACGTGATCGACGGCGAGGTGGCGTTCGTGCTCGGCGACACATGGTCGGTGGCCGGACCCGGTACGTACGTGTTCGGGCCTCGCCACGTGCCGCACGGCTTCAAGGTCCTCGGCGACGCGCCGGCGCACATGCTCCTGCTCTGCACTCCCGGCGGTTTCGAGCAGTTCATCGTGGAACTGAGCACCTCCGCGCCTGCACCGCCAGACATGGCACAGCTCATGGCCGTCGCCGCGCGCTTCCGCATCGACATCCACGGCCCGTTGCCGGAGGAGCCGGCGGCCATCGCCGCCCGAGCCAGTCAGGCGACGCTCGCCGGCGCGTGACCGGAGTAGACTGTCGGCCATGCTGGCCGACCTGGCTGAGGCCGATCTCGTCGAGCGCATCGCACGCGGCGACCGCGATGCGGAGACAGAGGTGTGCCGGCGCATGGCCCCGCGCATCCGGCTCTTCGGCCTCCGCCACCTGCGGTCGGCGACCGCAGCCGACGATCTGGTGCAGCAGGTGTTGCTCGTGATGATCGAGGCGCTGCGTGCCGGGCGGTTGCGCGAGTCCGGCAAGCTCGCGCCATTCGTCCTGGGCGCGTGCCGCACGACGGTGCAGGCCCTGTTCCGGATCACCCGTCGACGCGAGCACCTGCTCGACACGTTCGGGGCGGCACTCGTGCCGAGCCCGTCGGCAGCCCCGGCGCTCGACGACGACCGCCTGCGGCGTTGCGTGCAGGCACTGGGCGAGCGCGACCGCTCGGTGATCGTGCTGACGTTCTACGACGAGCAGACCGCCGGGGAAGCGGCGGGGACGCTCGGCCTCTCGGAGGGCAACGTGCGCGTCATCCGTCACCGTGCGCTCAAGCAGCTGCGCACCTGCATGGGGGTGTCGTCGTGAGTCCTGCCTCCTCGGGTCGCCCGGCGTGCCCGAGCTCCATCGACGCCATCGTCCTCATGGACTACTGGCTCGGCGTGCTCACCGCCCCTGACGAAGACGTCGTCGAGCAGCACCTCATCGCCTGCGACACTTGCGGGGCCGCCCTGCGCGAGGGCATCGCCCTGGCCGAAGGCCTTCGCGCGCTCGCCCGCTCGGGCAACCTCGACGTCATCGTCAGCGACGCACTTGTGCAGCGTGCGTCGGACGCGGGTGCGCGCATCCGTGAGTACGCGCCTCCACATGGGGGCAGCGTCCAGTGCACGGTGGCGGCCGACGACGACATGCTGCTGGCTCGTCTGGCTGCCGACGTCGCGCGCGCCGGGCAGATCGATCTCAGTTGGTGCGACCTGGGCGGGACCGAGCACCGCCGGATGGTGGACATCCCGGTCGATCAGGCCACGGGCGTCGTGGTGTGCCAGCAGTCGATGGCGTGGGCCAAGGCGTCGCCGACCGCGAGCATGGTCGCCAGGTTGCTGGCGGTCGATCCCTCGGGCACCGAGCACCTCCTCGGCGAGTACACGTTCCACCACACGCGCACGATCCCAGGTCCGCCTGGCTGGGAACTACAGTAGGCCGTCGACGACGTGGTCGCGCGGCATCGCGCGGCCAGTGCCCATGAGCGCGAGCACTGCCTCCGCGCGCGCGAGCATCCGTCGCCAGAGTGTCTCGGGCTCGCGATCGAATACCGCCGCCGCATCGCCGTCCACGACGCGCCAGGCGCCCTTGCGCACCTCGGCCTCGAGTTGTTCCGCGCTCCAGCCCGCGTAGCCGGCGTACACCCGAAGCCGCCGATCGTCGGCGCCCTCACTCAGCCGCGCACGCAGCGCCTCGCGGTCGTTCACGAGATGCACACCGCGCGTCACCCCGCGACAGCCGGCGCACGCGCTGCGCGAGAGCGCGAGCACGGTCTCAGGCGAGACGGGGCCGCCGACGAACGCACGCGTGCCGAGCATGCCGGTCGGGTCAGCGTCTGGCAGCACCCGCGACAGCGGCACCGGCGAGGGGCGCGTGACCACGAGTCCGGCCGCGCCGTCCCCGTCGTACTGGATGAGCAGGACGACCGTGTCGGTGAAGTTGGGGTCTGGCAGGTTGCGCGAGGCGACCAGCATCGTGCCGGCTGCCAACTGGCGCACGATCACCTCGCGCCCCGGCTGTCGCGCGCCTCCGACACCGGTCGCGAGCAGGGTCGCCAGCAGCAGGCCGGTCGTGGCGAGGAGCGGCACGCGTGCGCGCATGACCCAAGCATCGCAAGAGCGCCGCCCGAATGCGAGGACGTTCCTCCGACGCCGCGCGCATAGAATCGCGCCCATGCCTCGCACGCTTCCCGCGCTGCTCACCGCTGCGCTCCTGCTCGGCGCCACGCCGCAGGGGTTCGGCGGCCAATCCACGAGCGACACGGCGGTCATCCCCGGACTCGAGCGTCCCGTCGAGGTGCGCATCGACACCTGGGGCGTGCCGCACATCTACGCCGAGCGGCTCTACGACGCCTTCGCCGCGCAGGGCTTCGTCGCGGCGCGCGATCGCCTGTGGCAGATGGACCTGTGGCGCAAGCGCGGACTCGGCGAGATGGCGAAGGACCTCGGGCCGGCGTACGTGGAGAGTGACCGCATGGCGCGCGCGGTGCTGTGGCGCGGGTCGCTCCAGCGCGAGTGGCTGGCGTACGCATCCGACGCCAAGCGCATCGCCGAGGCGTTCGTCGCCGGCGTGAATGCCTACGTCGAGCTCACCGAGCGCGAGCCGCAGCGGTTGCCCGAGGAGTTCCGGCTGCTCGGCTACCGTCCGTCGCGCTGGCAGGCCGCCGACCTCGTTCGCATCCGCCATCACGGGCTCACGCTGAACCTGACGGGCGAGATCGACCGCGCCGAGGCGTACTGCAAGGACGGCCCCGAGGCCGCGCGCGTCGACTGGCTGCGACGCGCCCTCGTGCCCGAGGTCACGCCGACGCTCGTGCCCGGGTTCGACCCGTGCGCGCTGCCGTTCGCGCAACTGCGCCGGGCGTACGAGGAGGCCACCGCACGGTCGAGGTTTCCGGCCCTGCCGCGTGCGTCGGCCGCCGCGTCGCCCGCGGGATCGACGCCACTCGCGGTGCTGGCCCTGCCGCCCGCCCTCGATGCGCCGCTCGTGCAGGGCTCCAACAACTGGGTCGTCGCCCCGTCGCGCACGGCCACCGGTCGCCCTGTGCTCGCCAGCGATCCCCATCGCGCGCACGGCGCGCCGAGCCTGCGCTACATCAGTCACCTGGTGGCGCCGGGCCTCGACGTGATCGGCGCTGGCGAGCCCTTCCTGCCCGGCATCTCGGTGGGGCACAACGACGCCATCGCCTTCGGTCTCACGCGGTTCTACATGGACCAGGAAGACCTCTACGTCTACGAGACCAACCCGGCCGCGCCTGGCGAGTACCGCTACAAGGACCGCTGGGTCCCGATGGAGATGATCACCGAGCGCATCGAGGTGCGCGGCGAGGCTGCGCGCGACGTGTCGATCGCCTTCACGCGGCACGGCCCGGTGCTGGCCACCGATGCGGAGCGCCATCGTGCGTTCGCGCTGCGCGCCGCGTGGCTCGAGGAGGGCATGGCGCCGTACTTCGGGTCGATCGAGTACATGCGCGCCCGCACCTGGGACCAGTTCTCCGCGGCGATGAACCGCTGGGGGGCGCCAGGCGAGAACCAGGTGTACGCCGACACGAGCGGCACCATCGGCTGGATCGCCGCAGGACTCACGCCGATTCGCCCGACCTGGGACGGCCTGACGCCGGTCCCCGGCGATGGCCGCTACGAATGGGCCGGCTTCCGCGACATGGACGAACTGCCGCGCGTGTCCAACCCCTCGTCGGGCTACCTGGTGACCGCCAACGAGAACAACATCCCCGCCGATCACCCGGCCGCCCGCAAGGGCATCGGCTACGAGTGGAGCGACGACTCCCGCGCGCGACGCCTGACGCAGTTGCTCGCGTCATCGGCGCCGCACCGGCTCGAGGACTCGCGCGCCTTCCAGCTCGATACCGTGTCGTTGCCGGCGCAGCGGGTGGTGTCGCTGCTGCGCGACGTGCGCGACCCACGCCC
The DNA here is from genome assembly GCF_044337415.1 of Luteitalea sp. Taxonomy (GTDB): domain Bacteria; phylum Acidobacteriota; class Vicinamibacteria; order Vicinamibacterales; family Vicinamibacteraceae; genus Luteitalea. The sequence continues at coordinate 6,002 of NZ_JBIINP010000156.1, forward strand.
CACCGTCGCACGAGCGCTCGACCTGCTGCGCACCTGGGACGGCCGCGTGCGTGCCGAGAGCGCCGAGGCGGCGATCTTCGAGGTGTGGTTCACCAACCACTTGCGGCGAGCGGTGGTGCGTGCCGTGCTGCCGCCGGCCGCCGCGCCGCGCGTGGGCGCCGGCGACACCAGTCGCGTCCTGGGCGTCCTGGAGGGCCATGCCGGGTGGCTGCCCCCCGAGCGCCGCGCCCGCCTGCTGGCCGACTCGTTGGCCGACGCGCTCGCGGAGCTCGAGAAGCGACTCGGGCCCGACATGGCGAGCTGGCAGTGGGGGCGACTCCACGTGGCCGTGTTCGACCACCCCCTGGCCGACCGCGTGGATGCTGCGACCAGACGACGACTCACGGTGGAGGCGGGCCCGCTCGGCGGGTCGAGTTCCACGCCGATGGCCGCGTCGTACGCCGCGACCGACTACCGCCTCTCGGCGGGCGCCTCGTTCCGCATGGTGGCCGACGTCGGGCAGTGGGATGCGTCGGTGGCCATCAACACGCCGGGCCAGTCGGGTGATCCCTCGAACCCGCACTACCGCGACCTCGCGCCGCTCTGGGCGCAGGGCGGGTACTTCCCGCTGGTGTACTCCAGGCCGGCCGTGGAGCGCGAGACGCGGTCGCGGCTGGTCCTCTCGCCGCGGTGACCTCCTCGCTGTTCGTAGCCGTCGCCCTTGGGCGACGGTCAGAGGCCCCGCGCGTTCGTGGCATAAAGCCGCAATTCACGCCATGGAACACCACCAGTTGATGCCGATGTGACCTCATCGTCATCATATGGTGGTGTGGCATGGGACATGCTTATACCTGGTCAGCGACAGCAGCCGCCGCCCCGCCGATGACAGGAACGTCGGGGAAGCGGCTGAAATGTCATCAGCGGTCGTCCGGGTCGAAGCACGAGGTGTCGACCGGCCAGCCGAGGGTGGCGGGACGCCGACGGGGGACCGCACATGCATCCAGTTCGCCAGAGCACACGGATGACGGAGCTTCGCGCGATCATCGACGCCTACAGGGACCTGTCGGTCGAGGAGGCCGAGGCCTCCGACTTCGGCGACCGCGAAGCCGAGGCCGTCGCCGAGCTGTGGCGGCTCGAGCAGGCCGCCCTCGACCAGCCGTCGGGCCCAGCCCGCAGCCGTCGAGCCGCCTGAGACCCTGCACTCGCCCGCGGCCGCTGTCGGGCGACCGGCGCCTGCCCTCCTGAGGGTGACGCGCGCGCCGTCTTTGACGGCCGTCGCCAATGTCGGACAAAATGTCTGACATGAGTGTGTCGGTGCGGGAGCTGCAGCAGAACCTGAAGGCGGTGCTGGAGCGCGTCGAGCGGGGCGAAGCCATCGAGGTGACCAGGCATCGCCGACTCGTGGCCCGACTGCTGCCGCCGGAGGAGGTCGGGCAGGCGCGCCCCTGGCCAGACCTCGAGGCGCGCACGCGAGAGGTCTTCGGGCGGCGACGCGTGTCCGTGCCTGCGTCGTCCATCGTCATCGACGGTCGTGGAGACCGATGACGACCTACGTCGATTCCAGTGCGCTGGTGCCGATCTACGTGCCCGAGTCGTTCTCCGCAGCGGCCAGGGCCGCGGTGCGGGCCGCAGGGCAGGTCCCATTCACCGCGCTGCACGAACTCGAGGTGTCCAACGCCTTCGAGCTCCTCGTCGGGCGCGGCGCGCTGTCACCCGACGAGAGTCGCGGAGTCCAGGCCCAGTTGCGCGCCGACATCCAGGAGCAGCGCCTGCGCAAGCTGCCGCTGGCCCTCGACCAGGTGTTCGCCGATGCTGGACGGCTCTCGCGAACGCACACCGCCGCGCATCTTGCGCGCAGCCTCGATCTGCTCCACGTCGCCGCCGCCCACGCCGCAGGGTGCGACACCTTCGTGTCTGCCGACACCCGCCAACTGGCGGTGGCGCAGGCGTCGGGGCTTCGTACCATCGACATCACCCTTCGCGCGCGCCCTCTCCGGTAGGCGTCGCGCCCCGAGCCGCACTGCTGCGTGCGCCTCAGCGCGCCAGCGCCGACGCCGCGCGTTCCCGCTTCGCGCGGCGTGGCTGGACGAGGGGATGACGCGAGGCGTCGCGCCCCGCGTCACACCGCTACGGCAGGCGAGTGGCCAGCGCGTTGCTGCCCGCCGCCCACGTGACGCCGCCGGCGTCGCTGTACATCGCCCGTTCGACCACCAGCTGTGCCGGCGTCGCGCCCAGGCTCTCGACGGTCACGCCGAATCGCTTGCCCACGCTCTCGGGGAACTCGGCGCGCATGTCGACGTTGAAGCGGCTGGTCGCGGCCAGCGGGAACGTCCGCACCGCGCTGGTCCCGTCCTCGAAGCGCACGGTCACCTGCGCCGACCCGGCAAACGCCGAGGTGTTGGACAGCAGCACGTAGGTCGCCACGTTCGCGCTGCCCCCGACCTCGCCTTCAGCCGACGCCCAGCGCGCCCCCGTCGTCGTCGCACCCGGACTCGAGTGTGCTTCGTGCCAGGTCGCCGACGATCCGGGCCACCACATCGCGCGTTCGACGATGATCGGCACGGCGTTGGTGGACTCGACGATGGTCGACACGGCGGTGTCTGCCAGCAGCGGGTCCTCGAGATCCACCCAGATGTTGCTGCGGCTCCGCGCCGCCACCGTGTAGCTGCGCAACACGATGTTGCCGTCGGGCAGCAGATAGCGCACGTTGACGGTGGCGTCTGTCGTGCCCGGGTTGGCGAGCAGGACGAACAGATCGAAGTAGGCGCCCGTGGCCCCCTCGGCCAGGAACCACGACGTGGCCGGCGCCGTGACACCGGCGCTGTTGTGCCCGGCGCTGAACGACCTGCCGGCGACGGTGCGATACATCGAGCGCTCGGCGATGATCGGGCTGCCCGACACCACGCGCACGATCGATCCCACTTCGGCCTGGGCCAGCACCGGGTCCTCCTGGTCGACCCAGATCGTGAAGCGACTCCCAGGTGCCACGGTGTATGTCTTCACGACCGCCGCGGCCGGCGCTGGCAGCAGGTAGGTGACCTCCACGCTGGACGCCGTCGCGCCGGGATTCTGCAGCAGGTAGAACAGGTCGAACTCGCCCATCGTGGCGCCCTCGGCGAAGTACCACGTCGTCGCTGGCGTCGCCACCGAGGTCTCGGCGTGCGATCCGTAGCCGGTGCTGTCCCACGGCATCGTCCGGTCGGCCACGATCTGGGCGTCGGCGTCGACGCGTGTGGAGAACTCGGCCTGCGCGAGCCCGGCAATCGTTGCCGGGCGCACGGTGGCGCGCGCGCCAGCGGCGAGCGTCAGCGCCGAGGTGATGACCGTGGCATCGGCGCGCTGGAAGGTGAGTACGACCTCCGCTGCGGTGCCGCCCGGGTTGAGCAGCGCCAGCCGGGTGTCGAAGAACGCGCCCGTGGCGCCTTCCGCGAAGTACTGCGTGAAGACGGCGCTGCCGTCGAGCAGGGTGACCACGGTACTGGTGGTGGCCCCGAGCGCTGCGCCGCTGCTGGGGCTCGAGAGCGCCACGGTGAACGTCTCGGTCGTGGCATTGCCGCTGCCGGCGCCGACCGGCACGGCGATGGTGGCGCTGGTCTGGCCCGCGGCGAAGTTGACGGTGCCCGTGGTGGTGGTGAAGTCACTCCCGGCCGTGGCGGTGCCCGCCGAGGTCGCGAAGGTCGCGCTGACGGCGGCGGTCGTGTCGCCGCCGCGGGTCACCGTCAGGACAGTGGTGCCGGCGCCGCGCAGCACGCGCCGCGTCGCCTGCGCGAGGGAGATGGATGCTGGCGTGGGCGGAGCCGCATCGGTGGTCGCCTGCATCGTGAAGGTGCCCGTGGGCAGGTCGAACTCGATCTGCAGCGGGAAGGCGAGCGGATCCTCGGTCTCGCGTGCCGGGGCAATGCCCGAGACATTGAAGCTGCTGACGCCGACGCCCCGTACCAGCAACGAGCCGAGCTGGCTGGCGAACTGGCTGAAGCGCACCGGCTGTCCTGGCCCGAACTGGCCGAGGACGACGTTGCCGACCGACACCGTGAACGTGTCGTCGGCGTCGATGCCGGTGGGGAAGTCGAGCACGGCGGTGAACAGCGTGGTGCCGACCATCGTGTACTTGTACCCGGTGGCGATCGGCGGGTCGAACCACAGCGCGCTGGCATCGAAGAAGCGGAAGATCGGCGGCTGGCCCGGCGGCCGCTGCGT
>NZ_JBIINP010000205.1:0-6795 GCF_044337415.1 Luteitalea sp.
GCACGGCGGTGAACAGCGTGGTGCCGACCATCGTGTACTTGTACCCGGTGGCGATCGGCGGGTCGAACCACAGCGCGCTGGCATCGAAGAAGCGGAAGATCGGCGGCTGGCCCGGCGGCCGCTGCGTTTGCGTGGGCTGCACGGGGTCGGTGACGCGCTTGCCGCGCGTGTCGCACCTGGAGAGCGGCGTCCCCGTCCCAGGCGCGATCTTGGCGGCGAAGGCGTCGCTTTCGCGGCCGCCGAAGGGCCGAGCGACACCGCCTCGGTGGGTCGACTGGAACGCCCCCAGCAGCGGGAAGTCGGATGAGGCCGTGTCGCCGACAACGTAGGCATTGCCGCTGGCATCCACGGCCACACCGAAGGCCTCGTCGGTGTTCCCGCCCCCGATGAGGGTGGAGTACCCGATGGCGCAACCGGCGGCGTCGAACCGTGTCAGGTAGGCGTCCCAGGGGCCGCCGTTGCCGCCGAGCGGCAGCGGGTTGACCAGCGGGAAATCAGCCGAGCTCGTGTAGCCGACGACGTAGGCCCGTCCTGCGCCGTCGACGGCGATGGCGCGCCCGAGTTCGCTGCCGTTGTCGAAGGTCGTGGCCCTGCCGCCCAGGTACGACGAGTAGATGATCCCGCTGCCGGCGGCGTTGATCTTCATCACGAAGCCGTCGAGGCCGCCACGCGGCGACGACTCGAACGCGTTCACCATCGGCAGGGCGCCCTGGGGCGTGCCGCCCAACGTCGAGTAGCTGATGCTGCCGGTGATGTAGGCGTTGCCTGCCGCATCGATGGCGATGTCCTCGGCCTGCCCGCCGAACGATCCGTTGGCGTCGCCGACGACCGTCGAGTACACCAGCGAGCCGCCGCCCGGCGCGAGCTTGGCGACGAAAGGACCGCCGAAGAAGGACGGGCGGAACGGGTTCTTCACCGGGAAGTCCATGATGACCGCGGTGCCCGTCGGAATGCCCCCGGCAAATCCCGCAACGTAGGCGGCGCCGGTGGCGTCCACCGCGATGCCGCGACCGGCACTCTGCGACTGGTTGCCGAGGTATGTCGAGTACACGAGCTCGGTGCCGGCCGGGTTCAGCTGTGCCACGAACGCCAGGGCCGTGTCGCTGAAGAAGCCGTTGTGGGTGGGAAACAGGGCGTTGGCTACCGGGAAGTTGCGCGATCGCGTCGTCCCCACCACGTACGCGCTGCCGTTGGGGCCCACCGCGATGTCGCTGGCCTGCTCGTTCGCGCCGTCTGTGCCGCCGAGATACGTGGCGTAGAGCAGCGTGCCCGTCGGCGAAAGCTTGGCCACGAAGGGATCGGAGCCGCCGCCGCCGTGCGAGGTCTGGAACGCCCCCGTGGTCACGGGGAAGCCGGTGCTGGCCCTGCCGGCGATATAGGCGTTGCCCGCGGGATCGAGGGCGATGGCGATGCCCTGGTCACCGCCCGTGCCGCCGAGGAATGCCGTGTACTCGAGCCCATTGCCGGCGGGGTTCAGCTTCGCGACGAAGACGTTGCTGCCGCCGTTGAACGTCCCGGTGTGCGGCGTGCCGGTCGGGAAGTTGCCCGAGCCGGTCTCGCCGACGATGTACGCGGCGCCGGCCGCATCGACGGCGACGTCGTAGGCCGTGTCGTCGCCCGTGCCCCCGAGGAACGTGGAGTAGACAATGACCGGGTCGATGACCAGCGGGCGCGTTGCGTCGTGAGGCGCGACGTGGAAGCCGACCGTGCCGTCAGCCGCCACCACATACCGCGACGCCACCACCTCCGGGGCCTCACGCGTCCCCTGGTACGTGAACGGGCGCGGCTGCCGCACCACGTGGTCCTCGACCTCGAGCAGCAGTTCGCCGCTCTCCGCATCGACGCTCACCCGCTGGACGCCGCTGAACGCCAGCCGAATCGTCCGCCAGTCGGCGCCCGGCGCGACCACGAAGTCGTACTCGAGGCGTCGCTGGTTACCGTAGTAGACCGCGTCGATGCCCGGGTAGACGTCGCGATAGGTCACATGTCCGTAGGTCGGCACGCCGGTGCGCCAGTTCGCCGGGGCATCCCCGAGGTAGTAGTGCGCCACGCCCGACTGCCGTCCGGGCAGCGGGGCGACGGCCCGACCGCCCTGCATGGCCAGCCCGACTGCCACCGTGGCTTCGCCTGGCCGCCCGAGCCTGAGCCACGCGCCGCTTCGGCCCAGCTCCACGATGTATCCCGCCCCTCGGGCCAGGTACGTGTCGTCCCCGGGTACGCGGCCCGCAGCCGGCTCGAACTGCAAGGGGAGTCGTCCATAGCTGTCTCGTGCTGCCGACAGGGCGACCGGTGGGACGGTGGCGGCATCCTCGCTGCGTGCGGTGGAGGCAACGCTACAGAGAAGAGCCGAACAGACAGCGAGAGAGCGGGCGAGGCGGGTCGGCGGCATGGGCGTCAGAGTTCCTTCAACTCCTATTGCGCAGTCCGCCTGAAGAAGGTGCCAGACCACTCATCACGCAGTCGCTCACGCTGGGTGCGGGCACGCGCGCCACGATCCGGCCGGCGACGATCGCGGGCCTGGCCGTCGCCGAGTTCTCGACGCGGGTCGCCATGACGCGCCCGTCGTCGTCGACGGCACGATGCAGTGGGGCGGATCGTCGTACGGGTCGCACGCCGAGACGTCGGTCAGCGCCCCGGCGCTCGCGTGGTACTTCGCGGAGGGCGCCACGTTCTTCGACTTCGACCTCTTCTACCTGCTGCAGAATCCCGGCACGACGGCGTCGGTGGTCGAGGTCACGTACCTGCTGCCGGCACCGGCGGTTCCGCTTGTGAAGAGCTACACGGTCAACCCGGCAGTCGCTTCACAATCTGGGTGTATCAGGAGGATCCGCGCCTGGCGGCGGCCGAGGTCGGCGCCACCGTCCGTGTGCTCCCCGGCAGCCCGATCATCGCGGAGCGCTCGATGTACCGCACCTGCACAGCTCGTCGTCGAGCGGGCAATGTACAGCGACGCCGGCGCCGTCCGTTGGGCGGCGGGGAGCAACGCGCTGGCGACACGGTTGCCCTGAACGTGGAAGGGGCGGCCCGCCGCAGGCAGGCGTGTCGCCCGCTTCGGACTGGCATACACTCCGCCTGCACGTCCAGCGGCAATCTCGGTGACGGGGCCCCGACCCAGGTGGTTCGGGGCGATGCCTGACGCGAGCGCGGACTTTCCAGGAGTGGCTATGTCCCGTTCGTCTGCGGTGCTTCTCGTCGTGGCCGGCTGCCTGCTCGTGTCCAGCCCGGATGTCCTTGCGCAAGGCCGAGGCCGTGGCCTCGGCAGGGCTGTTGCCGGCACGCCTGGCCGGCACGCCGTGCGCGTGGACGCGGAGACATCGTCGCTCACGGGGCAGGCTGCCGTCGACGCGCTGCGCGGCGAGATCGGGCAGAAGGTCCGGGCACGCGGCGAGGACCCCGAGCAGCTCGTGACGCTGCTGGAGGCCGACCCGTCCGTGCGGCTCGGGCTCGAGGGCCACGTGGTCTTCCTCGATGCCGTGGACCCCGCCACGGCCCTCGAGTCCGAGACTGCCGCGATCGCCACGACATCCGCGACCGGGCCCGCGCCGGTCCCCACCGCGCTGGCCGCCAACGGCCTCCCGCTGCATCACTCGAAGGTGGGAGCGCCCTGGACGCTGTACATCGACGTCGAGTCGCGACTGGTGCAGGTCCATCCGAACATGCGCGACATCTTCGCCAGAAACCCCAGCCCGTTCACGACGAGTGGCCTCACGCTGGATGCCGACGCCACGACCTTCAACGCGGAAGAGCAGGACGTCATCTCACGCATCTGGGGTCGCGTTGCCGAGGACTGGGCGCCCTTCGACATCGACGTGACCACCGAGCGGCCTGCCTCGTTCGCCACCTCGCCCTGGGGCGGCTCGCAGGTCATCTGGAACCTGGTGACGCGCAGTGAGACGGCGCTCGGCTTCCCGTCGGGGTCGCTGTTCGGCATCGCCGCCGCCCCCGGTCTGTGCATCGTCTCCAGGGGCTTCCTCGGGCAGCCGACCTTCACCTTCTGGGGCAACATCGGTCCGCGCAATCACACCGACATCGCCGAGACCGTCTCCCACGAGGCGGGCCACGTCGTCGGCCTGGTGCACGACGGCCTGACTTCCGGGGCCCAGTACTACACCGGGCACGGCACCGGGCCCACGAGCTGGGGGCCGATCATGGGCGCACCCCTCGACAGGAACGTGACCCAGTGGAGCAAGGGTGAGTACCCCGGTGCCACGAACTTCGGCGTCTGCGGCCTGTCGCCGCAGGACGACGTCGAGCACATCGCGCGCACGCTCGGTCGTCGGCTCGACGAGGTCGGCGACACGATCGCCGAGGCCTCGCCGCTCGCTGCGCCGACGCGGGCCGTCGTCACCACGCCCACCGACATCGACGTGTTCGCGCTGCCGCGTGCCGACGACGTCCGCATCCAGGTCACGCCGTTCCGCGCTGGCGACCAGACCGACGGCGGAAACCTCGACGTCTCGGCCGAGATCGTCAACGCCGCAGGCCTGGTCGTGGCGCGCGCCGACGAGGTCACGCAGACGACGGCGGAGCTGTCGGCGCTGCTCGGCCCCGGGCAGCACTACCTGCGCATCGAGGCCAGTGCCGACCCGGCCAACTACTCGACGTACGGGTCGATGGGGCAGTACACCGTCACGGGCACGTTCATCTCCAACGTGAAGGTGTCTGCGCTCGCGTCGCCCTTGCCGACCGAGGTGCTGACGCGGGGACAGACCGTCCCGGTGAAGTTCACGCTCACCGACACCGTGAGTGCGGCGCGCGTGCAGCTCTGGAGCGACGAGTCGGCGTCCACCGCGGTGGTGCTCGCCGAGGCGGGCTGCCAGGCGCAGCAGCACCTCCGCCAGCACTGCACGCTGAAGTTGCCGAAGACGCTGACCAGGGGCCAGACCTACTGGATCGTCATGCAGTTCGAGTCGCAGGCCGGCCAGTGGACCACCGCGCAGGTCGCGGCGGGGGCCGCGCTGACCAACCCCACGGCGTTCAGGGTGAGGTAGGTCCAACGCACGCGGCTCGCGTGCCTTGCGCAGCGCGGGCCGCGCGAACGCCACGCCCGACGGTCGCCGCACGACCCTCAGGCCGGCGCCCGCCCGCGGCGCCGGCCTCGCTGTGCCAGACGGGATCAGCGGCTGAGTGTCGCAGCGGCGCGCTCGATCTCGCCGGCGTACCGCTCCAGCGTCTGCGCGACGAGCGGCACCTGCGTGCGGGCCTCGTCCCACGCGCGCTGCTCGAGCGCCTCGCGCACGGCCGGCAGCGTCTTCACGCCGTAGCCCGTGTAGTACCCCGGTGCGTACACCTGGTGCCGGAACCACGGCCGACGCGGCAGGCCCTCGTTGCGGGTGAGCACGCGCTCGGCCTGGAAGACGATGGTGTTGGCGGCGGCGAGCGACGCGGCAGGTGCATCACCCGCGGTCTTCGCGGCAGCGTCGAACCGGCGCGCCGCCACCCGCAGGCGCTCCACCGCCTGACGCATCGGTTCGATGTCGATGTCGGGCACGGCGTCCTTGCGCGTCGGCGGCACGTAGGTCTCGGCCGGGTTGGCCGCCAGCGTGAACGTGCCATCGTCCACGCGCCGGTTGTGCTCGGTGGTCTCGGCCTTCAGCGATTTCACGAGGTCGTCGACCTCGGTCACGTAGCGGCCGATGCGATCGGCGGCGCGCGTGAAGTCGAACGGCAGCAGGTCGGCCTCCGACAGGCGCAGCACGGCGCGACCACCGACCTTGGCGAGCGCCGCGGCGTACGCGAGATCCGGATCCTGGAAGCGCAGGTAGTGATCCACCGAGTCGTACACGGAGTGGTACTGCCCGTACTCACCCTCGCCGCCGAAGCCGATGTTCAGCGACGCGATGCCGAGGTGCTGGAGGAACGGGGTGTAGTCCGAGCCAGACCCGAGGGCATCGATCTCGAAGCGTCGTTCGTCGCGGGCGAGCCGACGGTCGGCAGGCGAACCCTGCAGCACGGTGCGGGCGAGCAGGCGATCAGCCACCGAGCCCTTCACCTTCGGGTCCGGTACCTCGCGGGCGATCTCGTTGACCAGGCGCTCGAGGCTGTGGGAGCCGCCGGCGTCGAAGAAGCCGCGCGCGTTGCTGTCGGAGTTCACGTACGCCACGACCTTCGCGCTGAGCGTGTCGGCGAAGTGCTCGACCCATTCGGTCGATCCGAGCAGGCCGGGTTCCTCGGCGTCCCACGCGGCGAACACGAGCGTGCGACGTGGCTTCCAGCCGGCGCGAGCCAGCACGCCGATCGCGCGTGCTTCCTCGAGCACGGCGACCATGCCGCTCACCGGATCGCTCGCGCCAGCGACCCAGCCGTCGTGGTGATTGCCGCGCACCACCCACTGGTCGGGGAACTGGCTGCCGGGCAGCGTCGCGATCACGTTGAGCGCGGGCGCGAGCTTCCAGTCGAAGGCGAGCTTGAGGTGGACACGCGCGGGTCCGGGTCCGAGGTGGTAGGCCAGCGGCAGGCCGCCGCGCCACGACGCGGGCGCCATCGGTCCGCCCAGCGCCTCGAGCAGCGGCCGTGCGTCTGCGTACGAGATGGGCAGCACCGGGATCTTCGTGAGCGTCTGCGCCTTGGTGAACTCCGGCCGCGGCGCGTCCTTCGTGGCCGCCACGCCCGGCGTGAGCGGGTCGCCCGGGTAGACCGGCATGTCCGACACGGAGCCGCGCTGCGCGGCGTGCTCGCTGCGCCAGCCGCCCTTCGGATACACGTCACCGCGCCCGTACCCATCGTCTCGGGGATCGGAGTAGATCAGGCAGCCGATGGCGCCGTGCTCGGCCGCGAGCTTCGGCTTGATGCCGC
>NZ_JBIINP010000088.1:0-16936 GCF_044337415.1 Luteitalea sp.
AATCCGGGGGCGCGATTGATCGAGTTGAGCGCATCGAACACCACCCACGCGCCCTTGGCGGCGTAGGTCAACCCCTTCTCGACGTACTTGATCGGCTTGTGCGGCATCGTTGTTCCTTTGTCGTCGTTAATGGGGCGCGGCGGGGGCCCGCGCCAGAGTACGCCTGATGTCAGCGAGGGGATTATGACGAGCCCCTTGTCCATGACCCGCGGAATTCCCCGAAACGGCAGATTCCCCGGGCGAGTGGGCAGCCGTGGCCCCCAACGGGCAGCTCAGCCGGCCGGATGGCGACGGTCCGCCGCGTCCGCCCCTGCCGTTCGCCAGTACACTAGCCGCAGGCCGCACGGCGACCGTGCGCCCTCAACCGCCATGCAAGACGCCGTCTGGATCGTCCTCGCGCTCCTGCAGGGACCCGCGCCCGTCTCCCCCGCGCCCCTGCCTGTCGTCGTCGACTCGGCCATCCTGCCCCAGACGGCCGTGACCGGTCGCCTGCCGGCGCCGCCGGTGGTCCAGGTCCCCGTGCCCCCGCGGACGGCAGCGGCGACACCCACCGCGGCACGGCGGCAGGAACTCGTGAAGGGCAAGGCAGAGTTGTCCTACGTCTCGACAGGCGGGACGGCCTCGACCCAGACCCTTGGCACCGGCGCCGAGGCGGTGTTCGCCCCCGGACTCTGGCGCCTCGAGTCGCGCGCCAGCTTCCTGCGCACCAGGACGGACGGCACCGTTCGCGCCCGCCGCCTCACGGGCCAGGTCAAGACCGCGCGCAAGATCGGCGACCGGGCGGAGCTGTTCGCCCGGGGTACCTACCTGCGCAACACCTTTGCGGGTATCGACAACAGCGTCGACGGTGCGGCGGGCGTGACCGCCTTGCTGATCAAGGGCGAACCACAGCGACTGTCGTTCGACTCCGGGTTGGGCTACATCGGCGAGGACCGGACCCGGGGGCCGGGACGGTATGTGGCGACCATGGACCTCGGCGTGCGACATCAGTGGGAGTTCACGCGTCGAAACCGCATCTCGAACGATGCCTCGGTGAAGGCCGACGTGGAGCGGGCCAGCGACTGGCGCCTGTCGCACGTGGCGGCGCTGCAGGCCGCCCTCAATGCGGTGCTGGCGCTGAAGCTGTCGCACGAGATCACGTACCGGAACGAACCGGTGCCCGGCTTCACCAAGGCCGACACGGTCGCCGCGGCGGCCATCGTCGCCACGTTCTGAGGCTGGCACTGCAGAGATGACCCCTTGCGGCCGATAGGTAGGACATCATGGTGGCCCCAGACCCACGCTCACCGACCCCGCTGACACGCGAGCGCCTGCTGCGACAGGCCGATGCCCTCGAACCCTTGCCGGCGACCGCGACGCGACTGGTCACGCTCCTGAGCCAAAGCGAGTGGATGATCCGCGACGTCGAAGAGGTGGTGCGCCTGGACCTGGGCCTGACCGCCCGGGTGCTCCGCTTCGCCAACTCGGCGTGGACGGCCCATCTGCCCTCGGTCAGCACCGTCCGCGACGCCCTGATGCGCATCGGCGTCGGCACGGCCCTGTCGCTGGCCATCGCCGAGGGCGTCCGGCCCAAGCTGCTGAAGCCGCTGCCGGCGTTCGACCTGCAGCCGGGCCGCCTGTGGCAGCACGCCGTGGCCGCCGCCCTGGCCACCGAGATCGTCACCAAACGCGCCCGCACCCCGATCCCGCCCGAGACCGTCACCGCGGCCCTCCTCCACGACGTGGGCAAGGTGGTGCTCGATGAGGCGATGGACGAAGCGACGCTCTCCGCGCTCCGCATGGCCTGGACCAGCGGCACCCTGTCGCGCATCGAGGCCGAGCGCCAGGTGCTGGGCATGGACCACGGCGAACTGGGCGGCTACGTCGCCCGCCACTGGGGCCTGCCCGAGCGGGTGGCTGCCGCCATCACCCACCACCACACGCCGGCCGCCGCCCAGAGCACGATCTGCGACGTGGTGCACCTCTCGAACGGCGTGGCCAAGCTGGCCGGCTTCGGTCCGCTCATCGCCGAAATCGACGGCCCGATCGAGGGCGAGGTGCTGGCGCGCCTGTCCTTCTCGCCCGCCGACCTGCACACGTTCTGCTCGGAGCTCACCGACCGGATGCGGACGGGGCAGGAGCGGTTCCACTGACGCTGGCAATTTGAAATTGGACATTCGAAATTCCGGAGGGCGACGGCCTGGCGGCCCGTCGCCCTCGTGGCGTTGCGCGGGGCGCCGGCGCAGCCGCGCCCCACGAGAATTTCAAATGTCGAATTTCCAATTACCATCACGCGCATGACTGATGCGCGCGCCACGCCCGTCGTGATCGGAATCGCCGGGGGCTCGGGGTCGGGCAAGACCACCGTGGTCCGCCGCCTCATGGCCTCGCTCGGCGACGCACACGTGTCGGTGCTCGAGCACGACCGCTACTACCGCGACCGCAGTGACCTCCGCCTCGAGGAGCGTGCCGCGCTCAACTACGACCATCCCGACGCGCTCGAGACCGACCTCCTGGTCGAGCACGTGCGCGCCCTGCGGGCGGGTCGCCCCATCGAGGCCCCCCAGTACGACTTCGCCCGGCACAACCGGCTCGACATCCGCGACGTCATCGCGCCGCGCGCGGCGCTCATCGTCGAGGGCATCCTCATCTACGAGAACAAGCCGCTGCGCGAGCTGATGGACGTGAAGGTCTTCGTCGACGCCGACGACGACACGCGCTTCATCAGGCGATTGCAGCGCGACGTCGCCGAGCGCGGCCGCACCGTGCAGTCGGTCATCGACCAGTACCTCGGCACCGTCAAGCCGATGCACCTCGAGTTCGTGGAGCCGAGCAAGCGCTACGCCGACATCATCGTGCCCCAGGGCGGGCACAACGACGTCGCGATCGAGATGCTGCTGACGCTGGCGCGTGGCCTGGTGGCGCGGGGCTGACAATTCGAAATCGGACATTCGAAACTGATCGGCGGCCGGCCTGTCGGCCGTGCCGCTCGACGCATCCCGAGGGGCTGCGGCGGAGCCGCGCCCCACGAGAATTTCGAATGTCCAATTTCAAATGACCACTACGGCAGCTTGGTCGCCACCGCATTGGTCCCCGCCGCCCAGCCCTGCCCACCCGCATCAGCGTACATCGCGCGCTCGACGACCACCGGCACCGCCGCACTCTCGACGAGCAATCCCACGCGGCGCCCGGTCGCGTTCGGGAAGAACCCCGTCTCGCCCAGGGCGATGTTGAAGCGACTGTTGGGGCCGACCGTGTAGGCCTGCTGCTCCGGGATGGAGCCCTCCGACAGCAGGGTCACGGTGATGGACGCGCTGCTGGCCGACGGGTTGCTGACGAGCACGTAGGTCTTCGTGTTGCGCGCGCCCGCCACTTCGCCCTCGGCCAGGGCCCAGCGGAGCGCCGGCGCCGTCACGCCGCCGCTGTTGTGCGCCTCGCCCCACGTGCTCGCATCGCCGGGCCACCACATCGACCGCTCGACGAGGATCCCCACGCCGTTGTCCACGACCACGTCGGTCGACACGGCGGTGTCGGCCAGTCGCGCATACGCCGGGTTCTCGGCGATGCGCTGCGCGTCGCGCCCGAGGGCATCCACCCACACGGTGCCGCGCGCCAGCGCAGGCACCGTCTCGCGATGCTCGATCACGGTGCCGTCGCCGAGCAGGAAGCGCAGCCGGACGTCGGCGGCCTGTTCGGACGGGTTGGCCAGCAGGATGAAAAGGTCGAAATAGCTGCCCGTCGCCCCCTCTGCAAGCAACCAGCGCTGCGCGGGAGCCGTGAGGGCCACGCTGTCGTGGCCGGCCGTGAACAACTGCCCGTTGCGATCGAGGTACATCGCCCGCTCGGCGATGATCGGGGCGGTGGCGTCGATACGCGCCGAGACCTCCGCGGCGGCCAGCGCGTCGCCGTCGTCCCACTGTTCCGTGTCCACCCAGACGGTGAGCCGGGCGCCAGGCGCCACCGTGTAGGTCTTCGTCCGCGGCGCGCGCCCTGCCCGCAGGTACGTGATCGTGGCGTCGGCGGCCGTCGTGCCCGGGTTCAGCAGGAGGTAGAACGTGTTGAACCCGCCCATCGTGGCCCCCTCGGCGAAGTACCACGTCGTGCGCGGGGCCTCGGTCGCGCTCTCGGCGTGACTGCCGTAGCCGGTGCCGTCCCACGACACCGTGCGGTCGGCGACGACGAGCGTGCTCGACTCGATCGTCGTGGCGAAGGAGTCGCGGACACCAGCCACCGTCGCCACGTCCAGCGTCGCCCGCCGGCGCGGCGCGATCGTCACCCAATGCTCGGTGGTCGTCACCACACCACCGGCGTCGGGCGGCGTGGCGAAGCGCAACTGCACGTTGGCCGTGGTGGTCAGGCTCGGGTTGATCAGGGCGATGCGCGTCGAGAAGAAGGCGTTCTGCACGCCCTCGGCGAGGTAGCGCTGCACCATGCCGCGCGGATGCAGACGCCGCTGGTACTCCTGGAGGTTACTGAGGCCGTCGCCGTCGGGATCGCCCGTGGCGCCGTCTGCGCCCGTCGCCACGTTGGGGTTCAGCCCGGCCTGCAGTTCCCAGGCATCCGGCAACCCATCGTTGTCCGAGTCGGTCGGGGGCACGACCGGAGCCGCGGCCTGCTGCACCGTCGCCGCCCGGCCTGCAATGGTGACGGCTCCGGCCCGCGCCGCGCCGGTGTTGGCAGCCGCAGCGTAACTCACCGTCCCCGACCCGGTCCGCGTACCAGGCCCTGACAGGGTCAGCCACGACGCCGTGGTCGACACACTCCACGTGCACGCACTGCCGGTGGTGACCGTGAAGGGCGTCACCACGCCGCCGCCGTGCCCGACGGTCTGCGTGGAGGGCTGAACGTCGTACGTGCACGTGCCGCCACCGCCGCCGGCGGCCGGGTAGATGAACTGCAGGCCCGCCAGGTCGTCGGGGCCGATCGCCGGCGGCACCGGGGTGCTCGACCCGCAACACGACGGGTACATGATGTTGCTCGTCGCGCTGGTGACCGTGCCGTCGGTGGGCGTGTGCCCGAGGCCGATGGCGTGCCCGACCTCGTGTTCCGCCACGCGCGCGAAGAACAGCGACTGGCCCAGCGGTGTCATCTCCGCCTTCGTCGTGAAGATGACGAAGCCGTACGTGATCTTCGAGAACGACGTCCCGTTGACGACCGTGTTGACCCCGGTCGCACACGCGCCGCCGATGGCGATGACGCCGCTCGTGGTGATGTCGTTGTCCGGATCCTCGTAGGTGATGAGGCCGCCGCCAGGCACGGCAGGCGCGCCGCAGTTCAGCGTGGCCGCGGCCGCCACCAGGCGCGTGCCGCCATAGGCGAGCGTGATCGATCCACCCGCGGGCGTGGTCCACCCCGCCAGCGCCTGTCCCAGTTCCGTCTCGCTGTTGCCCGAGTCGAGGGGCGGCGCCGTCAGGGTGTTGCGGTACCACAGGACGGGCTGGCCGGTGTCGGCCTCGTGCCAGCGCATGCGGCCGAGCAACGTGAAGGTCTCGACCACCGGCGTCGCGGCCCCCACTTCACCGAGGGTTGGCGCGGTTCCCGGTGTCGACAGCCGCGTCGGCGCCTGCCGGCGCACGGCCCGCACCGCCTGGCCGAACCCCGCCAGTGATCGACGGCCAGGCGTCGGCGCGGCCGCCCCGACCACAGGCTCGTCGTTGTCCTGCCGGATCATCTGGGTGCCTGCGGCGGTTTCTCGCACGCCGTAGACCGACCGCCCCATCGCCGAGGGCCGCCACCCGCCTCCCGTGCGCTCGACCAGCGCGACGATGTCGTCGCCGACGAGGAAATGCGCGGCCCCGGGAATGACCAGCGTGGTGTCGCCCACCGTGCCGCCGAGCTCGCGAATCTCGATCACGCGTTCGGTACCGCCGGTGTAGTCGTCGATGACACGGACGCGAGCGACGGTCTCGATGACGCCCGAGCCGGCCCGCCGTTCCGTGCGGACGGCCTCGACCCGGCCGCGCACGATGCGGTCGGCCGCGGCGATCTCCTCGGCCTCCGAGCGGGCCTTCAGGGTGGCCGCGCCGGCCAGCGACGGGGCGAGCGCGAGCCAGGCGGCGCTGGCCAACGCCGTAAGGGCGACGAGAGGACGTGGCGTCCGGGGAAGCGGGGACATGCCGGCAACGGCCACAGCAACTCCCCTGCCGTCGAGTCCTCCAATGCCAGCGCGCACTCGACGCCCTGCGACGGCCAGATCACGACACGGACGTCGCCAGTCGCGTTACAGAACTGCAAGCGGCGCGACGAATTCGTGCGCCGCGGCCACCGCTCCAACTCGGCCCGCTCCCCCGCGCTCGCACGGGGGAAATCGGCGTGAGCCTGATTTTTTCAACATCAAATCCTTGGCAAGCGAATTTTCCTCCGAGGTTCTCCTATAATCTGCAGGTTTGCCGCCCCCCCGATGGCCGGGGGCTTGCGGCACCCGGAGGCTTCGCATGACCTGGTTCCGTGGCGCCGCGCTGGCGGCCCTCGCCCTCTTCGCCACCGTGCCGCAGGCGTTCGCGCAGGGGGCCTCGACGTGGTTCCTCGCCGAGGGCGCCCACAACAGCACCTTCGCCCAGGAGATCCTGGTCGGCAACCCCTCGTCGCAGGCGCTCAAGGTGACCGTCACCCTGCTGCCGCAGGCCGACGCCCAGGCCCCGACGACCAGCAGGACCTTCGACCTCGCGGCGACCTCGCGCCTCACCGTCCGCCTCGGGTCCGACTTCAACCTGAACGGCAGCGCCTCGGCGCGCGTGACGGCGGTCCTGGCCAGCGACAACACCACGCCGGCCGACGTCGTCGTCGAGCGCACGATGTACTTCCAGGGCGCCACCGCGCCGGGTTCACACAACGCCAGCGGCGTGACGCAGGCAGGCCTGTCCGAGTCGTGGACGCTGGCCGAGGGCACGGGAGGCGTCTTCGAGACCTTCGTGCTGGTGGCCAACCCGAACCCGACGACGACCACGGTGCGCGCCACCTACCTCACGGGCACCGGGCAGTCGTTCACGACCACGCAGACCGCGCCGGCCAACTCGCGCGTGACCTTCTACCCGCGTGGTGAGCACCCGGCGCTCGCGTCGGCCGACTTCTCCACCGTGATCGATTCGCTCACGCCGGGCAACACGGTGATCGCCGAGCGCGCCATGTACTTCGATGCGTTCATGAGCGGTCACGACGCCCTCGGCGTGACGAGCCCGAGCACCACGTGGTTGTTCGCCGAAGGCAACACGGCGGGCGGCGGCGCCATCGCCTTCGAGACGTACCTGCTCCTGGCCAACACCAACAGCACGGCCACCACGGCCACGGTGGACTACCTGCTCGACAACGGCCAGGTCGTCTCGCGCGACTACCCGCTCGCGGCCCGGCAGCGGTTCACGGTGTGGGTCGACCAGGAGGGGCGCACGTTCGATCAGCGCCTCCGCGCCGCCGCGTTCGGCATCCGCGTCACGGCCACGCAGCCGATCGTCGCCGAGCGCGCAATGTACTGGGGCACGCCGTCGGCGAGCGACGCCACGTCGCCGACCTTCCCCTGGCGTGAGGGTCATGCCACGGCCGGCGTGACGGGCGCGCAGGCCAAGTGGGCGTTCGCCGAGGGCCAGCAGGGCATCTTCGGCGCGTCGGCGACCTCGTTCAACACCTTCTTCCTGCTCGCCAACCCCTCGTCGACGCCCGTGAGGGTGCAGGCGACCTTCGTGCGCGAGGACGGCAAGGGCATCGTGCGTTCGCTGTGCGTCGCGGCCAACTCGCGCGCCAACATCTGGACCGCCGACTTCGTGGAGCTGTCGGGCCAGCGCTTCGCGACCTTCCTCGAGTCGATCGCAAGCGTCGACGCGGGTTGCCCGGCCAGCGCCGGTGCGACGTTCGTGGCCGAGCGCGCGGTGTATTCGGGCGGCAGCTTCCTCGCCGGCCATGTGAACACGGGCACGCCGTGGACCGGCACCATCGCGACGCCCCCGCTGGCCCCGGCCTTCGCCATCACCGAGGTCTCGCCGTCAATCGGCCGCATCAGCGGCAGCCAGACCATCACCGTCCGCGGCGGCGGCTTCCAGCAGGGTGCGCAGGTGTTCTTCGACAACCCGGCATGGACGGCCGACCGGAACGCGAACACGCGGCTGGCCGACGTCGACAGGGGCCAGAACGTCGTCGTGTCGCAGGACGGCACCACGATCACGCTGCTGACCCCCGCCCGCGACTTCTACAACGGCTACCAGACGGCCGGCCCGACCACGGTGCGGGTGGTCAACACCAACGGCAGCAGCACCACGCTGACCAATGGCTTCACGTTCCGCCTCAACATCCTGGCCTTCGGCGACGAACACGTGCTCGGCGCCGGCCTCGGCACGTCGTGGCCCCTGAGCCTCGAGAACCGACTGAAGGCCTTCCAGAAGGACGTCTACACCACCGACGTCCCTGGGGCGCCCCAGTCGCCGACCGGCCAGCGGGTGCTGCAGTTCGGCGAGTTCGTGAAGGTGACCAATGCGGGCATCAACGGCGAGTGCACGTCGGCGACCGGGCCGGGCTGCACGGCGACCGCTGGTTCGACGCGCTTCCCGACGCTGGCCGATCAGGTGAAGGCGGCCAACCTGTCGGATGAGTTCGACGGCGTGGTCTTCGCCACCGGCGTCAACGACATGGAGGCGGGCATCTCCGAGTTCAGCGTGGGCAACGCGCTCCGCAGCATGGTGACGAGCGCCAAGAACCGCAAGATCACCATCTTCATGACCAAGTGGGAGGAGACGAGCATCGGCAGCCTCGGCTCGGCATCGGTCAAGGCACTCGGCGACGAGATCTGGCGCGTCACCGAGGACCGTTCCCTCAATGCGGAGATCTACCGGCAGTCGCTGTTCCGCATCGCGACGTCGGGCGGCACGCCCACACAGGCTGGCGCGGACCGGGTCTCGAGCGACCTGCTCACCAAGGTGGCCCGCGAGTTCCCGCTGCAGCCCTGCGACCGCCGCAACGACAAGCCGGGCCAGGGCTGCCCGCTCAACCCGTAGGCGCCACCGAGCCCTCGGACGCAAGACACTGGTGCGTCCGAGGGCCAGTAGGCCTTCGGGAGTCGGGAGTCGGGAGTCGGGAGTCGGCAGTCGGAGATGGTCGGGCCGGTTGTCCCAACGCGGCCCCTCGCGTCGCTGTCCACGTCCCCCGTGACGCGAGATACTCATCTGCGGCTCTGGGCATCTCGACACCGGTCTTCGGACCCGGCCCTGCTGCCCGAGCCCTGAGACCCGAGACTTGAGCCCTGAGCCGTTCCGTCGCCAAGCGTCCCGCGCGTTCGGGGCGCTGTGTCTCTGCGCGGCGCTCGCCGTGGTGCATACGTGGCCGCTGGCCTCGGCCCCAGCCACGCTCAGTCGGAACGACAACAAGGACACGGTCCTGAACGCGTGGGCGATCAGTTGGGTGGCGCACGCGCTGGTCACGGCGCCGTCGCAGGTGCTCGCCGGCAACATCTTCCATCCCGAACGCAACACGATCGCCTTCTCGGATCCCGTGATCGTGCCGGGGGCCCTCTCGGTGCCGGTCCGCGCGGCGGGCGCCGGCCCCGTGCTCACCTACAACCTGTCGTTGTTGGTCGGCTATGCGCTGTCGGCCTGGGCGATGTGGTGGCTGGCCTGGCGCTGGACAGGGCACTTCGGTGCCGCACTCGTCGCCGGCAGCCTGTTTGCCTTCAACGCGCACTCGCTCGTGAGCATGGGCCACATCCAGGCCATCCACGCGTACGGCTTGCCCCTGCTGCTGGTGGCCCTGGATGCGCTCGGCAACCCTCGGACGCGCCGCTGGTGGCACGGCGCTCTGGCCGGACTGGCCACGGCGCTGCTGGCGCTCACGTCCGGCTATCTCGCCATCTTCGGCATCGTGACCGGCCTGGTCGTGCTCGTCGTCCACGGGCGCTCATGGGTCCGGACGCCGTGGCAGCCGCTGGTCGCCGGCGCGTTGGTCGGCGGCGTGCTGCTGGCGCTCCCTCTGGTGCCGGTGATGCGCGCCTATCGCGACATGCGCGCCACCCACGGCTTCGAGCGCTCGCTCGATCTCGTTGCCGCGATGTCGGCCAACGGGCCCGCGTACCTGGCCACACCGGCACGCGTGCACGAAGGCTGGGCGCGAGCCGTGTACCAGACCAGAGAGCCCCGCGACTCGCTGTTCCCGGGCGCCGTGGCAGTGCTGCTCGCGTTGGCAGCGCTCGCCCTGCCCAGATCGTCCGGCACCACCTCTGACGGCGACCGCACGCCGGATCGACGCCCGGTGAGTGGGACGTGGCGCGACCCGCGCGTGCGCATCGCCCTCGGGCTTGTCGTTGTCGGACTCGTCCTGTCGTTCGGCCCGGCGACGCCGTTCTACCGCGCGTTCTACCACCTGGTCCCGTTTGCCAGCGGCGTGCGCGCCGCGTCGCGCTTCGGCGTGCTCTTCCTCACCGGGGTGGCCCTGCTGTCGGCCTACGGCGTGACGGCCCTCTGCCGCCGCTGGCCCGGTGCCGCCCCGCTGACCGCGGGCCTGGCGCTGATCGCCGTCAACGCGGAGGCGTTCCGTGGCCCCGTGCCATACGTCCCCGCGGCGCAGCCGTCGTCCGTGTACGCCACACTGGCCGGCCGGCCCTACGGCGTCGTGGCCGAGATGCCCTTCTGGTGGCGCGGCATCGACGTGCCGCGCAACGCCAACTACATGCTGGCCTCGACGCTGCACTGGAAGCCCCTGCTGAACGGGTACAGCGGCTTCACGCCCCAGTCGTATCGCCGACGGGCGGACATCCTCTGGTACTTTCCCTTCAGGACCGCCAGTTTCGACGAACTGGACCGTGCCGGCGCCCGGTACGTCGTGCTCCACCTCGAGGAGTACGGCAGCCAGCGGCGCGACGCCCGCGACCTGATCGAGGCATCGGCCCGTTGGCGCGCCATTGCGCGCGACGACGACACGGTGCTCTACGAACGGGTTCGCTGACTGGATCGATCACGTGTACGCACTCCTTCGCCTCGCCGCTCTCGTCTCGTGTCTGCTCCTGGTGTCGACCCCGGTCGGTGCGCAGGATGCCTCGCGCTGGTTCCTCGCCGAGGGCGCCAGCAACGCGGTCCTCGATCAGGAGATCCTCGTGGCCAACCCGAGCGCACTCACGCTCGCGGTCACGGTGAGGCTCCTGCCCGACGCAAGCGCGGTCATCGCGCCGGGCAGCACGCTCACGAAGACCTTCACGCTCGGCGCCACCAGCCGACTCACGGTCCGCGTGGCGCAGGAGTTCCCCGGCTTGAACGGCGCGGCCTCCGCCGAGGTGTCGGCCGTCGTCGCCAACTCCACCACGCCCGCCGACATCGTCGTCGAGCGGTCGATGTACTTCCCGGACGGCACGCGCGTGGGTGCACACAACGCCAGCGGCGTCACCCGGGCCGAGCCGCGCTGGATCCTCGCCGAGGGGGCCAGTGGCGCCTTCAGCACGTTCATCCTGGTGGCCAATCCCAACCCGTCCACGACGACCGTGCGCATCACGTACCTCAAGAGCACGGGCACCGTCATCACGTTCGACACCACGCTGCCGGCCAACAGCCGCACGACGTTCTGGCCGCAGAACGACTACCCGACGGAACTCGGCTCGGCGGAGTTCTCGACGGTGGTCGAGAGCCTCGAAGCCGGCGAGGACATCGTGGCGGAACGGGCGATGTACTTCGACCCCTCGCCCACCGGCAGCGGGTTCGCGCGCAGCGGACACGATGCGCTCGGCGTGCCTGAAGCCAGCACGACGTGGTACTTCGCCGAAGGCTTCACCGGCGGCAACACGACGACCGCGTTCGAGACCTTCCTGCTGTTGGCCAACACCGGCAGCACCGCGACCACGGCCACGGTGACCTACCAACTCGACTCCGGCGGGGCCGTCTCTCGGACCTATCCCCTCGGGCCGAACCAGCGCCTCACGGTGTGGGTCGACCAGGAAGGCCGCACCGCGGAGCCGAGTCTCAAGGCGGCCTCCTTCGGCATGACCGTGACCGCCACCAGCCCGATCGTCGCGGAACGGGCGATGTACTGGGGCACGCCGTCGGCTGCCGACGCGACCACGCCGACGTTCCCCTGGCGCGAGGGACACGCGACCGCGGGGTCGACCGTGCTGGCGCCGAAGTGGGCCTTCGCGGAGGGCCGCGAGGGCCAGGACGCCGCGACGCGCCCGTACAGCACGTTCTTCCTGCTCGCCAACCCGTCCAACGCCGACGTCACCGTGAAGGCAACGTTCATGGCCGAGGATGGCGGCGGCCTCACGAGCACGATCACGATCCCGGCCCGCGGGCGCGCCAACATCTGGCCGACCGCCGCCCTGCCCGAGTTCGCAGCGCTGGCCAATCGCCGGTTCGCGACGTTCCTCGAGAGCACCGGCGGCGAGTCGTTCGTCGCCGAGCGGGCGATGTACCTGTTCAACGACTTCGCCAGCGGGCACGTGAACATGGGCACGCCGTGGACCGGCGCGATCGTGGCGCCCACGCGCACGCCAGGTGCCGTCGTCGTCACCGGCTACACGCCCAGGGAGATGCGCCTCGCGGGCGGCGAGGTGATCACCATCCTCGGCACCGGCTTCTCTGGCACTCCTGAGGTGACGGTCGACGGCCTGGCCGCCACGATCCAGACGGCAACCTCGACGCAGATCACGGCGCTCGCGCCCTTGCGGACTGCGGCGACCGGATTCGGCACCCTCGCCTCGAGCACCATCCGCCTCACCACGTCCGGGCACACCCAGACGGTGGGGACGTTCACCCGTCGATTCCGCGTGCTGGCCATCGGCGACAGCTTCACCGAGGGCATGCTGGTCGAGCGGATTCCCCCAGTGCCGCCGTCGACGATACCAACGCAGATCTACACGTTCGCCAACCCGCCCTATCCCGAGGGTCTGGAGATGTTGCTGCGCACAGACGCGCGATTCGGCCAGACAGCCGACGTGGACAACGAGGGCGCCTCCGGCGAATGCGCCTCGTTTGCCGGGTGCTCCGGCAACCTGACAAGCGGCGTTGGTCGCTTGCCGGGATTACTCTCGAAGAAGGCGTACGACGTGGTGGTGATCCTCGAGGGCTTCAACGACCTCAATGCCGGAGGCACGGTCAGCACCGCCGTAACGGCTCTGCGCACCATGGGCCGCGCGGCGAAGGCCGCTGGCTCGACGGTGATCATGGGACGCATCCATGTGATGCAGGCCGACATGTGGTCCGCCATCCGCGACATGGCCCTCGCCGAACAGTTCCATCGTGTCGACTTCGACACTCGGGTCGAGATCGGCAACGATCTCATCCATCCGACCCAGGACGGGTACGACGAAATGGCGGGTTTCGTCTACGGGGCCATCAGGACGCTGATCAAGTAGAACGGGAGTCGGGAGTCGGGAGTCGGGAGTCGGGAGCGCGGCGCTGGACGGGAGGGCCGGTTGTCCCCGTCGACGTCGCTCTGGGCGCGCCAACCCGGCCCGTCAGCCCTGAACGCCCGATCCTTGCGGCAGGATTGCCGCCGGGCTACCCTCATTTCCCGGCCACGCCGATTTTTTCCCGATGAATTCCGTCCTCGCCTGGTCCCGCCTCCTGCTCACGCTGGTCGTGTGCCTCGTGGCGGCCGGCCCGGCCCGGGGACAGGCGGCCAGCACCTGGTTCCTGGCCGAGGGGGCCAGCAACGGCACCTTCGACGAGGACATCCTGGTCGGCAACCCGTCGGCCAGCGCGCTCACGGTCATCGTCCGGCTGCTGCCGGCGCCAGACGCGCTGATCACGCCCGTGGGGAGCGTGCTCGAGAAGACCTTCACGCTCCCGGCCACCGGACGGCTCACCGTCAACGTCAAGCGGGAGTTCCCGGCGCTCAACGGCGCCGCCTCGGCCCAGGTGTCGGCCGTGGTGAAGGACACGGCCACCCCCGCCGACATCGTGGTCGAGCGCTCGATGTTCTTCCCACTGACCGGCACCCCGTACGCCGGCGGCACCGGCGCCAGTGGCGTGACCGCCCCTGCGACGCGCTGGATCCTGGCCGAAGGCGCCTCGGGCGTCTTCAGCACGTTCATCCTGATCGCCAATCCCGGCGTGGCCACCGCGCGCGTCACCGCTCGCTACCTCAAGGGCGACGGGTCGAGCGTGACCGAGAACGTGACGGTCGAGCCGGGCAACCGGGCCACGCTGTGGCCGAGTGCCAACCCGGCCCTGGCCGGGCAGGGGTTCTCCACCGTCGTCGAGGCCGACCGGCCGGTGGTGGCCGAGCGGGCGATGTACTTCGACGACTTCCGCAGCGGCCACGACGCCCTGGGCGTCACGGCTGGCCGCACCAGTTGGTACTTCGCGGAAGGCTTCACGGGCGGTAACCCGACCATCGCCTTCGAGACGTTCCTGCTCATCGGCAACGACAACGCGCTGCCGGCGACGGTCACGGCCACCTACTTCCGCGACAGTGGTGCGCCCGTCACACGTAGCTACACCGTCTTGCCGCGAAGCCGCTTCAACATCTGGACCGACCAGGAGCGCGCCGACGATGGGACGCTGCTGCTGCCGTCCACGGCGTTCTCCGTCCGCATCGACAGCTCGTTGCCCATCGTGGCCGAGCGCGCCGTGTACTGGGGCCCGCCATCGGCCGGCGATCCCACGACGCCGACCTTCCCCTGGAAGGAAGGCCACGTCGTCGCCGGCATCGCGCAGCCCGAGGTGAAGTGGGCCTTCGCCGAGGGCCGCCAGGGCGACGACGCCGCCGGTGTCAGCGTCGACAGCTTTTTCCTGCTCGTGAACCCCAACACGAGCGACATCGACGTCAAGGCCACGTTCGCCACCGAGGACGGCAGCGGCGTGACCACGACGGTGAAGGTGCCGGCCAACACGCGCACCAACATCTGGCCCGCCGTCACGGGCAACCCGGAGACCGACCCGAAGTTCGCGCTGCTGCAGGGGCGCCGATTCGCGGTGTTCCTCGAGAGCGTGGGTGCGTCGCCGCAGCCGTTCGTCGCCGAGCGCGCGATGTACTGGAGCAACTTCGCGGGCGGCCACGCCAACGCCGGCACGCCGTGGGCCGGTGTCATCAGCGAGCCAGCCACCGCGCCGGCCAACGTGCAGGTCGAGGGCATGTCGCCGACGTCGGGACGCCTCACGGGCGGCACGGTGGTCACCATCCGTGGCCAGAACTTCGGGGCCGCGCCGCAAGTAACGATCGGCGGCCAGGCGGTGGCGGCGACGGTGAACCCGGCGGGCACCGAGATCACGTTCACCGTGCCCGTGCGCAGCGCGACGACGGGCTACGGTTCAGCAGGGCCAGCGGCGGTGACGGTGACCAGCCAGGGTCGGTACCTCAAGGCCCCGTCGTTCACACGGTACCTCTCGGTGCTGGCCTTCGGCGACAGCCTCACGTGGGGCACCTACACGTATTACGTGGCAGGCCAGAAAGTCTCCGTCCAGACCGCCCGTCCCTATCCGCGGGGCCTCAAGCAGGCACTCGAGGCGACGCCGCAGTTCGGCAGCTACGCGCTGGTCACCAACGCCGGGTGGCCAGGCGAATGGGTGACCCAGCCAGGCTTCAACGACAGTCCCGGGGGCATCGCGCGATCCGCCCGATGCACCGCAGGCCAGGCCAACTGCTTCTACCCGATCTCCCCTGACCCGTCAGACTACTTCGCGCCGCATGACGTGGGGGTGCTCCTGGAGGGCATCAACGACCTCAACAACGCGGTCGCCCCGACGACGGTGCGCAGCGGGATGCGGGCCATGGTCGTCGACGCCAAGGCCAAGGGGCTCCAGGTCCTGCTCACGCTGTTCGGCCCCTACGGCAACGACCAGCTCACGGGGCTGCCGGCGACGATCCCCGAGGCCGTCCGGGCCTACAACGGACTCCTCGACGCGCTCGCCGCCGAACAGGCCGTGAGCCGCGAGTACGTGTCGGCGCAGATGGGCCCCGACGGACTGCACCCCAACCAGACCGGCTACGACGAAATGGCATCCGCCCTGTACCAGAAATTGCTCTCGATGTTCCCCCGCTGCGGCAGCAACGGGGTCTGTCCGTAGTCCGGGTACGGGGTACCGGGTGCCGGGTACCGGACCACCGGGCGGGCACCGGCACACTCTCCGAGCCCGGCCTGATGCGCGCGTTCAGCGAAGCCAGTAGAAGACGCGGACGCCCATGAGCACCGCGAGGACCGCGCCGTAGGTGAACGGCTCGCTCAGATCCTTGCCCCTCACGATCCACAGCAGGTGGACGACGCCGCAGAGCGCGGCGACGTAGGCGAGCCGGTGCAGCGTCTGCCAGCGCTTGCCGAGCCGCCGGATCCAGCCGGTGGTCGAGGTAATCGCCAGCGGCAGCAACAGGAGGAAGCCCGCCGCGCCCACCGTGATGTAGCGCCGCTTGGCCACGTCGGCCAGAATGGCGCGCGGGTCGAAGAACTGGTCCAGCACCACGTACGTGGACAGGTGCAGGCACAGGTAGAAGAAGGCGAACAGCCCCAGCAGCCGCCGCCACTGGATGATGCCGTTCCACCCGGTGAGTCGACGAACAGGCGTCACCGCGAGACTCACGAGCAGCAGGCGCAGCGCCCACTGCCCGGTCTCGTCGGTGATGTCGTCGATGGGATTGGGACTGAGCCCCCCGAACACCGCGCGATACACCAGCCACGCGAGCGGCGCGAGACACAGCACCCAGATGAGGGGCTTGGCCTGGCGGGGAGTCAACGAGGTCTCGAAGGCAGGGCCGCGTGTCCCCTTCGATGTCGCTCGGGGCAAGCCATGCGGCCGCTGTTGATGTCGCGGCGCGGTCGGAGACCGCGCCCTACCTCAGTCATGAGGCATGACGCATGAGGCATGGCGAACGTCAGTAGTTCTTCTTCAGATCCATGCCCTTGTAGAGCCCGGCCACCTGGTCGGCGTAGCCGTTGAACATCAGGGTCTCGCGCCGGAACACCTCGCCGATGCGACGCTCGCGCGACTGGCTCCAGCGTGGATGGTCGACCTGCGGGTTCACGTTGGAGTAGAAGCCGTACTCCTGCGGCGCCGACACGTTCCAG
>NZ_JBIINP010000265.1:0-4820 GCF_044337415.1 Luteitalea sp.
GGTTCGACCAGCGCCCAGATGGCCGCCTGTTCTCCGGCGGTCAACGCCAGGAAATCAGGTTCGTGGCGACGGGGGACGATGAGCGTGTGCCCGGGGTTGAGCGGGTAGCCGTCGTGGAAGGCGGCGGCAAGGTCGTTCGAGATGAGCAGTTCTGCTCTCGCGATACGGTCGCAGAAGACGCACGACATGGCGGCATCCTATCGCGCAGTGGGCCGGCACTACCCTCGTGGCCAGTGCTGCTCGATGTAGCGGACCATTCGCGGCGCGGCGAGTTCGTCCTTCGAGTGCACCCGAGGCTTCTGCACGGGCAGGTGCCCGCTCTCGAACATCCAGTGGAGCAGGTCCTCGCCGGTCTCGGTCGCGCGCATGCCGCTGAGGTCGTTGTCGAGCGACACGATGTCCCACTCGAACCGCGTCAGCAGGTAGCGGAAGTCCTCGGGCGTGCGCACCGGATACCAGCCGTCGGGGGCCGGGCGCCAGTCGTCCAGGTACAGCCAGCGGGGGGTGGTCGGCATCGGGGGCAGTCCAGTGAGCGGCTACAGCCTACAGGCTCCAGGCTACCCGACAGGTAGCCTGCAGCCGGAAGCCCGTCGCCTCGAGTGGTCGGCATCAGGGTGCGGCCTCGAGTCAGTGGCTACAGCCTACAGGCTACAGGCTGCCCGACGGGTAGCCTGCAGCCGGAAGCCCGTCGCCTCGATAGGCACACGGCGGGGTGAGACACCCCGCCCTACCTCTGAAGGCCGCAGGTCGTCGTACTCTTGGGCGCACGCAGCGGCGCTCGCGGCGGCCAGGGGCCGACCGCCTACGACAGCTTCTTCGGGGGGAGGCGCGTGGGGTACGACATCATCGGCGATGTGCATGGCGAGGCCACGATGCTCGAGGCCCTGCTCCGCACGCTCGGCTATCGCGAACGCGGCGGCGCCTGGCGACACCCCGATCGCACGGCAGTCTTCGTCGGCGACTTCATCGACCGCGGACCCGAGCAGCTCCGCACCGTGGACATCGTCCGCCGCATGCTCGACGCCGGCGCCCTCGCCGTGATGGGCAACCACGAGCTGAACGCCATCGCCTGGCACACGCCGAGAGACGATGGGTCGGGGGACTGGTGCCGGACGCACGTGGGCCGGAAGGGCGAGAAGAACCGGCGGCAACACGCGCGCTTCCTGGCCGAGGTCGACGGCCGCCCCAGCCTGCACGCCGAACTCATCGACTGGTTCCTCTCACTCCCCCTCTGGCTCCACCTCCCCGGCTTCCGCGTCGTCCATGCCTGCTGGCACGAGGAGCAACTCGACGTGCTGGCGCGCGAATGCCCCGATGCCCACCTGCCCCGCGAACGACTCGCAGCCGCGCTGATCAAGCCGCGCACCCCGGAGCAACACGCATCGGCCAGCTTCGTGCTCGGGCGCGCCGTCCAGACCGTGACGTCGGGCATCGAGGTGTCCCTGCCAGACGGCCGCACCTTCCTCGACCGCGACGGCAACCCGCGGCGCGACGTGCGCGTGAAGTGGTGGGACGCCGACGCCACGACCTTCCTCGAGGCCGCGCTGGTGCTGTGCGACGCGGAACGCGAGGCGATGCCCGACGAACCGCTGCCCGCGAAGGCCCGCGTGCGCGTGGACGGCGCGCCGCTCTTCTTCGGCCACTACTGGCTGCCCGGCGGCCCAACGCTGTCGTCCCCGCAGCTCACGTGCCTCGACTTCCAGGACCAGCGGCGGCCGATCCTCACCGCCTACCGGTTCGACGGGGAGACGGAGCTCAGCGCGGAGAAGCTCGTGAGCGTGAAGTAGGGGCTCGGGGCTGGGGGCTCGGGGCTGGGGACTGGAGGGCACACACGCCGGCCCGGGCAGTGGCGGCACCAGCCTAAGTCGTCGGTCCTTCGGCGCTTTCCGAGCGGGCCGCTCGGCCTCCGGCCTTGATGCGATCCGCGAGGGTACCGCTCGTCGTCTTGTCGTAGGTGCGGCCTTCGCCACGCGCGAGCTGGTCGAATCCCGCCTGGACGTCGGCGCGGAGCCGCGCGCGTTCGGAATCGCGGTCGTTCAGCGGGCGCAGCTCTTCGCGGTCGTTCATGGCCTGGTTACCTCTGGCGCCGATGTTGGGAGCTGTCGCCAAGCCTGTCAATGTTCGGCCTCGCCGCGGTACGCGGCCGCGTGCGACGGAGGCGTTGACCGCTGAACTGCAGCAACGGCGCCTGCATTCCCGGCATCGCAGCATCGCGGAATTGCCGTTCCGGTATCCTCAGCACTCATGGACTCGCTGCGCGCGTGATTCTCGGGACCTGGAACATCAGGGCCGGCGACGCGCGGGCGCATGCCGAGCGGCTCCGCAAGCACTACGGCGCAGGCGTCTTCGCGATCCAGGAGTGCCGCCAGCCGCCGCCGCTCGACATGGACATCCCCTGGGCGGGCGCCATCCCGTCCAAGGGGCTGGCCGTGGTGTGCAGCGACGGCTTCGAGATCGCCGCGCTGCCCGGGCCGCACAGCCACGACGGCCTGCCCGTACGCGTGCTCGGGCCGCGTCCGTTCACGTTCATGGGGCTGTGGTCGCACGGCAGCCTCGGCGTGACCTACCCCGAGTGCGTGCGCAACACGGTGCGCGCCTACCGTGAGGTGCTGCGCGACCAGGACGTGGTGCTCGCCGGCGACCTCAACTCCAACCAGGAGTTCGCGCACCTCAATCGCCGCCTCACCCACGCCGACCTCGTGCAGTGGCTCCACGAGTCGCTCGGCGTCGTGTCGGCCTGGCACGCGGTGCGCAGCGAAGCGCCGGGCCAGGAGTCGACGCCCACCTACTACCACCGCGGCAAGCAGAAGGCGCCCTTCCACCTCGACTACGTGTTCGTGCCCGAACACTGGCTGCCTTCGATCACGCGCGTCGAGATCGGCAGCTTCGACGAGTGGTCGTCGAGCGATCACCGGCCGGTGATCGTCGAGATCCAGGCAATTTGAAATTGGACATTTGAAATTCTCGGGCGCGGGGCTTCGCCCTCGCGCCATCAGCGCCTGGGCTGGGGGCTGGGGGCTCGGACGGCACGCGGCTCAAGGCTCGGAAGCACGGCTCAAGGCTCACAGCGCACGGCGCGGGTCGGCCTTACGTGAAGGCGAGCGGGATCTTGAGCTTCCTTGCGGCGGCGGCCAGGCGGTCGTCGTAGGTGGCGAGCGCGACGTCTTGTTGCTGCGCGCGCAGGTACTCGATCGCCGAGAGGTGGAGTGCGTCGAGCGTGCGCACCGGCGACGGGAACGGCTCGAGCGCGCGTGCCGTGGCCGACGGATGGAGCTCGACCGTGGCCATGCAGGCCAGTACACCACGCAGCAGCTCGCCGTGGCTCGCGCCGAGGCGCGCGGCGTGCAGGCGATTCCAGGCTTCGACGTGCGTGAGCCGGCTGGTCACGAGCACCTCGCGCCACAGCGAGTCCGGCGGCTGGCGCTGCTCGTCGAGCAGGTGCGCCAGCACCACGGACGTGTCGACGTAGATCACCGGTTGGCCCGTCCCTCGTCCAGCAATGCCGCGAGCTGCGCGCTGGTCATCACCGGTCGTCGCGGTGGCGGCTTCAGGGAGCGCGAGAGGGGCAGCGACACGATCCCCGTGCGCACGGCGTCGGCCAGTAGCGCGTCGTGCACGTCCGTGCTGCGCGATGCGTCTGGCGGTACGAGCTCGGCCACCACCATGTCGCGATCGGTGACGAGAATCCGCTCGCCGCTCGCCGCCAGCCGCACGTACTCGCTCAGCTTGTTCTTCAGCACCTTCAACCCCACGGCACGCATGATCCCAAGGTAGCTTCCGGAAGCTACTTTTGCAAGACATGGTCTCCACGCCCGGAAGGAGAGCACGTTGCGTGCCGGGCACGGGGGCGCGTGTTCGGGCCGATCAACGCGATGGTCGTCGGGAGGGATCGCAGGAACTGCCACGACGCCGCCCCGGGGGCGTGGCTGTTTACGGAACAGCAGGGGCTGGGGGCTGGGGGCTCGGATGAGCGACTCAAGGCTCAGGGCTCAGGGCTCACAGAGCACAGCTCGTCGCGCAGGGGCTGGGAGCTTGGCGCTCGAAAGCTACAGGCGCGGGGCTCGAGCAGCACGGCTCAGGGCTCAGCGTGAGCGCCGCGGCCGGGGAGTTGCGGCATTCCCGGCATCGCGGCATCGCGGAATTACCCCGATACAGCCTTCAGGGCGCGGTCTCTCGTGAGGAGCGGGACGGCGGCGAGGCGTGCGGAGGCGAGGAGGTGGAGGTCCACCCACCCGAGGCCGCGGCCATGCAGCGCCTCGCGCTCGAGCAGGTGGAGCACCTCAGCCTCCGTGGCAACCGGCGCACGGGGCAACCGCTGCAGGTGACCGACGACGTCGGCGCGGCGCTTCAGGGTGCCGCACGCGATCTCCCCGATCACGAACGGGTGCACCAGCACCTGTCCCTCGTCGAGCAGGAGCGACAGCTCCTCGTCGCCGCGGCGCAGGTGGTCGATCCAGACCGACGTGTCGACGAGGATCATCGCGCGGCCCCCCTCACGCCGGCCGGCGGCGAGGGCCGGCAGCGGCGTCCGGGTCGGACCCCGCGAGGCGACGCAAACGCGCGGCGTGCTCGCGCGCCACCAGGGCCCGCAAGCCCTCGTGCACCAGCGCCGTCTTCTCGGAAATCCCCGTCAACTGGCGCGCCTCGTCGATCAACCCATCGTCGAGAATCATTGTCGTTCTCATGCATATCATGATGCCTCTTTCCGTGCATAGGTGGCAAGAGCCGACGGGTACCAATGCATGGGGCACGCCAGCCGGACCGATGACCAGATCGGCCAGAAAGCGCGCAGGCGAGGAGCATGGCGGCAGGAACTGCGA
>NZ_JBIINP010000283.1:0-4403 GCF_044337415.1 Luteitalea sp.
CGGCGCGCGGCGTCGCGGGCGACACCGCACCCGATCACGCCTCCGCCCACCACGAGGACATCGAACGCCTGGCGATGGAGGTCTGCGGCTCTCATGGCCTTCTCGTGATCAGGCGGGCTGCGCCTGGCGGGCGCCCGCGCGGATGCGGGCGAGGCTCTCGTCGTGGCCGAGCAGCTCGATGGTCTCGAACAGCCCTGGGCTGACCGTGCGGCCGACCAGCGACACGCGCACCGCCTGCATGAAGGCGCCGGCCTTCACGCCGCCCGCTTCGGCGGTGCCCCGCACCACCTCCTCGATCGACGGCGCATCGAAGGTCGACAGATCGGCAAGCCGGTCCGCGAGCGTCTCGAGGTGCGGCGCCATCTCCGTCGTGAGGTGCTTGGCGGCGGCCGCGGGATCGAAGGTGACCGGGCGGACGATGGGGCCGAGGCCCT
Organism: Luteitalea sp.; assembly: GCF_044337415.1. Taxonomy (GTDB): domain Bacteria; phylum Acidobacteriota; class Vicinamibacteria; order Vicinamibacterales; family Vicinamibacteraceae; genus Luteitalea. Next base: position 435 of record NZ_JBIINP010000283.1, read on the forward strand.
CGGGGATGTCGCCGAGCCGCTTGGCACGCGGGCGCAACAGGCCCAGGGCACGGACGAGCCACGGCCGCGCGTCGCCGTCGTAGGCGTCGCGCCACAGCCCTGCCTCGACCAGCCACGGACGCGCCTGCGCGATCAGCGCGTCGTCTGGCAGCACCATGATGTGCTGGTTGTTCATCCACTCGAGCTTCTCGGGGTTGAACACCGCGTTGCCGCCGCTGATGCCCTCGAGATCGAAGCGCTCCACGAGCTCGGCGGCGCTGAAGAGTTCCTGGTCGGTGCCGGGCGACCATCCGAGCAGCGCGAGGAAGTTCACCATCGCCTCGGGCACGATGCCCTGCGCGGAGTACTCCATCACCGACGTCGCGCCGTGACGCTTGCTGAGCCGCTTCTTGTCGGGACCGAGGATGAGCGGGACGTGCGCGAAGCCGGGCACCGGCACGCCGAGGGCTTCGTACAGCAGCACCTGTTTCGGGGTGTTCGAGATGTGGTCGTCGCCGCGGATCACCTGGGTGATCTGCATGTCCATGTCGTCGACCACGACGGACAGGTGGTAGGTCGGGTAGCCGTCGGAGCGGAGGATGACGAAGTCCTCGAGCCCGGCGTTGTCGAAGCCGATCTCGCCGTGCACGGCGTCCGGAAACACGGTGCGTCCCTCGGACGGCACGCGGAAGCGGATGGCGCGCGGCATGCCCGCGGCCTCACGCGCGGCGACCTCATCGGCGGAGAGCGTGACGCTGGTGTCCTCGTACGACTTGGGCCCGAAGGTCTCGGGCGTCTCCTCGCCGTCGGCGGTCTTGGCCTTGGGCGCGGCGGTGCGGTAGTCGTAATACGCGTGTCCGCTCGCCACGAGTTGCGCGGCGACGATGCGGTAGCGGTCGAGGCGTTGCGACTGGAAGTAGGGGGCGTGCGGCCCGCCGACCTGCGGCCCCTCGCCCCACGTCAGGCCGAGCCAGGTCATGCCGTCGAGGATGCCCTGCACCATCGCGTCGGACGACCGCTCCATGTCGGTGTCCTCGATGCGTAGGACGAACGTGCCGCGCGTGCGCCGCGCGAGCAGCCAGTTGAAGAGGGCCGTGCGGGCGCCACCGACATGGAGGTAGCCCGTGGGCGACGGCGCGAAGCGGACGCGGAGCGGAGCAATCGACACTGGAGTGAGATGTTACTGGAGTGGAACCGCCTTCGCCTTCGGCTTCGGCGGGTCAGGCCGCTTTGCCTCAGCTTCGGCGGGTCAGGCCGCTTGCCTTCGGCTTCGGCGGGTCAGGCCGCTTGCCTTCGGCTTCGGCGGGTCAGGCCGCTTTGCCTTCGGCTTCGGCGGGTCAGGCCGCTTTGCCTCAGCTGCGGCGAGTCAAGGCACGTCGCGAGCCTGCATGGGCCTTGGTGACAGGGCTTGGGGCCACAACGGGCAAGGTTTGCCGACGCGGCCGGTGAGCCTGTCGCCGGCATCAGCGCCTGCCCAGCCGAAGCGGCCCCGCGAACCGGTCACGGCTCAGGGCGAAGCCGGTCGAAGCGGCCCCGCGAACCGGTCACGGCCAAGGGCGAAGCCCAGCCGTAGCGTTCGCGGAGCCTGTGCAGGCGAACGCGAAGGCTGGCGGTGAGGGAGGGATTCGAACCCTCGGTACAGGTTTAAGCCCGTACAACGGTTTAGCAAACCGCCGCCTTAAGCCTCTCGGCCACCTCACCACATCCGGCGGACGTCGCGTCAAGAAGACCCGCACGCGACGGAAAAGCATAGCACCGGCGTAGGGTGGGCGCCATGTGGGGCCGGCCCGCAATGCATCCGCCTCAGCATGTCGGGGTCGCAGGCCCGAGCACCACCTCATGTAGCGGTCCTGGCGAATACCTGAGTTTGTGGCGGTCGCGGCGCCGTTGGTGAATCGAGCCGTTCCAGGCGGTACCATGCGGCCATGCCGCGACCGCAGCCCGCCCGAGCGCAGCCGTCACTCGATGCCGCGACGCGCCTCGCCGTCGAACGGACGCGCCTGGCCTACGAACGCACGCTGATGGCGTGGGTGCGCACGTCGGCGTCGCTGATCACGTTCGGCTTCACGCTGTACAAGTACTTCCAGTTCGAGAGGGCCGGGATGGTGGAGGCGCCGCGCCAGGTGTGGCTCGGCCCACGGCAGTTCTCGCTGCTGATGGTCGGCGTCGGTGTCGGCACGCTCGCCCTCGCGCTCGTCCAGCACCGCCACAGCCTCGCGGTGATGCGCGAGGAGTACGGCGACGGCATGCCGCGCTCCACCGCCAGCATCACCGCCCTCGCCTTCATCGGCCTCGGCCTGACCGCCATCGTCGCCATCCTGCTGCGGCAATAGAACGGGCACGCAGCGTCACGTGGCAGCTGCTTGCTCCGCGGTGCGGGTCCGCTCGCGATCGATCTGGTCCCGGGTGGCGCCGTGTGTGTCGCGGATGGCCTCGACGAACGCGAGCGCCACTTCGCCCTCGCCCGATCGCGCGTGGTCGGCGCCCGACGAGTCGAAGGGCTCAGCTATACAGCGTGTAGCCGAAGCGACCCGCCAGCCAGGCCTCGCCAGTCGCGTCGTTGTGATGCGAGTCGATGTGCTCCTCGCGGACGTGTGCGTACCGGCCGCCGAGTCGCGTCATCTCCTCGAGGATGCGTGTGTGGACCGTGGCCATCAGGTCCTGCTCGCAGCGCGTCCACAGCTCGTCGCGCCGCGACATGCGGCCGGACACGTGCACGCTCACGGCCTCGACGATGTGATCGCCCATGATTTCCGCGTCAAGGGGTGGAAGGTCGCGGTGCCAGAAGATCGTGTTGGTCATTACTCGGGTATCGGGGAACGGGTATCGGGGAGCGGGGAGGCGCAAGCGGAAGCGGGAGCGCTACCCGTCACCCGCTCCCCGCTGCCCGTTCTTCTACTTGCCGTACGCAATCCTGTAGATGACGTCCGACTTGTCGTCGCTCACGAGGAGCGACCCGTCGGGGAGCGGCTGCACGTCTGCCGGGCGGCCCCAGGCGTCGTTGCCCTGCAGCCAGCCGTGCGCGAAGGGCTTGTAGCCCGTCACGGTGGCCTTGTCGTCCATCGTGACCATCGAGATGCGATAGCCGACCGGCGTGCTGCGGTTCCACGAACCGTGCTCGGCGACGAACAGCTGGTTCCGGTACTCGGCGGGGAACGCCGTACCCGTGTAGAAGCGCGCGCCGATCGAGGCGACGTGCGCGCCGAACCTGTGCGCCGGCTTCGTGAACTCGCTGCACGGCCGTTTCGATCCGAACTCGGGATCCGGAATGTCGCCGCCATGGCAGTACGGGAACCCGAAATCCAGGCCCGGCGTCGGCGCGTGATTCAGCGTGTCGGGCGGCACATCGTCGCCCAGCATGTCGCGGCCGTTGGAGGTGATGAAGATCGACTTGGTCAGCGGGTGCCAGTCGAACCCGACGCTGTTGCGGATGCCGTGCGCCCAGATCTCGCGGCCCGTGCCGTCGGGCTTGATGCGCGTCACCGTGGCGAAGATGGGGTTCTCGGCGCGCTTGTCGCACACGTTGCAGGGCGCGCCGACCGGCACGTACAACCATCCGTCGGGGCCGAAGGCGATGAACTTCCAGCCGTGGTGCCCCTCGGTGGGATAGGTGCTGGTGACGAGCACCGGCTTGGGCGGTGCGGCGAGCTTCGCCTCGATGTCGTCGAACCTGTAGATCTTGCTGACATCGGCGACGTAGAGCGCGCCGTCCCTGAACGCGACGCCGCTGGGCTGGTCCAGGCCCTTGGCGATCACGTAGGTGCGATCGGCCTTGTGATCGCCGTTCGTGTCGACGACGGCGTGGACGAGCCCGGCTTGCCGGCTGCCCACGAACACCGTGCCCTTGCTCCCCACGGCCATCTGTCGGGCGTTCTTCACGCCCTGCGCCCAGATGCTGATGGTGAAGCCGGGCGGCAGCGTGATCTTCTCGAGCGGCAAGGCCTTCGACGAGGACCTCGCCTGCTGCGCGTAGAGGGCGACGACGCCGAC
>NZ_JBIINP010000110.1:0-14758 GCF_044337415.1 Luteitalea sp.
TCGACGTCGCTCAGGGCAAGCGGCGTGACGCGGTCACGTCACGCCGGGGTCTCCCAGAGGCGTCGGACCGGCACCGCGAACAATCGGTCGCCGAACGCGGTCGCAAGCTCGCCGTCGTACAGCACGACGCCGCACGTGAAGCGTGAGCCGGCCGCATCGCGCAGCTTGCGGAGGCCGCGAAAGTCCGACTCGCGCACGGTCGCAGACGCCTTGACCTCGATACCAGCCAGGTGGCGCGCGCCTCGCTCGATCACGATGTCGACCTCGAAGTCGTCGCGATCGCGGTAGTGGAAGAACGACAGCGGGTCCGGCTGCCACGACGCCTGGCGCCGCAGTTCCTGGTACACGAACGTCTCCAGGAGCTGGCCGAACAGTTCCCGATCGGCCGTGAGTACAGTCGCGTCGACCCCAAGCAGGGCGCACGCGAGCCCGGTGTCGCCGATGTGCACCTTCGGCGTCTTCACGAGCCGGCTCAGCCTGTTGGTGTGCCACGGCGGAAGCTCCTCGACCAGGAACACCCGCTCGAGGAGGGTCACGTACTCGCGAATGGTGGGACGGCTGACGCTGAACGGCGCCGACAGGTCGCTCACGTTGAGGAGCCGCGCCGTCTGGCCAGCGACGAGTGACAGCAGTCGCGGGAGCGCGTCGAGTGCGCTGATGCGCGCCATGTCACGCACGTCACGCTGCACGATGGCGTCGAGGTAGTCGCGGTACCACGCCGCGCGCCGGCGCGGCTGCTGGCGTGCCAGCGCCGCCGGATAGCCACCCGCGACCACGCGCTGGGTGAGCGCTTCAGCAAGCCGATCCGTCCGTCGCGTCTTGAAGGCCGCACCGAACAGCGCCTCGATGAAGCCCGACGGCGAACGAGCCAACTCGGCCTGGGCGAACGGAAACAGCCGCAGGATGTCCATACGGCCAGCCAGCGAGTCGGCGAGCGCCGGTACGAGGAGGACGTTGGCCGAGCCAGTGAGCAGGAATCGACCGGGTGTCCGGGCACGGTCGACGGCCGCCTTGATGGCGGTGAAGATCTCAGGCACCCGCTGAATCTCGTCGAGGATCACCCGGCCAGGCAGACCATCGACGAAGCCGGCGGGGTCGCTCCCGGCCGCCACCCGCGAGACGTCATCGTCGAACGTCAGGTACGTGTATCCCCGGGCATCTCCGACGAGGCGGGCGAGCGTCGTCTTGCCGCACTGACGGGGGCCGCGCAGCAGCACGACCGGCGAATCGGCGAGGGCCTCGAGGACTCCGTTCTCTGCGAATCGAGGGTACAGCGATTCGTCCGACACCGGCTGATTGTAAGTTTCATGGTCGGCTGATTGCAAGATTGTACGTCGGCTATTTGAAAGTTTACTTGCCGGTTCCCAGAAAACACCCACGGTCAACGGCCCGGACCCGCCATATCCTTGCGGGCATGCGCCGCCGCGATCTGCTCGCCGCTCCCCTTGCCGTCGCCGTCACGACAGCACGCCCCGCGACCGCGCGGGCTACCTCCGCCCAGCCGGCCTCGCTCGACGTGGCCGACTTCACGTTCGATGGCCCACTGGGATCAGAGGGTGCGACGGTGACCCGCGTCGGGGCCGATCACTTCCGGATTGCCCTGGGCGCGGCCCCGAACCAACCCGGCTGGCCCAACAAGCTGAACGCGCGCATCCTGCGCAACGCGCGCGGGCGGGCGCCCCGGCTCGATGTCGTCTTCCCGCAAGGGAAGGATTACGCGTTCAACGAATACCACCAGTCGTTCTCGTACGACGGCGTGCACTGGCACCCGCTGGCGTGGGAGCGCGGCTACCTGGCCTCGCCACTCGCCGACACGCTGCAGCTGCCGCCACTGCAGGCTGATCAGGTGTGGATCGGCACGCAGACGCCCCTCTCCTGGGACGTCGATGCCCTCGGCCACATCGCCCGATGGCGCCAGCACCCCGACGTCACCGTGCACACCGTGGGCAAGACGCTCGGCGGGCGCGACATGCTGCGCCTCGAGATCACGGCCTCGACCAGCCCGCACCCGCGCTCGCGGCGCTGGGTGCACTACTTCGCCAACCAGCATCCCGGCGAGCACAACTCGCAGTGGCGCCTGGTGGGACTGGTCGACTGGCTGCTGAGTGACGCGGGCGCCGACGTGCGGGCGCGCCAGATCGTGCACGTGGTGCTGATGATGAGTCCCGACGCGCCCTCGCACGGCTGGTACCGCGTGAACGCGCAGGGTGTGGACATGAACCGCAGCTACAGCCCTGCGGGCGCCAGCACGCAGCAGGCGCACGAGGCGTACGTGTGGCAGCGTGACCTCGAGGGCCTCATGGCCTCCGGCGCGCCCGTCACCACCATCTGGGCCATCCACACGTGGTCGGGCATCGTCGAACCGCAGTTGATCCCGGGGCCGGAACTGCAGGGCGGGCCGCTCGGCGACTGGACGGCACTGCGTCAGGCCCTCGCCTCGGCCGATCGCCTCGGGTTGATCGAAGCGGTGACGCTCGCGAAGGTCGGGCAGTACGAGAACCGGACCTGGACCGACGGCCCTCACAAGCAGTTCGGCATCACCGCCATGCTGTGCGAGGGCGGCGCCGTGCTGCAGACGCGTCAGCTCAACGAGGCGTCGGGTGCGGCGATCATCCAGGCGCTCGGACGGTGCTACGCCGGCGTGAAGCCGCCGGCGTAGCGCGAATCGCGGCTACTTCTTCCGGAGGATCTCGTTCAACAGCAGATACCGCGCGCGCTGGTCCGGAATCACCTTCGACTCGACGTCGATCTGCATCACCTGGAACCCGCCCTTCTCGGCGTAGGTCGGCCACGTCGGCAGGCCCTGGCCATTCGGATTCCCCGTCTTGATGAAGTTGGCGAAGTACGACTGCATCGTCTGCGACACCGTGCGGTCGCCATTCTCCCAGGCGTAGTGCGTGTTGGTGGCGAGGGTGCCCAGCGCGTACTCGATCTCGGCCGAGTGCACGGCCCCGCGCGGCGGCGCCTGCGGGGCGGTCGTCGTGACGATGCCGCCCGCGACGCCGGCGGCCTGGTCAGCCGCGCCGAGGAACTTCGGACGCGGCCGCGTGTAGTAGTACCGATACACGGGCTGGCCGCTGCCCTTCTGGTGGCTATCGGCGAAGCGCCACGCCCCGTACGCCATCCATTGATCGCTGGCGAGCGCCATCGCCGCGTCAAGGACCTCGTCCTCGGTCTTCCCGTTGTAGAGCGCGAGCACGCGGTCGGCATTGGCGCCGAACGTCTTGCGCACGGCCGCCGCAAAGCCCTCCGGCGTCGGCGGGTTGTCGCCGAGGATGGCCCTGGGCTGCTGCTCGGCGCTGTTGGTGCCCAGGAGCACGGGCACGCGCGCCTGTTGGCCCGCATCCATGTAGGCGACGAGGTCGCGCGACGGCAGCAGGTAGTCGTCGGCGACGTTCACGAAGCGCGGGGCCTTGGGATCGGCGGTGATCGCGAGTACCTGCGCCGCCGGCATGGCGCGCAACGCCTTCAGGTTGGCGGCCCCGGCCATCTCCATGAAGCGCACACCCAGCGTCTCGGCCTCGGCAAGCGGGAGCGGGTCCGTGGCCGTGACCACGCTGCCGCTCTGCAGGATGGCCTGCATGAAGAGCCCCTTCGAGAGCGGCGAGACGACCTGCGCGGCCGCCGATCGGGCCCCTGCCGATTCACCCGCGATCGTGACGCGCGCAGGATCGCCCCCGAACGCCGCGATGTTCTGCCTGACCCACTGCAGCGCCGCGCGCTGGTCGAGATAGCCGTAGTTCCCTGAGGCCTTGTAGGGCGCCTCGGCCGAGAGCTCGGGATGGGCCATGAAGCCGAAGACGTTGAGGCGATAGTTGATCGTGACCGAGACGATGCCGCGCCGGGCCATGCTCTCGCCGTCGTACCGCAGCTCGGACCCATCGCCGGCGATGAGTCCGCCGCCGAAGAAGTAGACCAGCACCGGCAGCTTCTCGCCGCCGGACGTCGCAGGGGTCCACACGTTGAGGTAGAGGCAGTCCTCACTGGTCCCCTTGCTGCGGAACTCCATGTCGCCGAACACGGCGCGCTGCATGCAGGCCGGGCCGAAGGTCTCGGCCTTGCGCACACCATCCCACTTCGCGGCGGGTTGGGGCGCCTTCCACCGCAGCTCGCCGACGGGCGGCGCGGCGAACGGGATCCCCTTGAACGCGCGCACTCCCGACGCCAACATCGCACCCTCGACGATGCCGCGGTCGGTCGTCACCTGGTCAGCGGCCCGCGCGTCCCGGGCCGCAGGGAGTGCGAGGAGGGCGGTCAGCAGGCAGAAACGGATGGTGGGGGCCGTGATCGACATCAGAAGCGCACGCCCACCGAGAACGAGAAATCGCGCGGCCCCTGGTAGTCGCCCACACCCGTCGGCTGGCCGAAGATCGGCCCGAGGTCGTAGTGCACGCCCCGCACCGGCGTCTGCGTGAACGGGTTGAACAACTGGTAGGACGAGTCGTTGGTGCGCGTCAGCACCGTCTCGTTGCCGCCCGTCTGCGCCGAGTGGTTGAACAGGTTGGTGACGATGCCGCGGAAGAAGACCTCGGAACCGCCGAGCGCGGTGATCTTCTTGCCCCAGTACACCGACAGGTCGCTGCGGAACACGTCGTCGTAGCGCAGGGCACCGCGATCGCCGAAGAAGTACGGCACCGTGGAGGGCGTGGCCTGATAGCCCGGGTTGGTCACGTAGGGACGCGGGTCGATCGTGCCGTCGATGCTCGAGGCATCGGACGTGTCGAAGCGCTGCAGGAAGCCGAGCTCGAGGCGACCGAGGGTCGCCGGCACCGGCACGCTGTACTGCACCCAGGCGCGCAGCTTGTGGCGCTGGTCGTTGAAGTTGCCGGTGGGATAGCTCCACGCCTCGCCGCGATACTCCGGCTGGTCGAGACCCGAGAAGCGCACCGGACCGCTGCCCGTGTCTTCGCCCTCGAAGTTGCCGCGCAGCCACGACAGCGTGTAGTTGCCACCCACCGTGACGCTCGAGGCCCGGTAGCTGGCCTGGGCCACCAGGCCCTTGTAGCTCCGGTTGGCGACGTCGGTGTTGCCGACCACCGTGAGGTCGTACACGCGCCCCGTGGGGTCGGTCACCTTGCCGGTGCTCGTGTCGCGGAAGTCGCCGTAGAAGTCGGTGAACTCGCGGTGCACCCAGTCGAGGCGGACAGTGGCGCGGCTGCCCAGCTGCCGCACGAGACCCGCGGTCCACTCGGTCGAGCTCGGCGCCACCAGGCCGCTGCCCACCGTCGTGGTGACGCCGGGGATGTTCGGCGCGTTGCGCGTGGCGCGGTTGATGCCGCCGTTGGCCTCGAACCAGCCGAAGATGATCGGCAGGGCCTGCTCCGCCGTGAGCAGGGGACGCGTGGGATCGGCGTTCACGTTCGGCCCCTGGTAGAAGTAGCTGAACGTGGCCGTGCGGCCGCCCGCGGAGCCGGCGTCGACGATCGCGGTGCTCATGCCCGTCACGTACCGGGCGTACCCGGCATTGGCCACCCACTTGCCGGCGCCGTCGATCGACCACGTCGCGCCGAGGCGCGGGCTCCATGCCGAGTCCTCCACGACCTGCGCACCTGCCTGGTCCTTCGAGTTGTTCTGGTCGAAGCGAAGGCCGACGTTGAACGTGAGTCGCGTGTTGAGGCGCCACGTGTCGTTGGCGAAGAACGACGTCGTCCGGATGTCGTTGCCCTGGGTGGGCGCCACGAGCGGCAGGTACTCGATGAAGGTCGTGTTGTCGCCGCGGAAGATCGGGTAGATGTCCTGCCCGTTGATCACCGCCCCGGTCGACTGGACGCGGAAGCTGCTGCCCGACTGGAAGTTGTCGTTCTCGCGCGTCTCGCGGTACAGGTCACCACCCAGCACGAGCGTGTGCGACCCGAAGCGCGGCGTCGACAGGAAGTAGCTGGTCTTGAGCAGCACGTTCCAGTTGTTGCGATCCTCGACGCCGCTGCCGCACACCGCGCAGAACGTCGCGGCGTTGAAGCGCGCCTGGCCCCTCGACCGATCCCAGATGGGCGTGCCGTTGGGGATGTCGGTCAGCCGGCCGCCCGTCCCGATGATCGCGTAGTCGCGCGCCGAGTACTGCCCCTCGACGAACCACTTGTCGGTCAGCACGCCGGTGTAGTTGAGGGAGAGGAGGTCCTCGTCGTTGGCGTTGTCGTAGAGCGACCGCGCATCCATGATCGTGCCGAAGCTGTTGTTGATGGCGTCGAGGCGTCGCTTCGTGTAGGCCGCCTTGGCCGTGTGCTTCGTCGTGAGCGCGTAGGTCAGCTTGCCCTCGTACCGCTTCTCGTCGTCCTTGCGCGTGTAGTTGTAGGCGGTGTAGCTGGCCGTGAGGTTCTCCTCGTTCTTCTCGAAGCGGCCGGCGGTGAAGAACCAGAGGCGCTCGCGCAGCACGGGCCCGCCGAACGTGATCTCGTAAGTAGGCACCGTCTTGTCGACGGCCGCGTCGCCCTCGAACGGCGTCAGCGAGCCCCAACTGTCGTTGGCGAACGAGGTGCGGAACGAGCCGCTGAACCGGTTGCCGCCGGACTTGGTGACCATGTTCACCACGCCGCCCTGGAAGCGGCCGTACTCGGCCGACAGGTTGCCGGTCGAGACCTTGGTCTCCTGGATGGCGTCCTCGATGAACAGGTTGCGGGCCTGGCCGCGCAGGTTCTCGTTGACCACCACGCCGTTGATCAGGAACTGGTTCTCGTACGACATCGCGCCCGAGATCATGATGTTGCCGCCGGGCCCGTTGTCCTGCACGCCCGGGGCCAGCAGCACCGCGGCGTTGAGCGTGCGCCCCACCGGCAGCAGCTCGATCTGCGACGCCTTGAACGTGGTGGCCACGGTGAGGGCGGGGCCGATCTCGTTGGCGGTACTGGCCTGCACGTCCACCGTCTCGCTGACCGACGACGGGCCGAGCGCGACGTTGACCGTGACCGTCTCGGAGATGACCACGCCGACGCCGTCGCGCTGCTGCGTCTGGAACCCGGCGAGCTCGAAGGTGACCGAGTAGATGCCGGGCGGCAGGAACGGCACGATGTAGTCGCCGCTCTCCGACGATGTCACGGTGCGCGAGCCCTGCATGGCCGGGGACCGGGCCGTGACGGTCGCGCCAGGGACCGCGAGGCCACCGGTGTCGAGCACCTTGCCCGAGATCGCGCCGGTCGGATTGCCCTGCGCCAGCGCGAGGACGGGAAGCAGCAACACACACGCGACGAGCGCGAACACCCTGGCAGACATGACCATCTCCTCTGCGAACGACCGGGGAAAGCTGAAGCGCGCTCGATTGTACGCGGGTGGGCAGGGGTGCGGCACCAGACGCCGTGCCAGGCGGCATCGGTTCGGAGGGACGAGTCGTCCCAGCCACGTCGCGAGTTCGCAGGCGGGGCCGCTGATCGCCTGGGATGCGGCTGTCGTTCCGTTCAGGACGAGGTGAGGTGGGAGTTGATCCGCGCGAGGTACTGCGGGACGTCATCGAGGGCATCGACCAGCGCCGCGAACACCCTGGCGTGGTCGAGCCCTTCGTAGTCGTGCACGAGTCGATGGCGCAGGCCGGCGGTCAGCGGTGCGGTCGACCACCGTCGCGCGGCGCGCGGCGTGCCCGGGAGACCGCGCCCTACCTCGGGGTGATGCCCAGCAGGCGCGCCATCGTCTCGCCGTAGATCTTCTTGCGGCTCGCCTCCGGCACCTTGTTGGCCTCGAGCATCGCCTCGTGGCGCGCGAGGACGCTGTCGAGCGCATCCGGCGCCTCGTCGGTGCCGAACACCAGCTTCTCGAAGGCATACACGGCCGTCGACGGGCTGTGCTCGGCCGGGCCGTCCCACCACAGGTACTCGCGGAACACGGTGAGGTTGTGCTGCTTCTTCTGGAGCGTCGATCCGGTGACATCGAAATACAGGTTCGGCGACCAGCGCGCCGCCTCGGCGGCTTCGTCGTACCACGGGTTGCCCAGGTGCGATCCGTGGATCTTCAGCTTCGGGAAGGAGCGCGCGATGGTGTGCAGGAACGACGGGCGCATGCGCGCCATCGACGACTGCTCGGGCTCGCCGCTGCCGTTGCCCGACACGATGCCCGTGTGGAACAGCGCGACGATCCCGAGTTCCTGCATGCGTGCGTACAGCGGGAAGTAGCCGAAGTCGTCCCAGTTGTGCTTCGGCGTGTGCATCTTGATGCCCTTCACGCCGGCCTTCGCGAAGGTCTCGACGTGGGCCCGCGCCTGCGGGTGATCGACGTCGATGTGCCCGTACGGGATGATCACGTCCGGGTACTGCTTCGCGGCGGCCATCAACGCGTCGAGGTGCTCGATGCGGGTGAGCACGCACGCCATGGCGTTGCGCGCGCGGTAGGTCTTCACCAGCGTCGGGATGTAGTCGGGCGTGGAGCGCCAGTGCTGGTGCGCGTCGATCACGAAGCGCTTCGGCACGGCCTGCTGCGCGGTGAGCGGCTGCGCGGCCGGCCAGAGGAGGATCGCGCCCGCGAGGGCAGAGGCAGCCGCGAACGGCAACAGTCGGGAGAGGGTCATCGGGCTGGGGGCTGGGGGCTGGGGGCTAGGAGCTTGGGGCTCGGGGAAACAAGGGGCTGGGGGCTCGGGGAAACAAGGGGCTGGGGGCTCGGGGCTCGGAGAAATCAGGAGCTCGGGGCTCGGGGCTCGGCATGCCCGCGCGGTGGCGGGAACTCGTCCAGCGCCCAGCCCCCAGCCCCTGAACGGTCAGAGCTGCGCGGCGACGAGCTGCGCGAACTTCGAGCAGGGCGTCGCCGTCTGGCCCGCGGTGACGAGGTCGGCGGTCCGGTGGCCCTCGCGAATCGTGCGCGCGAGCGCCGACTCGATGGCGCCGGCTTCCTCCTCGAGCTTCCAGCTGTGGCGGAAGACGAGCGCGAGCGACCCGATGGCGCCAGCGGGATTGGCAACGTCGCGGCCCGCGAGCGTCGGCGCCGACCCGTGCACCGGCTCGTACAGCGCGCCGCCGTCACCCAGGCTCGCCGACGGCAGCAGGCCCAGCGACCCGCACACGGCGCCCGCCTCGTCCGACAGGATGTCGCCGAACAGGTTCTCGGTGAGCACCACGTCGTAGCGCGTGGGATTGAGCGCCAGGTTCATCGCGAACGCGTCCACGTACTGGTGCTCGAGCGCCACGTCCGGGTAGTCAGCGGCCATCGCGGTGACCGTCTTGCGCCAGAGCTGCGAGGTCTCCAGCACGTTGGCCTTGTCCACCGAGAGCATGCGCTTGCTGCGCGACCGCGCCAGCGCGAACGCCACGCGCGCCACGCGCTCGACCTCCGCCACCGAGTACTTCATCGTGTTGAAGGCCGACTGGCCGTCGGCCGCGATGCCGCGCGGTTCGCCGAAGTACAGGCCACCGAGCAGCTCGCGCACGATGATCAGGTCGGTGCCCGCCATGCGCTGCGGCTTGAACGGCGTCGCGTCCTCGAGGCCCTCCCACGCACGCGCCGGCCGCAGGTTCGCGTACACGCCCATCGACGACCGGAGTGCGAGCAGGCCCGTCTCGATCTTCTGCTCCCGCGGCAGGTGGTCGAACGCGGGATCGCCGACGGCGCCGAGCAGCACGGGATCGCCGGCCGTGCAGGCCGCGCGCGTGTCATCCGGATAGACGGGCAACCCGGCACGCAGCGCCGCGCCGCCGATGGCGAAGCTGCGGGTGTCGATCTGGTGGGAGAAGCGTTGGCAGACGGCCTTGAGGACGACCTCGGCAGCCGCCACCACTTCGGGGCCGATGCCGTCGCCAGGGAGCAGCACGAGCGAGCGAGTCATGCGGGAAATATAACGCTTAACGCTTAATGCTTAACGCTTAGCGATTAACGGTTGACGCTTGGCCCTTCACAGTCACGCCAACGGTTGATGCGAAGCGACCAACGGCTGACGGTCGACGGGATTCACGCCAGCGCGTTCAGGACGGCACTGTTCGCGGCTATCCGTCCTTCCGGTGTTGAGCGTTAAGCGTTAAGCGTTAAGCGTTAAACACCGTGCCCGTAGCCCACCGGGTGCGCGAGGTGCGCGTGCTCGGCCTTCACCTGGGCGGCGATCGCCGCGAGCTCCTCGTCCGACACGTGCTTCTGCGTGTCGGCCAGCGCGATCATCTGCCGGTACACCTGGTCGAGCTCGCGCTTGCTGAACGCGAAGCCGAGCGCCTCGCACTTCTGCGCCACGGCGTGGCGGCCCGAGTGCTTGCCCAGCACCAGCGTCGTCTTCGGCACGCCGACGCTGTCGGGCGACATGATCTCGTAGGTGCGGCGGTCCTTGAGCATCCCGTCCTGGTGGATGCCCGACTCGTGCGCGAAGGCGTTGCGGCCGACGATGGCCTTGTTGGCCTGGACGGCCTCGCCGGTGAGCTCGGTGAGGAGCTGGCTGGTGCCGAACAGCTCGCGCGTGTCGATGCGCGTCGTGAACGGCGCGCGATCGGCACGGACGCGGGTGATCATCACGATCTCCTCGAGCGCGGCGTTGCCGGCACGCTCGCCGATCCCGTTGATCGTGCACTCCACCTGCCGCGCGCCGCCGTGCAGCGCCGCAATGCTGTTGGCGACGGCCAGGCCGAGGTCGTCGTGGCAGTGCGCGCTGAAGATGACCTTGTCGGCGCTCGGGACGGCAGCCCGGATCGCCTCGAAGAAGGCCTGAATCTCGTCGGGCGTGGAGTAGCCCACCGTGTCCGGCAGGTTGATCGTCGTCGCGCCGGCGGCGATGACGGCCTGGATGACCTGCGCCAGGAAGGTCATGTCGCTGCGCGTGGCGTCCTCGGCCGAGAACTGGATGTCGTCGGTGTAGTTCCGGGCCAGGGTGATGGCCTTGACCGCCGTCTCGAGGCATTGGTCGCGCGAGATGCGCAGCTTGCGTTCGAGGTGCAGGTCGGAGGTGGCGATGAAGGTGTGGATGCGCCCCTTGCGGGCCGGGGCGATGGCCTGGCCGGCGCACTCGATGTCGGCGGTGGTACAGCGGGCCAGCGCGGCAATGATCGGCCCTTGCACCTCTTGCGCGATGCGCTTGACCGACTCGGCGTCGTCGGCCGAGGCGATCGGGAAGCCCGCCTCGATGATGTCCACCCCCAGGGCTTCGAGCCGGCGCGCCAGGGTCAGCTTCTCCGGGACGCGCAGGGAGAAGCCGGGCGCTTGCTCGCCATCCCGGAGGGTCGTATCGAAGACGAGGACATCGGTAGCCATGCGGACAGGTCTCCTGCATGCCACGTTCCTCGGAGGGCTACCTGTTAGTCAAGGTTATAATCTTTCTGGAATTATAATCTCGCTTGCCGCGCCTCCCGGACGGTGGGGGCGGAGAACCTCATGGATCTCGCTGAACTGCAGGTATTCCTGACCGTCGCCTCGGAGCGGAGCTTTTCCAAAGCCGCCGCTCGCCTCCACCGGACCCAGCCTGCGGTGAGCCAGGCCATCCGGCGCCTCGAGGACCATCTGGGCGAACGCCTGTTCGACCGGGCCGCCAAGGACGGCAAGCTCACCGAGGCTGGCCGGGTGCTCCTCGACTACGCCCAGCGGCTGATGCGCCTCGCCGAAGAGGCCGACAGCGCCGTGCGCGAGCTCCGCGACCTCCAGCGGGGCCGCGTGCTCGTGGGCGCCAACGAGGCCGCCGTGCATGTGGTGCTCCCGGTCGTGGAGTTGTTCCGCCAGGCCCACCCGCGGGTGCAGGTCGACATCCGGCGCGTGCCGAGCCGCCAGATCGGCGTCGAGGTGCTCCAGCGGAGCCTGGACGTGGGCGTCCTCAGCTTCCCGCCAGCCGAGAAGGGGCTCGCGTCGGTGCTGATCGGAGACGACGAGCTGGTGATGCTGGCGTCGCCGGGTCACCCGCTGGCGGGGCGCACCCAGGTGACGATGGCGGAGTTCGGGCGGCAGAACGTGATCGCGCACAACGAGGCGTCGCCGGCCCGCGAGCGCGTGCTGCGGTTGTTCGAGCAGCGCCACGAGCAGTTGAACATCACGCTGGCGCTGCCCAGCCTGGATGGCATCAAGCGCGCCGTGGAGATGGACCTGGGCGTCGCGCTGCTGCCCCGGCGGTGTGCCATCGCCGAGATCACCAGCGGACGGCTGGCGGCCGTGCCGGTCGCGCAGGTTCGACTCCCCCGCCACCTGCGCCTCGTATATCCGGAGCAGGCGCAGCTCTCGCACGCGGCGCTCGCCTTCATCGAGATCGCGCGCCGGTTCGAGAAGGATGTGTCGAAGGAGATTGCGGCCGCGGAGTAGGCGCGGCCGCAAACTCCGGCTCAGGGCTCAGGGCTCAAGGCTCAGAAAGCCTTCCGACGATTGAGGTTTCCCAGGCCAGCACCCCGGTCGTCTGGACTCTGGTGTGCTCTGTGGGCCCTCGAGCCTGTTTGATGCTCTTTGAGCCCTGAGCCTTGAGCCCTGAGCCTGTTCAGAACCCCCCGACATACGGCAGGCGTGCGGCCGTGGCCTCGACGGCGGCCTGGTCCTCGAGCAGCAGGCCCGTGGCGTCCCATCCGCCGGTGGTGAATGCCTCGAGCGCCGCCTTCGGCCCGCCGACGGAGACGACGCGGTCGCCGGCCTGGAGCGTGAGCGTGGTGAGGTCGAGCACGGCGGTGCCCTGCGTGTCGGTCTCGCCCAGCGTCTGCAGCCACTCGAGGTCCTCGGGCGCGGCCGTGACGCACGGCAGACCGATGGCCAGGCTGTTGCCGAAGAAGATCTCCGAGAACGACTCCCCCACGACCGCCGAGATGCCCCAGCGCTGCAGCGCCTGCGGCGCGTGCTCACGCGACGACCCGCACCCGAAGTTGCGGTTCACGACGAGGATGCGCGCCCCCGCGAACCGCTCCTGCGCGAACGGGTGCGGATCGCCCGCCGCCGCCCGCGACGCGATGTCGTCCTCGAAGGCGTGCTTCTCGAGACCCTCGAACGTGATCACGCGGAGGAAGCGCGCCGGGATGATCCGATCCGTGTCGATGTCGTGGCCACGGAGCGGCAGCAGGCGCCCCTCGACCCGCGTGATGCGCACGATGGCGCTCATGCCCGGCCTCCCGCGAGCGCCGCTTCGGCGGGCTCGAATGCACGGATGTCGACCACTTCCCCGGCGATGGCCGCAGCCGCGACCATGGCGGGGCTCATCAGCAACGTCCGCCCCGTCGGGCTCCCCTGCCGCCCCTTGAAGTTGCGGTTGGAGGACGAGGCGCTCATCTCGCGCCCCTGGAGCTTGTCGGGGTTCATGCCGAGGCACATCGAGCAGCCGGAGCCGCGCCAGTCGAAGCCGGCCTCCCGGAAGATCTCGTGCAGGCCCTCGGCTTCGGCCTGCGCCAGCACGTTCTGCGAGCCAGGGACCACCATCGCGCGCACGCCCTTGGCGACCTTGTGCCCCTTCACGAACTTCGCCGCCTCGCGCAGGTCCGACAGGCGCGAGTTCGTGCACGACCCGACGAACGCCACGTCGATCGGCGTGCCGGCAATCGGCTGGCCCGGCGCGAAGCCCATGAACTGCAGGGCCTCCTCCACGAGCGGGCGATCCTCGGCGTCCACCTCGCCTGGCGTCGGGACGCGTTCGTCCACGCCCACCGACTGCCCGGGATGCAGGCCCCACGTGACCACGGGGCTCAGCGCGTCGCCACGCAGCTCCACGTCATCGTCGTACCGCGCGTCGGCGTCGCTGGCCAGGCTGCGCCACCAGGTCTTCGCGCGCTCGAACGCCTCGCCCTGCGGCGCAAACGGGCGCCCTTCCATGTAGGCGAACGTCGTCTCGTCGGGATTCACGTACCCGACGCGCGCGCCGCCCTCGATGGACATGTTGCACATGGTCATGCGCTCGTCCATCGACATCGCGTCGACCGCCGAGCCGGCGTACTCGTAGGCGTAGCCGACGCCGCCCTTCACGCCGAGCACCTGGATGATCTTGAGGATCACGTCCTTGGCGTACACGCCGCGCGGCAGCACACCCTCGACGCGGATGCGGCGCACCTTGAGGGGCTCGAGCGCAAGGCACTGGCTGGCGAGCACGTCGCGCACCTGGCTCGTGCCGATGCCGAAGGCCACCGCCCCGAAGGCGCCGTGCGTCGAGGTGTGGCTATCGCCGCACGCGATGGTCATGCCGGGCTGCGTGAGCCCGAGTTCTGGCCCGATCACATGGACGATGCCCTGGCGGCCCGTCGAGTGGTCGTAGAGCGGAATGCCGAAGTCGCGGCAGTTGCGCTCGAGCGCCGTGAGCATCGCCTCGGCCATCACGTCCTGGAACGGCCGCGCCAGACTGCCCGTCGGCACGATGTGGTCGACGGTGGCGAAGGTGCGCTGCGGGAACCTGACGGGCCAGCCCCGACGCCGGAGGTCGTCGAAGGCCTGTGGCGTGGTCACCTCGTGCACGAGGTGCAGCCCGATGAAGAGCTGTGTCTGCCCCGTCGGCAGCGTCCGTACCGTGTGTTGATCCCAGACTTTTTGGAGAAGCGTGTGTCCCACGGCGGGAGTATAACCCCACACCAGTTAACGCACTGAAGGTCATAAATCCGTTTAATGCACGCCAGGTGCCGTATCGCCAGGCATCCGACCATGCTCCGGATGACATTCCATCAACTCGTGAACGCGCTGATCTCGAGGGGACGTCTGGCGGGCTCGGGTACACTCTCGGGTCGGAGAGATGGCCGAGGGGTTTAAGGCAGCGGTCTTGAAAACCGCCGTACGGGTAACCGTACCGTGGGTTCGAATCCCACTCTCTCCGCCAGCCGCCACCTGGCGGCCCGGCGGACAGAGCCGCCTTCAGGCTCGCGGCCACTCGCCTGCGGCTTGTCCCCGCGAGCTCGAATCCCACTCTCTCCGCCAGCCGCCACCTGGCGGCCCG
>NZ_JBIINP010000036.1:0-31942 GCF_044337415.1 Luteitalea sp.
CTCTCCGCCAGCCGCCACCTGGCGGCCCGGCGGACAGAGCCGCCTTCAGGCTCGCGGCCACTCGCCTGCGGCTTGTCCCCGCGAGCTCGAATCCCACTCTCTCCGCCAGCCGCCACCTGGCGGCCCGGCGGACAGAGCCGCCTTCAGGCTCGCGGCCACTCGCCTGCGGCTTGTCCCCGCGAGCTCGAATCCCACTCTCTCCGCCAGCCGCCACCTGGCGGCCCGCGTTGCACGCGAGGAGGGCGAGCGATACGCTGACGCCTACCCGATGCGCTCGATCGCCCTCACCGTCTATCAGGGACTCGCCGGCGACAGCAATGCCAGGGCGATCCCCGGCGCGGCTGCCATGGCGGCCGAGCTGACGCCGCGCCTCGGGGTGGCTGCCACTGCGGTCGGCCACCCGGAGCCCGTACTCGACGCGCACTGGGACGTGGAGCTCGCCGCCGCGGGCGTCGATCTCGACGGGCTGGCCACCGTGCTCGACCAGGCGATGACCCGAGGGGCGCGGCCCGTGACCGCCCTCACCAGGTGCGCGGCCGCCCTGGCCACCCTGCCCGTCGTGGTGCGGCACCGACCCGACGCGTGCGTGGTGTGGCTCGATGCGCATGCCGACCTCAACACGCCAGACACGACCGGCACCGGCTATCTCGGCGGCATGGCGCTCGCGGGAGCGGCGGGCGCGTGGGCCTCGGGCCTGGGCGCCGGGCTCCCGTTCGGCCAGGTCGTGCTCGTCGGCGTACGCGATGTCGATCCGGCCGAGCAGCGAGTGATGGACACCAGCGGCCTTGCGTTCGTGCGCGTGGGCCCGCGCGTCGCCGACGACCTTCGCGCGGCCGTCGCGGGCCGGCCGGTCTACGTCCACGTCGACTGCGACGTGCTGGAACCCGATCTCGTACCCACCGACTACTCCGCGCCCGGCGGCCTCACGCTCGGCCAGTTGCGCGAGGTCGCCGACGCGCTGGCCGAGGGCGAGGTGATTGGCGTGGAGATCGCCGAGTTCGAGTCGACCTGGCACGACGGCGGGCACCCGGTCTCGCCGGCGCCAGTCGTCGAGGCGCTCGAGCCCTTGTGGCAGCGCCTGACCAGCGACTAGCCCAGCACGACCTTCCTCATCGTCGCCATCTGCCCGGCGTGCCGCGTCGCGTGTTCGGCGGCGTGGAACAACAGGCCGATCACCGTGGTCGGCAGCTTCGCGCGTCCCACCCCGCGCGCGTCGAACAGCGTCGCCACGTCGGTGCCGCGGACCTGCGCCAGTGCGCGGTCGATGGCCTCGCACGCGATCGCCATCGTCTGTGCGGCGTCTGCCGGCGGGTCGCCAGGATTGGCCTCGGCCTTCAACTGGGCGAGTTGAGCGGGTGTGAGCGCCTCGTCGCGCGCATAGGTCAGCAGGCGATCGGTGGCCCCGGCGATGTGACGCAGGTGGAAGCCGATGGAGCCGGCGCCGCCCGGTCGCGCCCACAACTGGTCCGGGGTCAGGTCGGCGGTAGCGCGTTCGATCTCCTCGCGGACCTGCAACAGCGAATGCGCGACGGGTTGCAGTGCGGGCGCGATGCCCTCGACGGGGCCGCGCATCCAGACTTCGACGGGATCACCTGAGGCCATGGCGCCCAGTGTAGCCGCGCCTGGCGTCCCGCTGTCGCAACGGGGCTACTGCGCGAGATCGAGCGCCCCGGTCGTGATCGGCGACAGTCGGTCCGACTCGTCGGCCTCGTACAGCCGGGAGCGCGTCAGGAAGCGCACTTCCCTGCCGTTCTCGAGCGAGAACATCCCGCCGCGCCCGGGCACGACGTCGATGATCAACTGCGTGTGCTGCCAGTACTCGAACTGCGACGGGCTCATGTAGAAGGGCGCGTCGGCAATCATGCCCAGGCACACGTCGCGGTCGCCGACGATGAAGTCCGACTGCGCGTAGCACATCGGCGACGAGCCGTCGCAGCAGCCGCCGGACTGGTGGAAGAGCAGCGGGCCGTGCTCGGCGCGCAGCGTGAGGATCAGGTCCTCGGCGGCGCGCGTGCAGGTCACGCGGGGCACGGTCGAAGCGGCGTCGACGGTCATCGTGGTGTAGCTCATCAGCGAAAAGGTAGGGCCGCGTGTCCCACGCGGCCGTCAACGACAGCGGCGCGGTGGGACACCGCGCCCTACCTCTGCGGACACCTGTCCTAGAAGAAGCCGAGCTTCTTCGGGCTGTAGCTCACCAGCAGGTTCTTGGTCTGCTGGTAGTGGCCGAGCATCATCTTGTGCGTCTCGCGTCCGATGCCCGACTGCTTGTAGCCGCCGAACGCCGCGTGCGCCGGGTAGGCGTGGTAGCAGTTGGTCCACACGCGACCGGCCTGGATGCCGCGGCCCATGCGGTAGCACGTGTTGGCCTCGCGGCTCCACACGCCCGCGCCGAGGCCGTAGAGCGTGTCGTTGGCGATCTCGAGCGCGTCCGCCTCGTCCTTGAAGGTCGTCACCGACACGACGGGTCCGAAGATCTCCTCCTGGAAGATGCGCATCTTGTTGTGGCCGCGGAACACGGTCGGCTGCATGTAGTAGCCGCCCGCGAGCTCGCCGGGCTGTTCCTTGCGCGCCCCGCCGATCAGCACCTCTGCGCCTTCCTGCTTGCCGATGTCGACGTAGCTCAGGATCTTCTCGAGCTGCTCACTCGACGCCTGCGCGCCGATCATCGTCGACATGTCGAGGGGGCTGCCCTGCGTGATGGCGGCGACGCGCTGCAGCGCCCGCTCCATGAAGCGGTCGTAGATCGACTCCTGGATCAGCGCGCGGCTCGGGCAGGTGCACACCTCGCCCTGGTTGAGCGCAAACAGCACGAAGCCCTCGATCGCCTTGTCGAAGAAGTCGTCGTCTTCGCGCGCCACGTCGGCGAAGAACACGTTGGGCGACTTGCCGCCGAGCTCGAGCGTCACCGGGATCAGGTTCTGGCTGGCGTACTGCATGATCAGCCGCCCCGTCGTCGTCTCGCCGGTGAAGGCGATCTTGGCGATGCGCGGGTTGGAGGCGAGCGGCTTGCCGGCCTCGAGGCCGAAGCCGTTGACGATGTTGAGCACGCCGGGGGGCAGCAGATCGCCGACGATCTCGGCCCACATCAGGATGCTGGCCGGGGTCTGCTCCGCGGGCTTGAGCACCACGCAGTTGCCGGCGGCGAGCGCGGGGGCGAGCTTCCAGACCGCCATCAGCAGCGGGAAGTTCCACGGGATGATCTGGCCGACGACGCCGAGCGGCTCGAGGAACTGGTAGGAGACGGTGTCGTGATCGAGCTCGCCCATGGTGCCTTCCTGGGCGCGGATGACACCGGCGAAGTAGCGGAAGTGGTCGATGGCGAGCGGCAGGTCGGCGGCGGTGGTCTCGCGAATCGGCTTGCCGTTGTCCCAGGTCTCGGCGGCTGCCAGTTGCGGCAGCGCGTCCTCCATGCGTTGGGCGATCTTGTTCAGGATGATCGCGCGCTCGGTGACGCTGGTGCGACCCCAGGCCGCCTTCGCGGCGTGCGCGGCGTCGAGCGCCAGTTCGATGTCGTCCTTGTCGCTGCGCGCCACCTGGCAGAGCGGCTTGCCGGTCACGGGCGAGAGGTTGTCGAAGTACCGGCCGTTGACCGGTGCGACCCACTTGCCGCCGATGAAGTTCTCGTAACGCGACTTGAACGGCGGCGCGCTGAGCGCGCCCGCTTGCGGTTCCACCGTGGTGGTCATGCTGTGCCTCCTGGGCCCGTGCAATTGCTGAGATGCCGCGTGCGAGGCCCCTCGCGTGTGGCGAGGAGGCGGGTCAGCAACGCGACGACGCAGGTCAGATCGCAGGAGTATCAGGCGGCGCGGGAGCGACGATCCATCGGCGGCGCATCACCACATGGAGATGCGCCGAAGACGAGGCGATCGTGTCCTATCCGATGCGGGTGACGCCGCCCATGTACGGGACCAGCGCGTCGGGGATGCGGATGCTGCCGTCCGCCTCCTGGTAGTTCTCCATGATCGCGATGAGCGTGCGCCCGACGGCGAGCCCAGAGCCGTTCAGCGTGTGGGCGAACGACAGCTTGCCTCCGCCCGCCGGCCGGTACCGGATGCCGGCGCGCCGCGCCTGGAACGCCTCCGTGTTGCTGCAAGAGGAGATCTCGCGATACACGCCCTGGCTCGGCAGCCACACCTCGATGTCGTAGGTCTTGGCCGACGCAAAGCCCATGTCGCCCGTGCAGAGCAGCATCGTGCGATACGGCAGGCCGAGCAGCTGCAGCACCTTCTCGGCGCAGCCGGTCAGCCGCTCGAGTTCGTCGAACGACGACTCGGGTGTGGCGAACGACATCAGCTCGACCTTGTCGAACTGGTGCTGCCGGATGAGGCCGCGCACGTCGGCGCCGTAGCTGCCCGCCTCGCTGCGGAAGCACGGCGTGTAGGCGACGTACCGGCGCGGCAGGTCGGCTTCCTCGAGCGTCTCCTCGCGGTGCAGGTTGGTGAGCGGCACTTCCGCCGTCGGGATCAGGAACAGGTCCCAGTCCCCCGCGATCTTGAAGAGGTCCTGCTCGAACTTGGGCAGGTTGCCCGTGCCGGTGAGGGCCGTGCGGTTGACCAGGTACGGCGGCTCGACCTCGGTGTAGCCGTGGTCGCGCGTGTGCAGGTCGAGCATGAAGCTGATGAGGGCACGCGACAGCCGCGCGCCTTCCTTCATGAGCACGGCGAAGCGCGCGCCCGACATGCGCGCCGCGCGCTCGAAGTCGAGGATGCCGAGGGCCGGCCCCAGATCCCAGTGCGCCTTGGGCGTGAAGTCGAAGGAGCGCGGCGTGCCCCAGCGGCGCACCTCGACGTTGTCCTCCGCGCCCTTGCCCTGAGGGACGGAGACGTGCGGCGTGTTGGGCAGCGCCAGCAGCAGCGGGGAGCGCTCTTCCTCCAGGCTCGCCAGCTGCGCGTCGAGCGCCTTGATCTCGTCGGCCCGCTGCTTGTTCAGCGCGAGCAACTCGGTGGCGTCCTGCCCGGTGCGCTTGGCCTGCGCGATCAGCTCACCCGACCGGTTGCGCTCGGCCTTGAGGGCCTCCACCCGCGGCAGCAGTTCCCGCCGCGTGCGATCGAGCTCCTGCAGCCGGTCCAGGACGGCGTCGGCGCCCGGCCCCCTGGCCTGCAGCCGCGCCCGTGTCTCGTCGAAGGCATCCCTGAGTTGAGCCGTATCCAGCACGCCCTCATTGTACTGGCAGGGCCGGGGACACTCGGCACTGCAATTCGGAGTTCAGAATTCAGAATCGAGAGGACGTCGAAGGGTCCGATACTCCGTCGAGTTGCCCTTCATTCTGAGTTTCGAATTCTGAATTGCTTGCCGCCTCTTTCCGCAAGCTGCTACCGTGAGCCCTCCTCCCCTGCCGAAAGGGTGCGTGCGTGAAACTGAGCGTCAGGACGGCCGTGTTCCCCGCGGCGGGACTCGGCACCAGGTTCCTCCCGGCGACCAAGACCATGCCGAAGGAGATGCTGCCGCTCGTCGATCGGCCCATCATCCAGTACGCCGTCGAGGAAGCGGTCGCGGCCGGCATCGAGCAGATCGTGATGGTGACGGCGCGCGGCAAGACCGCGTTGATCGATCACTTCGACGCCGACGTCGAGCTCGAGACGTTCCTCGAGGATCGCGGCAAGCTCGATCAGCTCGCGGCCGTGCGCCACGCCTCCTCGCTCGCCCGGATCGGCTCCGTACGCCAGGGGCCGCCGCTCGGTCTCGGCCACGCCGTCTACATCACGCGCGACCTCGTGGGCGACCAGCCGTTCGCCGTCGTCCTCGGCGACGACGTGATCGACGCCGACCCGCCGGCCATCAGGCAGGTCATCGACGTGTTCACGGAGGTGCAGGCGCCAGTGCTGGCGGTGGCGCGCGTGCCGCCCGACGAGGTGAGCCGCTACGGCGTGATCCGTGCCGAGCCGCTCGGCAACGGCATCCACCGGGTGCTGGATCTGGTCGAGAAGCCGTCGCGGACCGAGGCGCCGTCGGACCTGGCCATCATCGGCCGGTACGTGCTCACGCCGGACATCTTCGGCGTGCTCGCCAACGTGCGCGAGGATCGCACCGGCGAGATCCAGCTGACCAGCGGCTTGCGCGACCTGCTGCGCCAACGCCCGATCTTTGCCTGCGAGGTGACCGGCACCCGGCACGACACGGGCACGATCGTGGGCTACCTGAAGGCGATGACGTACTTCGCGATGCAGCGGGACGACGTGCGGGAGGAACTCGGCGCCTACCTCGAGACCCTGCTGGCCTCGCGGCGCGCCTGACAGACGGCGCGGCGATGGGATCGCCGCGCCTCGATGGCCGACGCGCCTAGGTCGTGCCGCCCGAGGGCTTGGCCTCGGCTTTCGGCGCCGGCGTCGACGACGAATCGCTCGCCTTGGACTCGCCGGAGGAGCCCTCCGACTTGGCGCTGCCTGCGGCCGTGCCGCTCTTCTTGGCGTAGTCGGTGATGTACCACCCCGAGCCCTTGAACTGGATCGCCGGCGACGACAACAGCTTGCGGACCGCACCCTGGCACTTCGGGCACTCGGTCAGCGGGGCATCGGAGAACTTCTGGATCACCTCGAAGCGGTGACCGCACGTGTCGCACTGGTACTCGTAGAGAGGCATGCTGCGTGTGACTCCAACCCTTGATTGTTCGGACAGGGCGGCTGCGGGCGGCCGGCTGCCGGCGACCTGACACGCAGGCCGCGTGTGGCCTGCACGCCCGTCGCCCCTTACGCCAACACCACGCCGTCGTTGGCCTCGCCAGGCAGCATCTGCTGGCGGAGCACGTCGAACGGCTGCAGGCCCAGGCCCAGGAACTCGTCGTGGAAGCGGCGCGCATCGAAGGCCGGGCCGCGGTGCGCCTCGACGTCCTTGCGCAGCTTCAGCAGCATCAGCTTGCCGAGCGCGTAGATCACATACGACGGATCGAACGTGCCGCGTTCGGCCTCCCGTCGGGCGCTGGCCTCCTCGAGCATCGCCTCCTCGCGGAAGAAGCGGACCCCCTGCTCCACCGACAGGTCCTCGGCATGCAGGCGCAGGCCGACGATGAGGCGGCACAGCCGGACCAGCGACTCGGCGAGTTGGCCGAGTTCGATGACCGGATCCTTCTTCGCGAAGCCCTGCTCGATGACCAGGTGCTCGGCGTAGTGCGCCCAGCCCTCGATGACCGACAGCGGCGCCAGGACCGTGGCCTTGCGCCAGGGCGCGGCGATCTTGCGGAGGTGCTCGAAGTGCAGGAAGTGGCCGGGCAGGGCCTCGTGCATCGAGATGGCCCAGAGCACGGCGTCGTTCATGTCGCGCAGGTGCTCGTCCTGCCGCTCCTGCGGCCACGACTGGTCGACATCGGTGACGTAGTAGAAGGACCGCTGCTGGCGCACTTCGAGCGGGCCAGGGGCCCACAGGCTGGCGAACGTCCAGCGGTAGAACGGCGGCGTCGGGGCGATGACCAGCGCGTCGGCGTCGGGCACCGTCACGATGCCGCTGTCGCGCAGGAACGTGTAGAGCGCCGCGCACTGCTCGCGCACCCGGGTCACCAGACCGCCCGGCTCGACGTGCTGCTGCTTCACCTTGGCCCACACCTGGTCGGCCGGACCCTTGCCCAGCTTGCGCGCGACTTCGGCGAACCGCTCGCGGGTCGCAGCGAGTTCCCGGTCGGCGATGCGCAGGAGCGCGTCGGTGTCGAGCGTGATGGCGTCGCCGAGCTTCAGCTTCTGCTCGAGGCGCTCCTTGCCGAGGCGGAACGTGGCCTTGGCCCTGGGTGCCTGCTCCTCCTCGAGATCGCGGACGTACCGCTCGATCGCCGTGCGGGCCAGCGTGGCCGCATCGTCGAGGTCGGCCAGCAGCGAGAGGTCGTCGACCTCGCGGAGGGCGCGCGGCAGGTCGCGGTTCAGGAAGCTCACGACGCCGCGCAGCGTCTCGCTGGCGGTCTTGATGAAGATGCCGGCCGGCTCGCGGACGTTGGCGCGGGCTGCGTCGAGCACGCCGGCGACCTGCCGGAGCTTGGACAGCATGCGGCGGGCGCGTTCGGCGGCGGGGGCGTAGGTGAAGATCGCTTGCGCGGCCAGGCTCGTGGCGATCGTGTCGGCGTAGAGCTGCGGGTCGCGCTCCCACGTCCGCACCACCTCGATCTCGTGGAGCCGGGCGTGCGTCGCGGCCATCAGCGCGGAATGGTCCGGTCGCTCGGCGGCGGGGATCTGGTCGACGGGCATCGACGCCAGGCGACGGGCGAAGCCATTCAGGTCGCGCACCTGCCGGTCGATGGCGGCGCGACTGAAGTCTTCGAGCAGGTCGTCGTGCACGTGCACGCCGTCGAAGGTCGCGGCTGTCGGTTGCACCTCATGGCGCCAGGACAGGTAGTCGGCCGCAAAGTGCGGAAGGGTCTCAGCAGATCGCATGCGCTCGCACGGACAAGGATGGTGGCCGGTGGGCCTGTGGGGCCCAATCTCCCAATGTACAATATCTTCCGTGCTTTCCCGGCCGGCGCCTGGACGTTTGTTCGTCGTGGCGACCCCCATCGGCAACCTGGAGGACATCACGCTGCGCGCCCTGCGGGTCCTGCGCGAGGTTCGCGTGATTGCCGCCGAAGACACGCGCCGCACCGCCAGGCTGCTGTCTCACGCCGGGATCGACACGCCCATGACCAGCGTGCACGCCCACAACGAGGTCTCGCGACTGCCGGGCTTGCTGGAGCGACTCCGCGCGGGTGAGCCCGTGGCGCTGGTCACCGACGCCGGCACGCCCCTGCTCTCCGACCCCGGCGATCACCTGATCCGCGCCTGCCTGGATGAGGGTATCCCCGTCGAGCCCGTCCCCGGCGCCAGTGCCGTGCTCGCGGCGCTCACGATGAGCGGCATCCCTTCCAGCGAGTTCACGTTTTTAGGGTTTCCACCCGTAAAGTCTGGACCTCGCACGAGATGGTGCGAGGAAGCCTCGGCATATCGCCATCCCGTGGTGTTCTTCGAGGCGCCGCACCGCATCGCCCAGACCCTCCAGGCGCTCGCCGAGGTCGCCGGTTCCGGCCGACGGATCGCGGTGTGCCGCGAGATTACCAAGAAGCACGAGGAGCTCATCAGGGGACTGCTTGCGGACGTCACGCGGCACCCCTCGATCGTCGAGGCGGTGGGCGAGTTCACGTGCATCCTGGAAGCTCCTGACCCTGCGGAAGCGACGGCGGCGGTCGCCGAGCAGGACATGCTTGAAGAATTCGACCGAATAACCAAAAACGGAACCTTCGAGCGCCGCGCCGCGATGAGTGAAGTCGCGCGACGCCTTCATGTCAGGACGCGCGACGTGTTCGACGCCCTCGAGCGGCGGAAGGCCGCGACGGTCGAGCCATGACGCCGACCACGACCATGGATCTGGTGATTCTCGCCGGCGGACGCGGCCGCCGGATGGGCACGCTTCGGCCCAAGGTGCTCCTGCCACTGGCCGGCGTGTCGTCGCTCGAGTGGGTCCTGCGCACTTCCGACGCGTTCGCATCCGCTCGAAGAATCGCAATTCTAGGTTATTCAGCAGAAGACATCACCCCTGTCTTGCGTGACCGTCGCGTCGAGGTGATGACACTGGAGCCAGTGCTCGGCCCCGTGCATGCCCTGACCGCCCTGGACCTCTCAGACGCCCCCGATCACACCGTGGTCGTGCTGCCCGCAGACGTACCCCTGCTGCGTCGGGAGACGCTTGCGGCGCTGCTCGCCCACCGCACCACCTCGACCGCCGCCTTGACCATGGTGTCGGCGGTGTCCGAACGGCCGTACGGCCTCATGCGCGTGCTTCGCAGCGAGGCCGGGGAGGTCATCGGCCTGGTCGGCGAGAAGGACGCCTCCCGCCAGCAGCGGAGCATCAGGGAGTGCACCAGCGGCGTGTTCGCCTGCGCGGCTCCGGTCCTCCGGGCGGCGCTCGCGAGCTTTGCCTGGGACACCGTCGAGCGGGAGCGCACCCTGGTTGAACTGGTGGCCGCCCTGCGACGGGCCGGCCACGACGTGGACGCGATCAGCGCCACGGTGCCGCACGAGATCCGGGGCATCAACAGCCAGACCGAGCTGGCCGAGGCAAGCGCCATCATGCGACAGACCAAGTGCGAGGAACTGATGTCGGCGGGGGTCACCATCATCGATCCCGCCACGACCTACGTGGGTCCCGACGTCGAGGTGGGCCACGACACGGTGCTGCACCCGAACGTGTACCTCGAGGGCCGGACGCGGGTGGGGTCCGCCTGCGAGATCCACGCCGGCACGCGGCTCGTCGATGCGACGCTCGAGGACCACGTGGTGATCCTCAACTACTGCGTCGTGACCGACTCCACCGTCCGGTCCCGCGCGCAGCTCGGGCCGTTCGCCCACATCCGCCCGGGTAGCGACGTGGGCGAGGACGCGCGGGTCGGCAACTACGTCGAGCTGAAGAAGACCACGCTCGGCAAGGCCTCGAAGGCGAGCCACCTCACCTACCTGGGCGACGCGACGGTGGGCGAGGACGTGAACGTGGGCGCGGGCGTGATCACCTGCAACTACGATGGCGTCAACAAGCACCGCACGGTGATCGGCGACGGCGCGTTCGTGGGCAGCGACTCGCAGCTGGTGGCGCCCGTGACCATCGGGCGCGGCGCCTTCGTGGCCGCCGGGTCGTCGATCACGCGCGACGTGCCCGACGAAGGCCTCGGCATCGCCCGCAGCCGCCAGGAGAACAAGGACGGCTGGGCGCGGAAGCGCCGCCAGTGACACACCCCTCCTCCTCCAGAACGTAGCGATTCGCCTCGATCTGCTGGTCATGGACCGTCCGGCTGGACCCACCCCCCTGGGCCGGCCGGCCGTCGAGCCACACCAGTAAGGTTCAGCTTGCGCCTCATGCATGGCGCGGTGTCTGATCCCGGACATGTGCGGCATCATCGGCTACATCGGGCAGCAGGACGTCGTTCCCGTCGTCCTGGATGGCCTGCGGCGACTCGAATATCGGGGCTACGACTCGGCAGGCATCGCCGTCGTCGGCCCGGACGGTATCGACGTCAGGCGGAGCGCGGGCAAGCTCGGAAACCTCGAGCGCATCCTGCACGATCAGCCGCTCCAGGGCACGTACGGCATCGGGCACACCCGATGGGCCACGCACGGCCGCCCGACCGAGGAGAACGCGCACCCGCACCGCGATCAGTCGGGCCGGGTCGTCCTCGTCCACAACGGCATCATCGAGAACTACCTCGAGCTCAAGAAGGAGCTCCAGGGCCGCGGCATCGTGTTCAGGACCGAGACCGACACCGAGGTGGTAGCCCACCTGATCGGCCTCGAGCTTCGAGACGATGGGCTGCAGGCGGCGGTGACGCGGGCGCTGGCACGGCTGCACGGGCTGTTCGCCCTGGTGGTCATCGCCAGCACCGACCCGGGCACCATCGTCGCGGTACGCAACGGCCCGCCCGTGGTGATCGGCCTCGGCGACCAGGAGTGGTTCGTCGCCTCCGACATCCCGGCCATCCTCGCCCACACCCGCGACGTGGTGTTCCTGGAGGACGGGCAGATGGCGGTGCTCACGCGTGACGGCGTGCGGTTCTTCGATGCCGAGGGCCGCCCGGTGACGCGCGAGGCGCAGCGCATCACGTGGGACCCGGTGATGGCGGAGAAGGCCGGGTACAAGCACTTCATGCTCAAGGAGATCTTCGAGCAGCCGTGGGCGATCAAGGAGACACTGGTCGGCCGGCTGTCGATGGAGCAGGGCGACGTGCACCTGCCGGAGGCCAACCTCGACGCCGAGACCATGGCTTCGCTCTCGCGCGTGGTGCTGCTGGCGTGTGGCACCTCGTGGCACGCGGCGCTCGTCGGGAAGTTCCTGATCGAGCAGTTGGCGCGGCTGCCTGTGGACGTCGACTATGGCTCCGAGTACCGGTACCGGCAGCCGATCATCACGACGTCTGATCTGATGGTGGCGATCACGCAGTCGGGCGAGACCGCCGACACGCTCGCGGCCCTGCGCGAGGCGCGACGACAGGGTGCGCGGACGCTCGCCATCTGCAACGTGGTCGGCAGCATGGCGACGCGCGAGGCGGAAGGCACGATCCAGACGCACGCGGGCCCGGAGATCGGCGTGGCGTCGACCAAGGCGTTCACGACGCAGTTGGTGGCGCTGATCCTCCTGGCGCTGAAGCTCGGGCGGGCGCGCGGCGTGCTCGACGCCGACGCCGTGCGGCCAATCCTGCAGGCGCTCACCGAGCTGCCACGCCACGTGGAGCAGGTGCTCTCCTGTGCGCCGTACCTCGAGGACGTGGCGCGCCGCTTCTATCAGTGCTCGGACTTCCTCTTCCTCGGCCGCGGCATGCATTACCCGATCGCGCTCGAGGGCGCGCTCAAGCTGAAGGAGATCTCGTACATCCACGCCGAGGGCTATCCGGCGGGCGAGATGAAGCACGGCCCCATCGCGCTGATCGACGAGAAGATGCCGGTGGTGGCGCTTGCGCCCCGCGATCACGTCTTCGAGAAGATGCTCGGGAACGTGCAGGAGGTGAAGGCGCGCGGCGGCTCGGTGATCGCGATCACCGAGGAGGGGGAGCCGCACCTGTGGTCGCTGCTCGACCCGCGACGCGACGCGCGCGTGGTGCTGCCGCCGATGCATCCGCTGATGTCGCCGATCACGATGACCGTGCCGCTCCAGTTGCTCGCGTACCACGTCGCCGTGCTGCGCGGCTGCGACGTCGACCAGCCGAGGAACCTCGCGAAGAGCGTCACCGTGGAGTAGACACAGCCGGGGCTTGGCGCTTGGGGCTCGAAGGCCCACACAGAAACCGGCACATCAGGACCGCCGAGTCGAGCCCTCGGCACTCTTCACCGCCGAGCGGTACAGGCCACTGAGCAACTTGCCGACGAGTGCGCACTGCGTCGAGAGTCGAAGGTGGGTGGCCTCGTCGACGAGGGCGCAGCGCCTCGCCAGTTCGAGTTGTGTCTCGAACTCACCGTGCGAACCGAGCGCGATGGCAACGTGATTCCGGGCAGCGGCCGGGGAGCGGCGAGAGTAGCCCTCCGCGATGTTCGACGGGATCGAGATGGCCGCCCTCCGAAGTTGAAGACCGATCGAGAACTGATCCGACGCCCGCCAGGGGCGAGTGGTTCGCAGCGTCTCCTCGGCCAGTGTCATGGCGTGTGACCAGGCGTCCAGATCGCGATATGTGCGCTCATGTGGAAGCGGTACGGTGTCCGTTTCTGCCATCATGTCGTCTCCGCCATATGCCCGCAAGTGTCGTGTTGACAGTGGGTTGTACGTCACGACCAGCCGGCCGACGCGGCGAGTCTTAGCGGGTATACTGCAGGGAGCACGCCACCTCCGCGTTGGTCCCTGGGGTGTGTCGTGAGATCCCCGACAACCCGTGTCTCAAGCCCCAAGCCCCCAGCCCCCGTCTGACTTCTTGTCCTCCCTGAACCCCGAGCAGCGGGATGCCGTCCTGCACACGGAGGGGCCGCTGCTCATCCTCGCCGGGGCCGGGTCGGGGAAGACGCGCGTGATCGCGTACCGCATTGCGTACCTGATCGGCAGCGGGCTGGCGCGGCCGTTCGAGGTGCTCGCGGTCACCTTCACCAACAAGGCCGCCGAGGAGATGCGCGAGCGTGTCGGGCACCTCATCGGGGCCGAGGCACGCGACGTGTGGGTGTCGACCTTCCACTCGCTGTGTGCGCGGCTGTTGCGTCGCGAGGCGCCGGCGATCGGGCTGTCGCGCGACTTCGTGATCTACGACAGCAGCGACCAGCAGGTGGCGGTCAAGCAGGTGATGCGTGAGTTGCAGATCGACGACAAGCTGATCCAGCCGCGCCAGGTGCTCGGGCGCATCAGCCAGGCCAAGAACCGCATGGAGACGCCCGACAAGGTCGGCAACGGCTCCTATCGCGACGAGCAGATCGCCAAGATCTACGACGGCTACGTCAAGATGCTCGAGCGCGCCAACGCGCTCGACTTCGACGACCTGCTGCTCAAGACCGTGGAGCTCTTCGAGCACGAGGGCGTCCGCAGCAAGTACCAGCGGCAGTTCCGGTACGTGATGGTCGACGAGTACCAGGACACCAACAGGCCGCAGTACCTGCTGATCAAGCACCTGGTGGGCGACCGCCACAACCTGGCTGTCGTCGGCGATCCGGACCAGTCGATCTACAAGTGGCGCGGCGCCGACCTCCGGAACATCCTCGACTTCGAGCAGGACTTCCCCGAGGCCGAGACGGTGCGCCTCGAGCGCAACTACCGCTCGACGCAGAACATCCTCGACGCGGCGTCGGCCGTGATCGCCAACAACACGGACCGCAAGGAGAAGCGCCTCTGGACCGAGCAGGGCCGGGGCGACCTGATCACGTACTTCCGCGGCGAGGACGAGCTCGAAGAGGCGTCGTTCATCGCGCGTGAACTGCGCAAGGAGATGACGGCGCGCCGCGACTCGACGGTGGCGATCCTCTATCGACTCAACTCGCAGTCGCGCGCGCTGGAAGACCAGCTGATGCGCGACGGCACGCCGTACAAGATCATCGGCGGCGTCCGCTTCTACGAGCGCAAGGAAGTGAAGGACGCGCTCTCGTACCTCAAGCTGATCATCAACCCGCACGACGACGTGAGCTTCAGGCGGGTGGTGAACGTGCCGGCGCGCGGCATCGGCAAGTCGGTGATGGACGCGCTCGAGCGCGACGATCCCGGCGCCGGCGGCAGCGCACCGCCGATGATGGCCGCTGGCCTGTTCGAGGTCGCGGCGTCGCAGTCGCTGTGGGCCAGGGCCACGCACCTGATCGCGTCGCGGACGCTGCCCGGACGCGCCCACAATGCGCTGAAGCAGTTCGTCGAGCTGATCGACGCGTTGGTGGTGATCGCCAGGCAGGAGCCGGTGTCGCTGGTCATCGGCAAGATGCTCGATCAGTCCGGGTACCTCAAGACGCTGCGCGAGGAGAACACCGAGGAGGCCGAGAGCCGCATCCAGAACCTCGCCGAGTTCGTGTCGACCGCGCGCGAGTACGAGGAGCGCGAGACCGACGCGTCGATCGGCGGCTTCGTCGATCGCCTGTCGTTGCTGTCTGAAGCCGACGAATCGCAGGGCACGAGCAGCGCACGCGTGTGGTTGATGACCATGCACGCGGCCAAGGGCCTCGAGTTCCCCGTCGTGGCGCTGGCCGGCATGGAAGAGGGCCTGTTCCCGCACAGCCGCGCCGGCGAGGACCAGGAGCAGATCGAGGAGGAGCGCCGCCTCTGCTACGTGGGCATGACGCGGGCGCAGTCGCGCCTGCTGCTCACCAGCGCGGCGCGGCGACGCGTGTTCGGCGAGTACCAGTCGACCGAGCCGTCACGCTTCCTCGACGAGGTGCCGAAGGAACTGGTGCTCGAGACCCCGTCGTACACGCGGGCCCGCTCGTTCGGCACGACGACGTATGGCGGGCGATCGGCCTACGAGTCGCGGCCCAACCCGTACGGGCGCAGCCGGACCCCGGCGCGTGAGGACGCGCCCGCGCCGACCTACAAGTACGAGGACGAGGATCAGTCGAGCGACGGCGCGCGGCCGAAGCCGGGCCAGAAGGTGCGCCATGCGCAGTTCGGCGTCGGCACCGTCAAGGAGGTCGACGGCAAGGGCGACGACATGAAGCTGACCGTCTACTTCCAGACGGTCGGCACCAAGAAGCTCATCGCCAAGTACGCGCGGTTGCAACCCGTGTAGCTGCCACGGTAGGGCCGGGTGTCCCACCCGGCCGCTGCCGAATACGGCGCGGTCGGAGACCGCGCCCTACCTCGATGCCTCGCTACTCCTCGGAGTCGTCGTCGGCAGGGGCGTCGACGGCGCCATCGTCGACATCCTCGATGACGTCCTCGATCGGGTCGTCGAGCGGTTCCTCGACGGCGCCCTCGGTCTCGAGCGGCGCCACCACCTCGGATGTGTCTGCGGCGACCTCGGCGATGTCCAGCCGCGCCAGCGCCTCGACGCGATCCCCATCGTCGAGCCTGATGAGACGCACGCCCTGCGTGTTGCGCCCGATCGGCCGCAGGGGAGCCACGGCCATGCGGATGACCTTGCCGGCCTTGGTGATGATGAGGACCTGGTTGTCGTCCTCGACATGCGTGATGCCGACGACAGGACCGTTGCGATCCGACGACTGGATGTTGCGGATGCCGAGGCCGCCACGACCGGTGATGCGGTACTCGGCCAGGGGCGTCCGCTTGCCGTAGCCATTGGCCGTGACCGTGAGCATCGAGCCGGTCTCGCCGACCAGCTCCATCGCCACCACTTCGTCGCCGTCGCGCAGGTTGATGCCGCGCACGCCGTACGCCGTGCGGCCCATGGTGCGGACCCGGCCCTCGGGGAAGCGCAGCGCCGCGCCGTTGCGCGTGCCGATGAACACGTGGTCGGTGCCGGTCGAGAGCTGCACGGCGATGACCTGGTCGTCGTCGTCGACGCCCATGGCGATGATGCCGCCGACGCGCGGGTTCGAGTAGGCCTTGAGGTCGGTCTTCTTGATGACGCCCTTGCGGGTGCCCATCACGACGAAGCGCTGGCCCTCTTCCGAGGGGAACTCGCGCACCGACACGACGTCGGCGACCTTCTCGCCGGCGGCCATCTGCACCAGGTTGGCGATCGACTTGCCACGCGCATCTCGACCGGCGTCGGGAATCTCGTGCACGCGGAGCCAGTAGGCGCGCCCGCGATCGGAGTACACGATCAGGTACGCGTGCGTCGACGCCACGAACAGGTGGTGCACGTAGTCGTCGTCGGGCAGGCGCATGCCGATGGTGCCGGCGCCGCCGCGGCCCTGGAAGCGGTACTCGTCGAGCGACGTGCGCTTGATGTAGCCCTTGTGGCTCACCGTGATCGCCATGTCCTCGTCGGCGATCAGGTCGAGGATGTTGAGGTCGCTGGTGTCCTCGACCAGCTGCGTGCGACGCGCGTCGCCGAAGCGCTCGCGGGCGTCCTTCAGCTCGGCGATGACGATCTCCATGACGAGGCGATCGCTGCCGAGGATGGCGCGCAGGCGCTCGATCTCCTTCAGGAGCTCGGCGAGTTCGTCGAGGATCTTCTGCCGCTCGAGGCCGGTGAGGCGCTGGAGCTGCATGTCGAGGATGGCCTGCGCCTGCAGCTGCGAGAGGCCGAAGTTGGCCATCAGCCCCTCGCGCGCCTCGGCGGGGTTCTTCGCCGAGCGGATGAGGGCGATCACCGCATCGAGGTGATCGAGCGCGATCTTGAGGCCTTCGAGGATGTGGGCACGGGCCTCGGCCTTGCGGAGCTCGAACTCGGTGCGCCGGCGCACCACCTCGCGGCGGAACTCGATGAACCGCTCGAGCATCTCGAGCAGCGGCAGCACGCGCGGGCGACCGTCGACGATCGACAGCATGATGATGCCGAACGAGGACTGCAGCGGCGTGTGCTTGTAGAGGTTGTTCAGCACGACGTCCGGCATCTCGCCGCGCTTGAGCTCGATGACGACGCGGATGCCCTGGCGGTCCGACTCGTCGCGGATGTCGGAGATGCCCTCGATCGTCTTGTCGCGCACCAGGTCGGCGATGCGCTCGATCAGCTTCGCCTTGTTGACCTGGTAGGGCACCTCGGTGATGACGATCGCCTGGCGATCGCCACCGCGCCCGATGGTCTCGAACTCGCTCTTGGCGCGCACGATGACCGTGCCGCGGCCGGTCGCGTAGGCCGACATGATGCCCGCCCGCCCGACGATGACGCCGCCGGTGGGGAAGTCGGGCCCGAGCACGTGCTGCGTCAGGCGCCGGCGCTTTTCTTCGCGCGTCAGCGGCTGCGGCCGGCCTTCCTCGTCGACCGTGAAGGCCTGCTCGGGGTCGGCGATGGCGATGATCCCGTCCACCAGCTCGGTGAGGTTGTGCGGCGGGATGTTGGTCGCCATGCCCACCGCGATGCCGGTGGAGCCGTTGACGAGCAGGTTCGGGATCGGCGTGGGCAGGACCGACGGCTCGGTCGTGGTCTCGTCGAAGTTGGGGACGAACTCGACGGTGTCCTTGTCGAGGTCGGCCATGATGGCCTCGGCGAGGGCCTCGAGCCGGGCTTCCGTGTAGCGGTAGGCCGCCGCGCGGTCGCCGTCCATGCTGCCGAAGTTCCCCTGGGGATCGACCAGGGGATAGCGCATGTTGAAGTCCTGCGCGAGCCGGACCAGCGTGTCGTACGCCGACGCGTCACCGTGCGGGTGGTAGTTGCCGATGACCTCGCCGACGATCTTCGCGCACTTGCGGTGGGCGCGGTTGCTGGCCAGCCCCATCTGCCGCATCGCGAAGAGGACGCGGCGGTGCGCCGGCTTGAGGCCGTCGCGCACGTCGGGCAGCGCGCGCCCGATGATCACGCTCATCGCGTAATCCATGTACGAGCGGCGCATCTCGTCTTCGATGGTGACCGGGATGCGTGACGGAAGAGGGGTGCTCATAGCGAAATCGTGTCGATCCGCGCGATCGTCGTCGCGCGATGGGCCGGGCTCGGAGAGCCGGCCCTACCTTCCTCGGAGTACCGACGCAGTCAAGCAGCCGTGGCAGGGCCCGTTGTCCCAACGCGGCCCGGCAGCAGGCCGGCTAGACGTCCAGGTTCTTCACGTCGAGGGCGTTGTCCTCGATGAACTTGCGGCGCGGCTCGACCTGGTCACCCATCAGGGTGGAGAACATCAGGTCGGCTTCCGCCTGGTCCTCGGCGCGCACCTGCAGCAGCGTGCGTACCTCGGGCTTCATCGTGGTCTCCCACAGGGTCTCGGGGTTCATCTCGCCGAGGCCCTTGTAGCGGTTGATGGCCACGCCCTTGCGGCCGACCTCGAGGAAGTAGTCCACCAGGTCCGAGATCGACTGGACCTCGTGATCGGCGTCCTTGCGAGCCACGCGACGCACGGGCTCGGCTGCCGGTTCGGTGCCGGGCGTGCCGCCGGCCGGCTCGGCCGCGGCTTCCTCGGGCTCCTCGGCCTGGGCGGCGCCGACCTGGGCCACCACCATGCGCCCCTGGACGCCGGCGACGTCGCGGAAGCTGTTGACCAGCGCGCGGAAATCCGGCGTCTGTGCGAACTCGATCCCGGCGCGCGACACGCGCGGGTAGCCGGCACTGCGATCGTCGATCTCGAACAGCAGCGCGTTGTGCTCCTCGTCAACGACGACGGAGATGATCCGCTGCTCGTTCGTGAACTCGGCGGCGACGGCTTCCATGCGCGGCCGGTCGCTGAAGAACGCACGGTCGCGCGCCCCGGCGCCCGCGTTGAGCAGGCCACGCACCACGTCCTGCGGTACGCCACGCCGCTCGACGTGACGGAGGTTGCGGTCGAAGGCGATCAGCTTGTGCAGCAGCGCCTCGAGGGCCTCGCCGCTGAGTTCCTGGCCGGTCTCCGAGATCCGCAGCACGCGGGAGTCAGTGGCGCGCTTGATCAGGTACGCCTCGAGGTCCGCATCGTTCTTGATGTAGACCTCCTGCTTGCCACGCTTGGCCCGGTACAGCGGCGGCTGCGCGATGTAGATGTGGCCGTTGTCGATCAGCTCGCGCATCTGCCGGTAGAAGAACGTCAGCAGCAGCGTACGGATGTGCGACCCGTCGACGTCGGCGTCCGTCATGATGATGACGCGGTGGTAGCGCAGCTTGGCGATGTCGAAGCCGTCGCGATCGGTCTCCTCGCGCTTGCGCCCGATGCCCGTGCCGAGCGCCGCGATCATCGTCTTGATCTCGTCGCTGCTCAGCATCTTGTCGAAGCGGGCCTTCTCGACGTTGAGGATCTTGCCCTTGATGGGCAGGATGGCCTGGAAGCGGCGATCGCGACCCTGCTTGGCCGACCCGCCTGCCGAGTCGCCCTCGACGATGTAGATCTCGCTCTGCGCGGGATCGCGCTCCTGGCAGTCGGCCAGCTTGCCCGGCAACGAACTGCCGTCGAGCACGCCCTTGCGACGGACGAGGTCGCGCGCCTTGCGGGCGGCTTCACGTGCGCGCGCGGCGTCGGCGGCCTTCGAGATGATGGCGCGGGCCACCGCCGGGTTCTCCTCGAGGAAGGCGCCCAGCCGCTCGTTGACGATCGTCTCGACGATGCCCTTGACCTCGGTGTTGCCGAGCTTCGTCTTGGTCTGGCCCTCGAACTGCGGGTTGGGGATCTTGACGCTGATCACCCCGGCCAGGCCCTCGCGGGCGTCGTCGCCGCTGATCGGCGTGTCCTTCAGGTCCTTCGGGAGGTTCGCGCTCGCGAGGTACGCGTTGACCGTGCGCGTGAGCGCGGCCTTGAAGCCCGAGAGGTGGAACCCGCCTTCGTGCGTGTTGATGTTGTTGGCGAAGGTGTAGAGGCTCTCGTCGTACGAGTCGTTCCACTGGAGCGCGATCTCGACTTCGATCTCGTTGCGCTCGCCCTTCATGTGGATCGGCACTTCGTTGACGGCGCGCCGGGCGCGGTTCATGAACTGCACGTACTCGACGATGCCGCCCTTGTACTCGTAGCGCGCACTCCGGCCCTCGCCGCGCTCGTCCTCGAGCGTGATGATCAGGCCGGCGTTCAGGAAGGCCAGCTCGCGCAGGCGGTTGTTGAGCGTGTCGAAGCTGTAGACCGTCGCCTCGAAGATGGTCGCGTCGGGCTTGAAGTGGACCTTCGTGCCGCGCCGCTTCGTGATGCCGGTCTCGACGAGCGGCGCCACGGGAACGCCGCGCGCATAGCTCTGCTGGTAGACCTTGTCGTTCCGCCAGATCTCGAGGTCGAGTTGCTCCGAGAGCGCGTTGACCACCGACACGCCGACGCCGTGCAGGCCGCCCGAGACCTTGTACGCGCTGCCTTCCTGGTTGAACTTGCCACCGGCGTGCAGCACGGTGAGCACGACTTCCGCCGCGCTCTTGCCGCTCTCGTGCATGTCCACCGGGATGCCTCGGCCGTCGTCCACCACCGTCACCGAGTCGTCGACATGGATCGTGACGTTGATCTCGGTGCAGTGCTTGGCCAGGGCCTCGTCGACGGAGTTGTCGACGACCTCGTAGACGAGGTGGTGAAGGCCGGCCTCGCCCGTCGTGCCGATGTACATGCCCGGCCGCTTGCGGACGGCCTCGAGGCCTTCGAGCACCTTGATGGCGTCGGCGCCGTAGTCTTCGGACGCCCCGGTCGCGGGGCGCATCGGGGTCTCTGACTCGGTGTTCGGGCTGGTGGTCGGTTCCATCGGGACTCGCAGGGGACGTTCACCGGGCGAGGGCCGGCGGCTGTGCTCCAGCCGCCGGGACCCGGTCTCGCGCAACGCCCGGTCCGGAGGCCGGGGCCGCGTGATGCGTTGAGGCGCGTGGCGCCTACGGACGCATCGGCATGATCACGTACGTGTAGTCGTACCCGTCGGCGCCCACGGGCTTCATCACGGCCTGGCTCATCTCGTCGCGGAACGAGAGGCTGACCTGTTCGGTCTCGACCGCCGCGAGGAAGTCGGTGACGTACTGGGCGTTGAAGCAGATCTGCACGTCTGGCCCCTCGTAGGCGACCAGCAGTTCTTCCTTCGCCTCGCCCAGGTCGGGGCTCTGCGAGGTGACCTCGACCTTGCCGTTGCTGATCAGGAAGCGCACCGCGCGCGACCGCTCGTTGGAGAGCAGCGACACACGACGGATGGCGCTGGTGAGCCGATCGCGCTCGAACTCGATCTGCTTGTCGTTGTTCTTCGGGATGACGCGCTCGTACGCCGGGAACTGCGCGTCGATCATCCGCGAGAACAGGCGACGCCCGCCCACGGTGAAGAAGAGGTGGTTCTCGGCGCGCTCGAACAGCACGTCGCCCTCGCCGTCGCCGAGCAGCCGGCTCAGCTCCTGCATCGTCTTCTTCGGCAGCAGGGCCTTGCTCTCGACCGCGCCGGTCTCGCCCGTCACGGTGACCAGCGCGAGGCGGTGGCCGTCAGTGGCCACCAGGCTCATGCTGTCGGGCTTGAGCACGAACAGCGCGCCGTTGAGGTAGTACCGCGTGTCCTCGCCGGTGATCGCGAACATCGTCTTGGCGACCATCTGGCGGATCGGCTCACGCGGGAGCGTCGCCACCGTGTCGCCCACCGTCGGCAGCTGCGGGAAGTCGTCGGCCGGCAGCGTGGAGAGGTGCGACTCGAAGCGCTCGGCAGCCACCGTCACGCCCGAGCGGTTCTGCTCGATGCGGATGTCGGTCTCGGGCAGCGCCTTGACGATCTCGAACAGCTTCTTGGCCGGCAGCGTCAACGTGCCGGGCTTGGCCAGGCTCTGCGCCACGCACGTGCTGCGCAGACCCACGTCCAGGTCGGTGGCCACGAGCTCCACCTGGTTGCCATCGGCACGCAGGAGCACGTTGGCAAGCACGGGCATGGTGTTCTTGCGTTCCACGATGCCCTGAAACAACTGCAGTTCGCGCAGCAGATCGTTCTTGCGGACCACCAGTTCCATGCAGCCGACACCTCGTGAGCGGGAGCGAGCCCCTTGACGCACGCGACGTCCCTAGAAGGTGTTCTCCATAGGGATCGCAAGAAAAGAAGTATAACAGAGATCAGAAGGGCGTCGGAAGCTGTGAAGGCGACACCTAAAGCGCCTTTTTTCAGGGACTTACCCTGTGCAGGGATTGTGTGGATAACTGCCGCCGATCCTGTGGGTCGGGCCCACCCCGTCCCCCCTCCACACGTTGTCCACAGGCCGATCGCGACGAGGCTGTGGAAAACCCCGGATCCAGCAGCCCCGCCTAGCGGAAATTGTCCAGCATGGCGTTGATCTGGCTGTTGAAATCCCCGTCCTTGCCCCGGTCGTCCTCGACCTTCCTGATGGAGTGGAGCACCGTCGAATGGTGCTTCCCGAAGGCCCGGCCGATGTCGGGCAGCGACGCCGACGTGAGCGTCTTGCACAGGTACATCGCCACCTGGCGCGGGATGACGATGGTCCGCGAGTTGCTGGCGGTCTTGAGCTCGCTCGGACGCACGCCGTAGAAGTCGGCCACGAACTTCAGGATCGTGTCGATGGTGACGGCCTTCTCCTCGCTCCCGATGATGCTCCGGAGCACGTCCTGGGCCAGCGCCAGGGTGATGTCCTTGCCCGTGAGCGAGGCGTACGCCACCAGCCGGATCAACGATCCCTCGAGGTCGCGGATGTTCGACTTGATCTTGGTGGCGATGAACAGCGCGACGTTGTCGGGCAGCGGCACGCCGTCGGCATCGGCTTTCTTCTTGAGGATCGCCACCTTGGTCTCGAGGTCGGGCGGCTGGATATCGGCGATGAGGCCCCAGTTGAAGCGCGATCGCAGGCGCTCCTCGAGCGCGGGAATCTCGTGTGGCGGCCGATCGCTGCTGATGACGATCTGCTTGCCCGCGTCGTACAGCGCGTTGAACGTGTGGAAGAACTCGTTCTGCGTCGCTTCCTTGCCGGCGAGGAACTGCGCATCGTCCACCAGCAGCACGTCGACGTTCCTGTAGCGCTCGCGGAAGTCGATGATGCGCTCGTACCGGATGGCGTTGATCATCTCGTTCATGAACCGCTCGGACGAGATGTAGGTCAGCGCGGCTTGCCGGTGGTGGCGATCGACGTACTGTCCGATGGCGTGCATCAGGTGGGTCTTGCCCAGGCCCACCCCGCCATACATGAACAGCGGGTTGTACGACCGTCCCGGGGCCTCAGCCACCGCGCGGGCGGCGGCGTTGGCGAACTGGTTCGAGGGCCCGACGACGAAGGTGTCGAACGTGTAGCGATGGTTCAGGCCGGACGATCCGTGCGAGGGGGCCGTGGCCGTCCCCGCGTCGTCGGGCTGACGGATGAGGAGGTCTTCGGCGCGGGAGGGTTCCACCGGCAGCGAGCCGTCTGCAGGGACGAACGACACGACGACGCCGGGCCGGCCGGCCTCCGCGACCGCCTCGGCCAGGATCGAGCCGTAGTGACGGAGCAGCCAGTCGCGCACGGTCCCGTCGGGGACCTCGACGATGAGGGTGTCGCCATCCTCGCGGATGAAGCGCGTCGGCTTGAACCACGTCATGAAGGTGTGACGGTTCAACTTGGCCTCGACGCGGGCGAGCACGCGTTCCCAGATGTGTTCACTCATGCGGTGTCTGGACCGTCCTGGGGGTATCCGGCGCCCCTGCAGCGCCTGTTCCCTCGGGATCAGGGTGCCACTTTCGCTGGGAATTGCCGAGATGTGACGCGTGTGTGACCGGGCGAAAATCGTCGAAATCGCCAGAA
Source organism: Luteitalea sp. (assembly GCF_044337415.1). GTDB lineage: Bacteria > Acidobacteriota > Vicinamibacteria > Vicinamibacterales > Vicinamibacteraceae > Luteitalea. The sequence goes on from NZ_JBIINP010000036.1 coordinate 24,044, forward strand.
AATCCCTTGTTTTGGCCTTCGCTTACGTGACGAGGCCCGGATTTTCCGCAGTCGCCGTGCCGACGGGCAGGCGAAACCCCATTTTTTTCCACAGTTTTTTCCACAGCTGTGGAAAAGTCGCCTGCTGAGGGGCCGGTCCGCGACCGGACGGGGAGTGTAACAGAGGCCTCCGAGTGCAGAAAGGAACGCCTGTGGCTAGCAAAAATACGGCGAAAACTGTCGACACTCGACTTTGGGATAGGTCCTCGATTCGATGTGCGTCAGTTCGCCCCAGAGGCTCTCTCGAGTAGGCCGACCAGAGCCAACGGTCGTCCGGGCCGGTCGACGCGCCATTGACAGCGTTCGCGGGCCTGCACTAGAATCGGCAGTTCGCGGTCGAGTTGTGGCCGCAGACATTGGAGCGCCCGGCAGTCCCGGTCCCGCTCCCGGATGATCCGTAGCCATGAAGCGTACTTTTCAGCCCAACAACCGCCGTCGCGCGCGCACTCACGGTTTCCTCGTGCGCATGGCCACGAAGAACGGCCGACTGGTCCTGAAGCGCCGTCGCGCCAAGGGCCGCAAGCGCCTCACCGTCTCGTCGGAGCGCTAGCGCGCTGCCGCCATGCGGCACACGCTCCGTCCGCATGAGCGCGTGCGTCGTCGGCCGGAGTTCCTCCACGCCTACGAGCACGGCCGCAAGCATCACGGGCGCTACATGACGGTCTTTGCCAGCGCGTCGACCGCGCCGGCGGCCCGATTGGGCGTCTCGGCCACGCGGAAGTTCGGGCCTGCCGTCGCGCGCAATCGCGCCAAGCGGCGGGCCCGCGACCTGTTCCGGCATCACAAACCCATGCCTGGCGTCGACCTGGTGGTCATCCCCCGCCGTGGATTCGGGACCGTCGGCCACGCCGACCTGGTCGCCGACTACCTGTCGGCGCTCCGCCGCCTCAAGGTGACGCTCCTGCCACAGACGGACGTGCCGGCGTGACGCCAGGGCCAGGGGCACGCGTGGGCATGGCGCTGATCCGCGGCTACCAGCTGCTCCTGTCGCCCCTGTTTGCCGGCAGCTGCCGGTACGAGCCGTCCTGCTCGCGCTACGCGATGTCGGCACTGGAGCAGCACGGCCTCGTGCGCGGCGCCTGGCTGGCCCTCCGGCGCCTGGCGCGCTGCCACCCCTTCGGCGGGTCTGGGCTCGACCCCGTCCCGCCTCCGCAATCGCGATGACCTCGCCCAGTCCTTCAGGTTCGACCTCCATGGAAAAGCGTGTCTTGCAGGCCGTCCTGCTGTCGCTGGCGGTTCTGCTGCTGTACCAGAGCTTCTTCGCGCCGCGTCCGCAACCCGCGCCCACGGCCAAGGCCACCGCGCCAGCAGCCGCTCCGGCGCCGGCCGGGCAGCCCCAGCCCGCCAGCACCACCGGCGGCGCCACGCCTCCGATGCCGTTGCAGAAGGACGTGCCGGCGGCCGCCAAGGTGGTGGTGGAGTCCGACCAGTTCAAGGCAGAGTTCTCGACGCGCGGCGCCGTGCTGCTGAGCTGGACGCTCAAGCAGTACCCGGGCGCGCACGGGCATGCGCTCGACCTGATTCCTGAGGCTGCGAGCAACGCGCGGGCGCCGTTCTCGCTGACCACCGGCGACGAGACGATCACCAACACCCTGGCAGGCGCGACGTTCACACCCAGCGCCACCTCGTTGGACCTGCGAGGTCCCGGCGAGAAGGTGCTGCGCTTCGAGTACACCGATCCGTCGGGCGTGCGCGCCACGAAGGTGTTCACGTTCCAGCGCGATGGCCAGCCGTTCCTCCTCGGGTTCGCGGCGCAGGTGCTGCGCAACGGCCAGCCTCAGAACTTCTCGATTCACTCCGGCGCCGGCATCGGCGACATCGAGCGGGCCAGCACGTCCGGCGGGTTCCTCTCCAGCAACTACTACCAGGCGCCCGAGGCCATCACCCACATCGACGAGGTCACGCGCACCCCGACGACGTCGCTGGCCGAGACGCCGGTGTTCGATGGCAACGTCCGCTATGCCGGCGTCGACGACCACTACTTCCTCGGCGCCGCAGTCCTCGGTCGCCAGACGCGTGTCGAGTACGGGATGCACCCGGTGCAGACCACGGCCGGCCCGCGCACGCTGGTGTCCTACGCCCTGAGCTTCCCGCAGCCGCCGAGCGAGGTGAAGTTCTACCTCGGGCCGAAGGATTTCGATCAACTGATGCGGTCGGATCAGCAGCTGGTGCGGACGATCAACTTCGGCTGGTTCGCCTGGCTCGTGGTGCCGCTGCTCCGGGCGCTCAACTGGGTGAACGGCTTCGTCGGCAACTACGGCTGGTCGATCATCGTCCTGACGGTCCTGATCAACATCGCGATCTTCCCGCTGCGCCACAAGAGCGTGGTGTCGATGCGGAAGATGCAGGACATCCAGCCGCGCGTGAAGGCCATCCAGGATCGCTACGCACACCTGAAGGCCACCGACCCGGCTCGCCAGAAGATGAACACCGAGCTGATGGAGCTGTACAAGACCGCCGGGGTCAACCCCGCCAGCGGGTGCGTGCCGATGCTCCTCACGATGCCCGTGCTGTTTGCCTTCTACGCCCTGCTGAGTGTCGCCATCGAGCTGCGCGGCGCGCCGTTCATGGGCTGGATCACCGACCTGTCGCAGCACGATCCGCTCTACATCACGCCGATCATCATGGGCGTCACCATGCTCTGGCAGCAGTGGATCACGCCGGCGGCAGGCATGGATCCGGCCCAGAAGAACGTGATGATGATCATGCCGCTGATGTTCACGTTCTTCTTCCTGTGGGCGCCGAGCGGCCTGGTGATCTACTGGCTGTTCAGCAACCTGCTCACCATCGGTCAGCAGTACCTTACCAACAGGATCGTCGGCCCGCCGGCCAAGCCGGCCAAGGCCTGAGTTCCCGGGCACCTCGAGTCATGAGCACGCAACCCGTTCTCCACGAGCAGATCGCAGAGTTCGTCCGCAACGTCGTCGGGGCCATGGGCCTGAACGTCACGGTCACGTCTGGCGCCGATGCCGATGGCATCCGCGTGGACGTCAGTGGCGAGGAGGGCGAACTCCTCGTGCGGCGCAAGGGCGAGGCCCTCGACGCGCTGCAGCACCTGGTCAACTCGATCTGGCGGGACCAGAGTGGGCGTGACGGCCGCATCGTCGTCGACTGCCTCGACTTCCGGAAGGGCAAGGACGCGGAACTCCGCCAGATGGCGAAGTTCCTGATCGAGAAGGCCAAGACCACCCGGATGCCGCAGGAGATGGGTCCCCTCAACTCCTACTCGCGCCGGCTGGTGCATCTCGAGGTGTCGCTCGACGAGGGCGTGACCTCCGAGAGCCAGGGCGACGGCCTGGTGAAGACCGTCATCATCGCCCCGCGCTGATCGCTCCAGGATGGCTGCGGCGCCCGATGACCTGATCGTCGCGCCAGCCACGCCTGCGGGGCGGGGCGCCCTGGCCGTCGTCCGGGTGACCGGCGACGGATCGTTGGCGCTGGCGCAGCAACTCGCCGGGCGCGCCAGCTTCACGCCGCGCAAGGCCAGCCGGGTCCGCCTCACCCTGGGCGCGGGCCTGTCCGAAGACGCCGTGGTCACCACGTTCGTCGGGCCCGGGTCGTTCACGGGACAGGACAGCGTCGAGTTCTCCGTCCACGGCAGCCCCATCGTCGTCGAGTCGCTCATCGACGCCTGCGTCAGGGCGGGAGCACGGCTTGCCGGACCCGGGGAGTTCAGCTACCGCGCCCACCTCAATGGCAAGCTGGATCTGTTGCAGGCCGAGGCCGTCGCCGACTTCGTGGCCGCGACCACCCTTGGCCAGGCGCGGGTCGCGTCGGCGCACCTGGATGGCACCCTGAGCCGGGAGATCGTGGCGCTGGGCGATGAGCTGGCGTCGTTGCGCGTCCTGCTCGAGGCGTCGCTCGACTTCCCCGACGAAGGCTTCCATTTCATCGAGCGCGCCGACGTGGTGGAACGCCTGTCGGCGGTGCAGGCCGGTTGCGCGCGATTGCTGGCGACCGCGGCGACCGGCCGGCGTGTGCACGAGGGCGCGATCGTGGCGATCGCCGGTCGGCCGAATGCGGGGAAGTCGAGCCTGTTCAACGCGCTCGTCGGCCGGCCTCGCGCGATCGTCACGCCGATCGCCGGCACCACTCGCGATCTGCTGATCGAGCCGCTCGACATCGGCGGCGTGCCTGTCCGGTTGGTGGACACGGCCGGGCTGCGCGAGTCGCGTGATCTCGTCGAGGCAGAGGGGATCGCACGCGCGGCCGAGACGATGGCAGCGGCAGACGTCGTTGTCTTCGTGGTGGATGGGACGGCAGGCCCTGAGGAGCAGGTGGCGACGCGCACGGCGTGGGAGGATGTCGCCGGTCCGGCCAGGCGGCTGGTGGCCGTGAGCAAGGCGGACCTCTGGCGAGAGCATACGGCCGCGTCCTCCTGGTGGCAGGGCGAGGCGGTGGCGACGAGCAGCGTCGAGGCCGGCGGGCTCGCGGATCTCGAGGGGGCATTGCAGGAGGCTCTCGCTGACCTGCCCGTCGAGGGGGCGATGCTCACGCGGGCCAGGCATCGGTCGCTGGTGTCGGCGTGCGCCGCCGCGGTGGCGCGGGCGATGGAGACGGCAGGGCAGGGCGGGTCGGAGGAGTACGTGCTGGCCGACGTGCACGAGGCGTTGTCGGCGCTGGCGACCCTGCGCGGGGTGGAGACGCCAGACGACGTGCTGCGGGAGATTTTCTCGTCGTTCTGCATCGGCAAGTGACGCGGCCGGCATTCCAGATGTAAGTAATGACTGACTCTTCACCATCGTCTTGCGACGTGATCGTGATCGGGGCCGGGCATGCCGGCATCGAGGCGGCGTGGGCGGCGGCGCGGCTTGGCGCGTCGGTGGTCGTGTGCACGTTGTCGCCAGACACGATAGGTCAGATGCCCTGTAATCCGGCGGTCGGCGGGACCGCCAAGGGGCATCTCGTCAGGGAAATCGATGCGCTGGGCGGCCTGATGGGCGAAGCCATCGACGCCACCGGCATCCAGTTCAGGCTCCTGAACCGCAGCAGGGGACCGGCGGTGTGGGCACCGAGGGCGCAGGCCGACAAGCGACTCTACGCACGGTACATGCGGGAGCGACTCGAGGGCGCCGCTGGCGTCACGCTCGTGTACGCCCAGGTCGCGGCACTGATGGTGACCGAGCGTGTGGTCCGCGGCGTGCGGTTGGCGGACGGACGTGAACTGGCGGCAGGGCAGGTGGTGGTCACGACGGGAACCTTCCTCGACGGCCTGGTGCATGTAGGCGCGGTGAGCCGCCCGGCTGGACGTTTCGACGAGCCCGCGGCGGTCGAACTGGCCGCGTCGCTGCGGTCATTGGAACTCCCGGGCGGGCGCTTGAAGACAGGCACCCCGCCGCGCGTGCATCGGGCGTCCATCGACTTCGACGCGCTGACGCCGCAGCCAGGCGACGAGGAACCGGTGCCGTTGTCGTTCCTCACGAGTGGTCTCCGGCAGCCGCAGATTCAGTGCCACACCGTGCGAACGACCGATCGTGTGCACCACCTGGTGCGATCGCACATCGGGGCGTCGCCCCTGTACAACGGGCAGATCACGGGCATCGGGCCGCGGTACTGTCCCTCGCTCGAGGACAAGATCATGCGTTTCCCCGAGAAGGAGGCGCATCAGTTGTTCCTTGAGCCCGAGGGGCTCGACGTCGACGAGGTCTACATCAACGGCTATTCGATGTCGTTGCCGGCGGAAGTGCAGGTCGAGATCGTCCGCGCGCTGCCGGGATTGTCGCAGGCAGAGTTGATTCGTCCCGGCTATGCGGTCGAGTACGACTTCGTGCAGCCGACCGCGCTCGACCACACGCTCGAGGTGAGGAGCGTGGCCGGCCTGTTCCTGGCCGGCCAGATCAACGGGACATCCGGCTACGAGGAGGCAGCCGCCCAGGGGTGGGTGGCTGGCGTGAATGCCGCACTGCGGGCGCAGGGGCGAGCGCCGCAGACGCTTGGCCGGCACGAGGCCTACATCGGCATCCTCGTCGACGACCTCGTGACGCGCGGGTGTCTCGAGCCGTATCGGATGTTCACGTCGCGGGCAGAGCACCGACTGCTGCTGCGCATCGACAACGCGGACCTGCGGCTCACTCCTCGCGGGCGCGACATCGGCACGGTGGGGGAGGAGCGGTGGCGGGTGTTCCTCGATCGCCGCGGGCGGTACGAGCGCAACCGGGTACGCCTGGCGTCGAGCATGGTGCGGGTGGCGTCTGGTGATCGGGTGCCGGCAGCGGAGGCGCTCCGGAACCCGGACATTCGCCTGTCGGCGCTCATCGAGGCAGAGCCGGACCTCGGGTTGGAGCTCGATCCGGTCGCGCCGTCGGTGGACGTGAGCAGTCTCGATGCCGAGTGTCGGTACGTCGGGTACGTGCGGCGTCAGGAGCGGGAGGTCCAGCGGTCGTCGCGGTATGCGGCCCAGCGCGTCCCTGGGGCGTTCTCCTTCGACTCGCTGCCGGGCTTGTCGCGTGAGTTGCAATCCCGCTTGACGGAGCGTCGGCCAGCCACCGTCGCCCAGGCGGGCAGTATTCCCGGCATGACGCCGGCCGCGCAGGCGCTGATTTCTGCCGCGATCAGTCGGTGGAGCCTGTCGGCTGGCGTGTCAACGGACGACAGTTCTTCTGGAGGCGCCACGGCGGAGTGACGCGGCGGCTCCGGAAGGGGTGCGTCATGGCGGTCATCGGGGTCCGGGCGGCATACATGCAGGATGCGCGGCGGCGGGTCGAGCGGAGATTGGCGAGAGTCGGGTTGCGGGTGGCCGACGGCCATCTCGACATGTGCGCCGACTATCTCGTGTTGCTCGACAAGTGGAACCAGCGGATGAACCTGACGGCGCTCGATGACCCTGACTCGGCGGTCGACAGGCTGATCGTGGAGCCGACGATGGCGGCGGAGGTGATCGATCAAGATGCTCGCGTGCTGGTCGATGTCGGCTCTGGTGGGGGGTCCCCTGCGATTCCGCTCAAGATCGCGCGCCCCGATCTCGCCCTGACCATGATCGAGGTGAAGACCCGGAAGAGCGTGTTCCTCCGGGAGGTGGTCCGGCACCTGGGTCTTTCCGCGTGCAACGTCGAGACGTCACGCTTCGAGGCGGTGCTGGGTCGTCCAGACCTGCGCGGGGCGGTAGATGTGGTGTCCATCCGCGCGGTCCGTGCCGAATCCGAACAGTTGAGGCTCTTTGGCGACGCGCTTCGTCCGGGTGGGCAGCAGTTGTGGTTTCTCAGCGGAGCCCAGGGTGTCCCGTCAGTGCCATCACCGTTGGCGGTGGAACGAGACGTCCCCCTCGTCGAATCGGTGCGGAGCCATGTTGTCGTGGTCAGAAAGAAGAGTTGAGGTCCCGCGGCATGTTCCACGTGGAACATGCAAGCGGTGGGTGAGGGGTGTGCTGGCGGGTTGGGTGGAGCCAATGTTCCACGTGGAACATTGAAGCTCTGCAACAGAAAGCGTGTTCCACGTGGAACACCCGCCAGAGCTTCTGGCACCTGGCGCTGATCACCTATTAGATCGCCTCCCTCCTTGATCGCCCTCTGTCGACGTTCCGCTCCACCCCCTGCGCCTGACTGTCGACTACCGACCGTGCCTTGAGTGTTCTTCCGAGCCCCCAGCCCCAGGGCTCTGTCACTGCCGACTGCCGACTACCGACTGCCGGCCGTGCTCGCAGTTCTTCCGAGCCCCAGGCCCCAAGCCCCTGTCACTGCCGACTCCCGACTGCCGGCTGTGTTCCGGCGAGCCCCAAGCCCCCAGCCCCCAGCCCTGCGACTGCCGACCGCCGGCAACCGACTGCCGGCCGTGTTCGCGGTTCCTCCGAGCCCCCAGCTCCGAGCCCCACTGTCTGGGACTGCCGACTGCCGACGACCGACTGCCGGCCGTGTTCGGCCGAGC
>NZ_JBIINP010000266.1:0-4791 GCF_044337415.1 Luteitalea sp.
GTCTTGCCAATCCAGAACGGCTTGAGCGTGACCTCGACCTGCGGTCCCTCGTCGGCGTCGCGGCCGGCCTCCGATGCGGGACTGCCCATGAGGAAGGTGCCGCCGGGCACCGCCACCATCTCGAAGGAGACGCGACTGTTCGGGATGGTTTCGGAGTACGAGGCGGGAGGAGTGGATTTCGGCGCAGGCTGCGCCACCAGCGCGGCGGCGCCTGCTGACAGGAGGGCCGACAACACCACGCCCGCCTTCAGTGACCCGCCCCGCCGCCATTGATGATGACGTTGAGGAAACACGATGAGCCGGAGTGTATCGCCAAGCCGCGGCGAAGGAAAGCAAAAGGGCGGAGCGACTGGTGTCGCCCCGCCCTCAGGCAGGCTGCAGGCTGTGGCCTGCAGGCTACGTCCGGTTCGGGGCGAGCCAATCGCCCGCCCCGAACCGTATGACCTTTAGAAGAGGAACCGCAGGCCCATCTGCACGTCGCGACGGTTGCCGTCCTTCGACGTGATGCGGCCGAACGTGCCGCTCAGCGGGTTGCTGTCGATGCCGCCCAGGTTCGGGTGGTTCAGGAAGTTGAAGCACTCCGCACGGAGCTGCAGCTTGCGGTTGCCGCCCATGTTGAAGTTCTTGAACAGGGCGATGTCCCACTGCATCTCGCCCGGGTTGTAGTAGGCGTTGCGCGGCGAGTTGCCGAACGTGCCGTTGGCCGGGCGCACGAACACGCTCGTGTCGAGGGCCACCGAACCCGGCGTGCCGTCGTACAGCTGGTAGTTCACGCTGGCGTTGCCGGTCTGGCTCCACGGCTGGCCGAAGCCCACGTCGCCCACACCCGCGATGTCCTGCGCGCCCTGGCCGACGGTGAAGGGCGTACCCGAGCGCATGAACGTCGCGCCCGAGACCTGCCAGCCACCGAGCAGGTTGCCGATCAGCGTGCTCTGGTCACGGAAGATCGGCAGGTCGTAGATGTAGTAGAAGTTCAGGATCTGGCGACGGTCGAAGTTCGACGGCCCGAAGTACAGCGTGTCGTCGTAGGTGTTCCACAGCACGTTGCGCTTGTCGGACGCGTTGTCCTCCGACTTGGCGAGCGTGTACGCGAAGCCCACCTTGAGGCCGTTGGTATAGCGACGGTCAGCCGAGATCTGCAGCGAGTTGTACAGCGACGAGCCCGCGTTCTCCGACAGACGGATCACGCCGTAGCCCTTGTAGGGGCGCAGGGCGGCGATATTGACGCCCGGGTTCTGGTACAGCGTGCCGAGCGCCAGCTGGTTCAGGTTGCGCTCGCGCTGCAGGTAGTTGCCGCGACGGCCCACGTAGGTCACGTCGAGGATGAAGCCGAACGGAATCTCGCGCTGCACACCCGCCGACCAGATGTAGGAGGTCGGGTGCTTGAACACGAGGTCCTGCGCGGTGGCGCCGATCGGCAGGTTGCCGGGATTCACGCCCGCGCCGCCCGGGTTGTCCGCCCTGCCGTTGGACACGGTGGCCTGCGGCTGGAACGGCACGTTGCCGCCGAGCAGGGTCGAGTCGTTCAACGTCACGCGGTTGTGGAACATGCCCACGCTGGCGCGCGCCACCGTCTTGTCGTTCCACTGGTAGGTGGCGCCGAAGCGCGGCTCGAAGACGTTCTTGTGCGTCTCGGAGAAGCCGCGGTCGTAGCCCTGGAACAGACGGAGGACGGCCGGGTCGTTGGCGATCACCGACTGCTGGCCCTCACCGAGGAAGCCCTCGCCCGGCAGGACCATGCCGTTGTAGCGAATGCCACCCGACAGCGTGCCGTTGGCGGGGTTGACCGTCGGCGCGAACGCCGGGTTGTACTCTTCGGCCGCGAACGTCGCGATGTTGTTGGTCGTCGAGTACCAGGGCGGCCAGTAGACGTAGCGGAAGCCGCCTTCGACCGTCAGCTTGGCCGTCGGACGCCACGAGTCCTGCACGAAGGCGTCGATGGCAAGCGCGCGCCACTTGGTGAGGTTGCGCTGGCCGAGCTCGGCATAGTTGTCGAACAGCCCCATGGCCACATTGGAGATGGCCGTGCCCGTGCCGCCGGCACGACTGTCGCGGAACTCGAAGCGACCGTTCTGGTTGTTGGTCGAACCGGGGATGGCGCTGACGTTGATCTGGTCGAAGTCGTCCTGCCCCGAGTACTCGAACTGCACACCGGCCTTGAACGTGTGACGGCCGCGGACGTACGTGCTGACGTCCTGCCACGTGTAGATCGGGCCAGACGAGAACGCCGGGTACGGTCCGCCGTCGATCTCCGAGAAGTTGCTGATGGAGACCGTCGGAATCTTGTCGACGATTTCCTTCTCCTGGAAGATGTACGGGTAGTTGATGCCCGAGTTGCTGCGCTTGTAGAGGCCCGTCTCCGTGAACACGTTGATGAACACGTCGTCACGCGAGAAGGTGAAGCTGAACTCGTTCACCCAGTTGCTCTTGATGCTCGAGGTCCAGCTGGCCGTCTGCGTGAAGTTCGGGCGCTCCCAGTCGGTGCGCGCAAACGGGAACGATCCGCGGAACGCGTCGACGGCCACCCAGTTGGAGCGCGAGAAGCGGTACGCGAACTGGTTGGCGGCGTTCGGACGGAAGTCGAGTCGGATGTTGTCCTTGCGCTGATCCTGCGGGTTCTCGCTGTTCTGGATCAGGTTGGCCGAGCCCTGACGGAAGCCTGCCGTCGGGGCCGGGTACGTGTTGAGCAGCGCGAGGCCGTTGGGCGACAGGCGGTTGGCCGGGATGATGTTGCCCGGGAACGGCTGGCCGGTGAGCGGGTCGACGATCAGGCGCACGCCGTTGACGAACCCGTTGTTGGGGTCGAGCAGTTCGCTGAAGTTGCCCTGACGCATCAGCGTGGTGGGCACCGTGGCCGTGTTGGTGGCCACCTGGAAGAAGTTCACCCACTCCTGCGCGCCGAAGAAGAACAGCTTGTTCTTCAGGATCGGGCCGCCCACCGAGTAGCCGTACTGCTTGAAGTCGAACGGCGCCGGGCCGCTGTTCTCGACGGGGCTGGTCGAGCGGTTGCGGGCCCAGGTGTTGGCCTGCAGCGACTCGTCGCGGTAGAAGAACGACGCATTGCCGCTGAACCGGTTGCTGCCGCTCTTGGTCACGAAGCGGATCTGGCCGCCGCTGGCGCGCCCGTACTCCGGCATGTAGTTGCCCGTGAGCACCTGCACTTCCTGCAGCGCATCGACGTTCTGCACACCGACGATCGCGCCCGACGAACGGGTGCGGATGGCCGTCGCGCCGTCCACCGTGATGTTGTTCTCGTCCGAGCGACTGCCGTTGATGTTGAAGCCGCCGTTGGACAGGCTGGAGAAGCCGTAGTTGTTGAAGGAGCCGCCGCTGACGCCGGCCTTGAGGCCCGCCACGCCAATCGGGTTGCGCCCGTTGAACGAGAGCTGCTCGATGTCCTTGGCCTCGACCGTCTTGCGGAGGGCCACGTCGGTCTGGAGCCGGGCCGCTTCCGCGACGACCGTCACCTCTTCCGAGAGCTCACCGGTCTCGAGCGTGAAGTCGAGCGACTGGCGACCGGCCGCGTCGGCCTGCACGCCCGTCCGGCTCGCCTTCTTGAAGCCCTGCAGCTCCGCGCTGATGTTGTACTGCCCCGGCAGCAGCGTCGAGAACGTGTAGAAGCCGGAGTCGTCGGACACGGCCGTCTCGGCGACGCCGCTGCCGATGTTGGTGGCCGTGACCGTCACGCCGGGCATCACGCCGCCCTGAGAGTCACGGATGGTGCCGGAAATGGCCGAGCGTTCGAACTGTGCGAACGCGGGCGTACCGGCGAGCAGCAGCATGGCAACGGCCAACAGGCGTTGCAGGCTCCTCCTCACGTAGACCTTCCCCATAAGTGCATTCCTTCCTTGGTGTCGTGTGTCGTCGGAACCTGCGCCCCGACCTGCCCGTCCGGCACTGCACTTGCCATCCCTGCGCCCCAGCGGCGCCGTGCCGGGGACGGCCGTAACTGCCTCGCGCGCCGGGCATCCACCGCGCGTCGCAGAACCCGGGTCGTGAACGCCCGGCGGGGCGCTCACGACGACCTCGTGTCGTCGATTACTTGTCTCGCCACTCTCCGACGCACACCGATCCGACACCGATTACACACCGGTGATTCCGGCGAGCGCCGTGTCGGGCGCCTGGAGCCGTCAAACTGCCTGCACAGAGGGGCATGGAGAGAGGGAGGCCTCAAAGGGTGTAACACAGCCACTGCACATGGTCAAGGTGACCCGACCGACTCGACGACCTCAGACAGACCAAAGTGGACTGACCAATAAGGCGCAAGCTTGCGTGCCCTCTCATGTCTGTAGTACTTCTGCCGACGCAAACAGACTCACCACCCAGACGCCTCGAGTGGTTCGACCATGCCTTCGCCGGAGGCGGGTCACCTGCGCACCACCTCCGGCTTCGGCAGGGCAGGCCCTGACACAGCCGGGGGCGGGTCAACATGCACACCACCTCCGGCTTCGGCGGGGCAGGCCTGACACCGACCGTGGACCGCCCGGCCTCACCAGGAGCACGACCCCATGCCCGACCGACGACAATTCCTCCATGCCGCAGGCGCCAGCGCCGTCGCTGCCACCCTGCCCGCCCGAAGCTATGCCCGGATCCTCGGGGCCAATGACCGGGTCCGCGTCGGCATCGTCGGCTTCTCCGACCGCTGCCGCGGCAGCCTGATCCCGGCCTTCCAGCAGCACGCCGCCGGCATGAACTTCGAGCTGGTCGCCGTCTCCGACATCTGGAGCCTGCGGCGCGAGGCCGGCAGCGCCGCCCTCCAGAAGCTCGGACAGTCTGCCCCCATCGTGTGTC
>NZ_JBIINP010000267.1:0-4729 GCF_044337415.1 Luteitalea sp.
AACGGGTTGTCGGAGTACCAGAAGCGGAAGTCGTACGTCATGCCCGGCATGGTGTTGATGAACTGGTACACGCCCCCGCGGCTGAACCCATTCAGGTCGAGCCACTGGTTCCCGTCGTGCGCGACGATGTTGGTGCCCAGAATGTTGTTGCGGACGATGTCGACGTCGGTGAACTGGACGACCCAGGCACCGATCGCATCGCCGTTGTTGAACACCTGCCAGTCGGCGGTGATGACGGGCGTCTCGAAACTGCCGTTGCCGATGAGGTTGGCCTGGGCGGAGGTCGACGTGACGATGGGCAGGCAGAGGGCTGCCAGGAGCAGACGGGCAAGACGGGTGGTGTGCGACATGGGATGTTCCTCGACTCAATGGGCGCAGAAAGGTTGACGCGGAGGCGCGAGAGGACGCCCGCCGACCCGAGCGGGCGGCAGTCGTGCACGGCTCCACTGCCGGGGCACTATCTGCGGTTGGTAGAGTCAACGCCGGTGGCGAGGCAGGCGAACAGGAGCCTCAGGTCGGAATTCAGAGTTCAGAGTTCAGAATGGAGCGCGGGGCGAAGCATCGCCACCGGAACGATTCAAGGTTCAGGAATGACGGCGGGGCGGGCCACGTGGGCGCACGCCGCGTGCTGGCGGCGACGTGCACGGGGGACGTGGCGGTGCCCCGTCCTGCACTGAATTCCGAATCGCAAATTGTGGATTAGGCTTGTGCGTGTCTCGCTCTCGGTGTCAGCCCCCTCCCTTGATTAGGCCAAACGGCAGAGACAGTGGCGCCGCGCCCGTCGCCGCGCGAGCCGGGCGGGCGGCGGCATGAGCGTGACGGTGCGGCAGAAGGCGTACGCGGCGTTCATCGCGGTCTGCTTGTTCTGGGGAACGACCTATCTCGGTATCAAGGTCGCACTGGAGACCGTGCCGCCTTTCCTGCTCGGCGGCATGCGGTTCACCCTGGCCGGCTCGGTGCTGGCGATCGGGCTGCGGCTGCTCGGGCATCGCTGGCCCGATTGGCGGCGCTGGCCCACGTTCCTTGTCATCGGCATCGCCATGCTGGGGTTCGGCAACGGCGGGGTCGTGTGGGCCGAGCAGTTCATGGCGAGCGGCCTGGTGGCCGTGCTGGTCGCCTCGACGCCGTTCTGGATGGTCGGGATCGAGGCGCTGGCCGGCGGCGAGCGCCTCACCGGCCGCGTGGTCGGCGGGTTGCTGATTGGGTTCTCCGGCATCCTGCTGCTGGTGTGGCCCGACCTGGTGACCGCCCTCACGACCACCACCGGGCTGGTGTGGGTCGGCGGCCTGGTGTCGACGCAGCTGGCCTGCATCGGCTGGGCCCTGGGGTCGACGCTCTCCAAGAAGAAGCTGCACGACATGGACCCGCTGGTCGCCTCGGCCTTCCAGATGCTGGCGGGCGGCCTGGTCATGCTCACCGTCGCCGCGGTCCTCGGCGAGTACGGCCGGCTCACCTGGACGGGCCGCAGCTTCGCCGCGGTGGTGTACCTGTTCTTCGCCGGGAGCCTGATCGGGTTCGTCGCGTACACCTACGCCCTGCGGCACCTGCCGATGTCGGTCGTCTCGCTCTACCCCTACGTCAACCCCGTCGTCGCAGTGATCCTCGGCACCTGGCTGCTGCGCGAACCGCTCGGCTGGCGCACGGTGGCGGCCATCGTCGTCATCCTCGCCGGCAGCGCCATCGTGTCGGGCAGCCCGAAGCGGGCGACGCACCTGGCGCACCCGGACGAGCCGGTCCCCGACGTGGACGAGGTTGAGCGGGACGAGGCACGCGCGTAGAGTGGAAGAACAGGCTCACGGCTTTGAGGTAGGGCGCGATGTCCCCATCGCGCCGTTGGTTCGTTCCCGTGTGGTCGTTGGATTCACGGCGGGGTGGGGACACCCCGCCCTACCTGTCACAAAGGGCACTCCATGTTTCGAGCGACGTTGACACTCACGACGATGCTGGCCGCCGCTCCCGCGTTCGCGGCAGACGGCACGCCGACCGCCACGGCCGCCGTGCCCACCGTCACGGGCACCTACGTCGAGGCGCGCACCGCGGAGGTGTTCGCCGGCGGCTGCATCATGAACTCCGAGGCCGAGACCATGGGCCGGCAGGCCGTGCTGGCATGGCGGGTCGATCGCGGGTCCATCGGCGGCGTGTCGCTCGACGGGCTGTCGGTGGTGGCCGCGTTGTCGGGCACGCACAACCTCGGCATGCGCGAGATGGGCGGCGAGTCGCCCACGCTGGTGAAGACGCTGATGTACGTCGACGAGCGGGCCACGCAGGCCCAGCGCGACGCCCTGGTCGCGATGGTGCGGTCGGCGATCGGCGACCTCGCCCTGCGCGTGGTGGACGTGCAGGCCGTGCCCATCGCCTTCGAGCGCACGCACCACGCGGCGGCAGTGCAGGCCGGCGACGCGCAGCTGCAGATCGAGGCGCACATCCACCACGATCCGTCCTGCGGCGCGATGCAGTGGTTCCACCCGCTGTCGCGCGGCGCGGAAGCCGAGGTCGGCCTCACGAAGACCCAGTCGTTCACGGGCCAGCAGCTCGGCACGCGCTGGTCGCAGGCCGACAAGCGGTCCGCGTTCGTCGGCACCTTCGCGTTCTAGCTCACGGAGGTAGGGCGCGGTCTCCGACCGCGCCGCTGACGGCGCGATGAGGACATCGCGCCCTACCTCGGCGACGATGCTTCTTCGCGACAGGGTCGTCCTCGTGACCGGGGGCGCGCGCATGGGCGCCTCGCTCGGCGCCGCGCTGGGCGCGTGCGGCGCGCGGGTGGCCTTCTCGTACGCCCGCTCGGCCGAGGCCATCGCGCAGGCCGCGGCCGACACCGCTGCGGCGGGCGGCCAATCGCACATCCTTCAGGCCGACCTGCGTGATCCCGACGCCTGTGGACGCCTCGTGGACGATGTGGTGGCGTGGGGTGGCGGTATCGACGTTCTGGTCGCCCTCGCGTCGACCTATGACCGCGTGCCGCTCGATGACGTCACGCCCGACACGTGGCGCAGCCACCTGGCGGTCGACCTCGACGCCACCTTCCACTGCGCCCGCGCCGCGGCGCGCCACATGCGCGCACAGGGCAGCGGCGGACACCTGATTTTCTGCAGTGACTGGGTCGCCGCCAGCGCCCGCCCGCGCTACACGGGATACGTCCCCTACTACGTGGCCAAAGCCGGCGTCGTCGCCCTCACCGAGGCGCTGGCGCTCGAGCTCGCGGGCGATGGCATCCAGGTGAACGCGATTGCCCCCGGCCCGATCCTGCCGGCCGCGGGCAGCACCGCCGAGATGCAGGCCGCCGTGCTCCAGGCCACGCCGCTCGGCCGCTGGGGCGGCCCCGACGTGGTGACCCACGCCGTGATGGGATTACTGCAGCAGGACTGGGTGACGGGACAGACCGTCAGGGTCGACGGCGGACGGCATCTCGTCTGAGACGGGAAATGCCGCGATGCCGCGATGCCGAGAATGCCGCAAAGAACCAACGGCAAAGTGCAGCGTGGGAAGGACGAACGGCGTGAACCTTCCGTCCTTCCGTCCTTCCGTCCTTCCCGTCCTTGCCGTCCTTCGCCCTTCCCGCCCTGCCTTCTTTCCTTCTGCTCTTCTACCCTTCTACCCTTCCGCTGTCCTACGCGCTTGGCAGCGCGTCGATGAACGCGGCCATCTGCTTGCGCGTCGCCTCGTCGGGGAGCTTGCCCCGTCCACCGGCAAGGTTGTCGGCCATGTTGGCGGCCTTGCTCGTGGCCGGCGTCACGCACGTGACGGCCGGATGGGCGATCACGTACTTCAGGAACACCTGGGCCCACGTCTCGGCGCCGATCGCCTTGGCGAAGTCGGGCACCGGCCGCTGGCCGACGCGCGTGAACAGGCGCGTGCGCCCGAACGGCACGTACACCAGCACGCCGATCTTGCGCTCCTGCGCCAGCGGCAGGATCGACGCCTCGACGTCGCGGTTGTCGATGGCGTAGTCGACGCCGATGAAGTCGAGTGGCTCGTTCTTCATGATCGTCTGCAACTCGGCGTACTGCGCCTTGTTGGTGCTGGTTACGCCGATGTAGCGGACCTTGCCGGCCTTCTTCATCTCCTTCAGGATGCCCAGCTGCGTCGGGACGTCGCCCAGGTTGTGCACCTGGATCAGGTCCACCTTGGCCTTCTTGAGCTTGGTGAACGACGACTCGATCTGCGCCTTCGCGGCCGCCGGATCCGCCCCGCCGCCGCCCCGGCCCGCCACGTTGACCTTGGTGGCCCAGAACACCTTGTCGGTGAGGCTCAGCTCCCCGGCAATCCGGCCGGCCACCTCCTCGGACGCCCCATAGCTGGGGGCCGTATCGAACACCGTGCCGCCCTGCTCGATGAGCGCCTTGAGCACGTCGCGCAGCGCGCTGACGTCCTCGCTGCGAGCCACCTGCGAGAAGGTCGCCGAGCTGCCGAGCCCGACCACGGGCAGCTTCTCCCCAGACGAGGGGATGGCGCGCATGATGAGCGGCTGCTGGGCGAGCAGTCGAATCGGATCGAAAGCCAGGGCGGCACCAGCCCCGGCGGTCAAGGTCAGCCAGTCACGGCGATTCAGCATGTACGGAGTCCTCCAAGGCATTCCGACGACGGGAGGGGGGCAAACGTTGCACAGTAATTCAGAATTCAAAGTTCAGAATGAAGCGCGGGGCAGGCATCGCCACCTCAATCAGCAGGGGCATTCACGCGCGGGGCGGGCACCTCCACATCCTCCGCAGGGGCATTCAGGCGCGGGGCG
>NZ_JBIINP010000268.1:0-4701 GCF_044337415.1 Luteitalea sp.
CTGCCGGCGCGACTGCTCTTCGTCACGCTCTTCGGTCTCGGATCGGTCGCCGCGATGGCGGCGCTGTCGGGGCTGGCGGGCTGGCACCTGGCGCGCCTCAGCGCCCGGCCCGGCGTGTCGGCGTGGCTCCAGGTGTCGGCAGGTGTGCTGTCGCTCGTGGTCGGCGCGCTGTGGTTCTGACGCGCGCTACCTGTCGCGTGTGACGCGCTCGGTGCGTGCCGCGGCCGCATCGGCCCACGCCCGATACGTGATCGCAGCCGCGCCGAGCTCGATCACGTCGCCGTCGACGAGGGCGCGAGGCTCGGTGACGCGCACGCCCCGCACGAACGTCCCGTTGCTCGACTCCAGATCCTCGACCGTCGCCGCACCCTCGAGCACCACGAGGCGCGCGTGACGGCGTGACACCCCCGAGGCGTCCACCCACACGTCGCTGCGCGGATCCCGGCCGATCACGTACGTGCCGTCGGCGAGCGGCACCGGCCGGTCGTCGCGCACCAGCCAGCACAGCGGCGTCGCCTCCCGGCCTGCCGGCCGCCGCGCGAGATCCTGCGCCGGTCCGCTGAACGCGTAGCCGATGCGGTGCACGGTGCGGATGAAGCTGGCCTGTCGCGAGTCGTCGCCGATCACCTGCCGGACCTCGGCGACCACCACGCTGAGGCTGGCCTCGCTCACGAAGGTGTCCGGCCACAGGTGTTCCTGGATGTCGCGCTTGGACACCACGGCCGGTCGGCGGTCGAGCAGGAGCTTCAGGAGGTCGAAGGCCTTGGGCGACAGGTGCGCGCGCGTCTCGCCGTCGAGCAGCTCGCGGGTGTCGGAATCGAAGGTGAAGCGACCGAAGGCGACCTTCATTGCGTGGCGGTGCGGGAATCCTTGGAGTTCCCTTGGGACTCGCGTCCGGGGTCCGGTGCATAGTACCCGACACGCAACGCATGACGGGCACGGAGCGGCGATGACGACGGCGAAGGCGCCCAGCGGGCGCGAGATCTGGCAGGCAGTGCGCGACGAACTGCGGCTCAACCTGTATCCACTGCCGTTCAGCACGTTGGCGCCCACGGTCTACCACGTGTACCTCCACCCCGAGGACTTCGCCACGGTCGAGGGCATCATCCCGACCATTGCGGCGCAGATCGCGCAGGCACTCACCGCCGAGGTCGAGCGCCTGAACCGCGACCGTGATGGCCGCGTCCGCACGATCATGGCCCGGCTGCTCGAGCGTGAGCGCCTCGGCGCGATCGAGGTGCCGGCGGCCGGGTGGGAGATCCACCTCCTGCGCGATCCCGACGAGGAACTGGCGCGCGGCCAGATCGGCATCGTGTCGACGCTGGCGATGCCCGCGCCGGTGGAGCAGGGCGGCACGCCCACCACGCGCATCGTCCGGAGCGTGGTCGGCGGCGGAGCGCGGAGCGCCTCGGTGTCCGACGTCGCGACGCCCGCGGCCGCGTCGCCCGCAGCAGGGGGCGCCGCTGCGGCGGGCCCCGCCACCGACGCGCGCGGCCCGCGCGACCGCGCCCGGCTGGTCTACCAGGACGACCAGGGGCCGCACACGTTCGTGATGCGCAAGGATGCGATCGCCATCGGCCGCGGCGGCAGCGCCGTGTGGGTGGACGTGCAGGTGGCGACCAGCGCCCGCGTCTCGCGGGAGCACCTTCGTATCAGGTGCGACGCCTCGGGCCGGTTCTTCGTGCAGGACGTCAGCGTGTGGGGCACCACCGTCGACGACGTCGCGATCCCGCCCGCGGTGCAGGGGGCCGAGGGCGTGCTGCAGCCGGGCGCGGAGCACCCGCTGCCGCCGCGCGCCCGCATCGGCCTGGCGGGCGCCATCGTCCTGGCCTTCGAGGCCCTGGAGGCGTGATGGCCTGGCTGCACGTCGTCTTCCTGTGTTCGCTCGTGTCGGCGGTCGGCTGGATCGGCTGGCTGGCGTGGACCTACGACCGTGACTGAGGCCACGACGACGCGTCCCTGGCAGGCTGCGGCGCGGTCCCACGCGGGCCGCGTCCGCACCAACAACGAGGACCTGCCGCTGATCGATGCCGAGCGCGGCCTGTTCGGCGTGATCGATGGCGTCGGCGGCCACGCCGCCGGAGAGATCGCCGCGGCCCTTGCGCGCGACGTCATCCTGCAGCGGCTGGCCCGTCCGCTCGGCACGCCGGGCGAGCGCGTGCGCGAAGCCATCGCGCTGGCCAACAACGAAATCTACCGACGCGCCAGCACGTCGCCGGAGCTGTCCGGCATGACCTGCGTGGTGACGCTGGCGCTGGTGGCCGAGGGTCGCCTCACCATCGGGCATGTCGGCGACAGTCGCCTCTACACGATGGGCCCGGAGGGGTTGCGCAAGCGTACCCGCGACCACTCGCCCGTCGGTGAGCGCGAGGATGCCGGCGAGATCGGTGAGCTCGAGGCGATGCGTCACCCGCGCCGACACGAGGTCTTCCGCGACGTCGGCAGCGCGCTGCGCGACAAGGACGAAGCGCACTACGTGGAGGTGGTGGACGCCTCCATCGGCGACGACGAGGCGCTGCTGGCCTGCAGCGACGGCCTGACCGACATGGTGCCGAGCGCGACCATCGACCGCGTGCTGCGCCAGCATGCCGGCGATCCCGCCGCCGTGGTGGAGGCGCTCGTCGCTGCCGCCAACGACGCCGGGGGGCGCGACAACGTGACGGTGGTGTATGCCGAGGGGCCACGGTTCGCGGCCGCGCTGCGTGGTGCCGCGACGCCAGCCGCCGCGTCGGCTGCGACGACGCACGTGCCCCGGACTGGCAGGGTGCGTGCGCTGCTCGCGAGCCGCACGACGTGGTTCGCGCTCGGGACCTTGGTCGGCCTGCTCGGGGCCCTGCTGCTCGCCTGGCGCGCCTCGACCCTCACGCCGATCGGCGGCCGCACCATCGCCGCCGCCCCGCAGGCGTCGGCCAGCGTCGGCACGCTCGCCGAGGCGGTGCAGGCGTCGCGTCCCGGTGACGTGATCCGCCTCGAGCCCGGCACCTACGCCGAGGCGGTCACCGTGCCCGAGGGCGTGTCGCTGCGGGCCCGGGTCACCGGGGCGTCGATCTTCGTGCGCCCCGCCGGCGCGGTCGGCGAGTGGACGGCCATCACCGCGACCGGGAGCCAGGGGGGGGCGATCGCCGGTGTCCGCATTGCGTCGGCGGCCGAGGCGCCCGTGCAGGTCGGCGTGCGCGTGGTCGGCCAGGGCCGTGCCCTCGAACTCCTGCAGGTCGATGGGCCCGTGACGAGCGGTGTGGAGTTGGACGCCGGGGCCTCCGCGTCGCTGTCGGGCAGCAGCTTCGTCGTGTCGTCCTCGGCCGTGCGCGTGGGGCCACGCGCCGTGCTCGAGGCCACCGGGAACCTGGTGCAGGCGTCGGGCCGTGCCGAGGGGCCGGCCGTCGTGCTGGGAGACGCCGCCCGCGTCACCCTGCGCCGCAACGTGCTGGCCGGGTTCGGGCCGACGCCGGTGGCCGGCCTGCCCGACGCCGAGCGGGAACTGTTGCGCGCGGCCAACGTCGTAGTCTCCGATTCCTCCTCCCGCTAGCCGAAGCGAGCCACGTTCCCCATGCCCTGGCAGGTCGCTGGATACGAGACCGACGCCGACAAGCCCTTCGACCAGGGCAGCTTCGGCACCGTGTGGCACGCCCGCCGCCTGAGTGACGGGCTGCGCGTCGCGCTCAAACTGGTGCGGCGCGCGCACGCGGCGGACGCGGCCGAGCGCATCGACGCCGAACGGCGCGGCGCCCTGCTGCAGCGGGCCTTCCACGAGGCGCACGGCATGGTGCCGGCCGTGTACGACATCGGCCACGACGGGGACGGCGATCTCTTCATCGCGATGGAGTTGATCGAGGGCGGGTCGCTGGCCGACGCGATCGCCACCGGCCCGCTGGCGCCCTCCGTGGCCGTGGGCCACGCGCTTGCGATCTGCGGATTCCTCGAGAAGGCACACGGGTTCGCCACGACGATCGAGGGCGACCGCTACGACCGCCTCGTGCATGCCGATCTCAAGCCTGGGCACATCGTGGCGCGCGGGGCGGCCGGCGCCGGCCCGGTGGCGCCGGGCCACCTGGTGGTGCTGGACTTCGGCATCGCCAAGGCCCTGCACAAGGCGACGCCGCTCACCACCAACAACTGGGGCACGTCGGCGTACATGTCGCCCGAGCGGTTGATCGACGGCCGCGTCGACGAGCAGGTCGACTTCTGGTCGCTCGGCGTGATCCTGTTCGAGATGCTGGCCGGGCACCGGCCGTATCGCACACTGCAGGCGCCGTCGCTGAAGGGCCAGCTCGAACGCGCGATCCGCGGCAACGAGCCGCGTGAGCCCCTGCCCGCGTCCGTGCCGCCGGGCGTGGTCGCCGTCGTGAATCGCCTCCTGGCCTACCAGCCCGAGCGGCGATACCCGGGCGCGGCTGCGCTGCGCGACGACCTGCAGGCCTGTCTCGACGGACGCGCCCCGACGGCCCTCGCCGCCTACGACACGCCCGCGACGCTGCGCGTGACGCCGGCCACCGAGCGCCGCGAGGCCACGTGGTCCGACGTCCCCCCGACGCTGCCGGTGCTGCCGGGTGTCGCCACCGGCGTGCCACCGACCGAGCCGCGTCCCTTCCTGCCTCCACCCTTGCCGCTGCGCCAGGCCGCCGCGCTGGGCGGTCTCGAGGGCGTCGCGGCCGCGCCGTTGCCGGGAAGCCCTGCGGACGCCAGTGCGCCGGTCGCGCCGCC
>NZ_JBIINP010000270.1:0-4622 GCF_044337415.1 Luteitalea sp.
CGCCGTAGACCACGGTGGCCCCCGCCTCACGCGCGGCCTTGCCGATCTCGTAGCCGCGCAGGGCATTGCCCGTGTGGATGCCGATCCCCACCGTGTCGCCGCGTTTCAGGATCGCGGGATCGAGGGGGTCGAGGGTTTCGTCGACCAGGATGGGCGTGCCGAACGTGGCTGGCGTGGCCGATGCCAGCACGTACATCCAGCGGGGGGTGATGACCCCGATCCCGAAGGACACGTGACTCGGATTGACGAGATATACGCTCAAGGTGCGACGGCTCCTAGGAGGGACTCGGTAAGGTCGTCCTCAGACTTCACTTCGCCTGCGGCGACCTCCATCTGCGCCATGACGGCGATCGTGTGCACGCCGGGCACGCGCGGCGTGCACCCCTGGGCCAGCTGCAACACACGCAGCCGCGCAAGAGTGACGAACGCGAACGCGCCAAGATCATCAGGGCGCTTGACCATGGGACAACAGCCTCCAGGTGCACGGGGGAACGAGTAACGGCGCACCACGCGGACAGACGGGAGTCCCAGGCTCATGACACGGCGCGTAACCGCGACTGCTGGCTCGGTGAAGCGCCAGTCTATCACGCGGGATCGGCCCGCTCGGGCGCATGGCAGAATCGGCCGCATGGACAGGATTCGCGCGTTCCTCGGGACCAGGATGGGTGTTCATGGCACCATCGCACTGCTCGTGGGGGTGGTGCTCGGGGCCACCTCGGCCGTGGCCCAGCCGCGTCCGTCGGCGCGCGACCTCGGCGTCGCTCCGGGCCCCTACGGACCAGGTCCCGTCAACGCGATCACCGACGTGCGCGGCGTGCGCGTGGGGCACGCCACGATCGTCCGTGGCGACGAGGTCCGGACAGGGGTCACGGTCATCGTGCCGCACGAGGGGAACGTGTTCCGCGACAAGGTGCCCGGCGCCGTGTTCGTCGGCAACGCCTTCGGCAAGCTTGCCGGGTCGACGCAGGTGCGCGAACTCGGCACCATCGAGACGCCCATCGTGCTCACCAACACGCTGGCGGTCGGGCCGGCGATCGAGGGCGTGGTGCGGTGGACCCTCGCGCAACCGGGCAACGGCGACGTGCGCTCCGTGAATGCCCTGGTCGGAGAGACCAACGATAGCGGCCTCAACGACATCCGCGGCCTGCACGTGACGGCCGCCGACGTCCGCCGCGCCATCGAGGCGGCCGCCGCTGGTCCGGTGGAGGAGGGCGCCGTCGGCGCCGGCACCGGCACGGTCGCGTTCGGCTGGAAGGGGGGCATCGGCACCTCGTCGCGCGTGGTGCCCAAGGGCGCCGACACCTGGACGGTCGGTGTGCTCGTGCAGAGCAACTACGGTGGCCGCCTGATGATGGACGGCGTGCCCTTGTGGAAGGCGCTCGCGTCGGCGCCGCGCGAGGCTGCCGCCGACGGGTCCTGCATGCTCGTCGTCGCCACCGACGCGCCGCTCGACGCGCGCGACCTCGAGCGCCTGGCCGCGCGGGCCTTGTTCGCCCTGGCGCGGACCGGATCCACGTACGCCAACGGCAGTGGCGACTTCGCCATCGCGTTCTCCACGCACCCGTCGCTGCGTGTCGCGCACGGCGTCGATACGCCGCAACCGCGCACGGCGATGCCCACCGACGGCGTGTCGCCGCTGTTCGAGGCCGCGATGGATGCCACCGAGGAAGCCGTGTACGACTCGATGCTCAAGGCCGTCGACACGACGGGGCGTGGTCGTACCGTGCGTGCGCTGCCTGTCGACGAGGTGCGGCGCGCGCTGGCCACCCGCGCGTATCGGTAGGCCACACGGGCCACAGGCTACAGGCTACAGGCAGCCTGTCGCCTGCAGCCCGTGGCCCTCACGGCGCCAGGTGTGCCGCGCCGGCGCTGGCGATGGCCTCGAGGACTCGCACGCGATACGCCTGCTCGCCGGTGTCGAACTGCGCGCCGTCGTGGTCGCTGCCGTTGCTCACCAGGGCGACGACGCCGATGGTGGCCCCGCGGGCCTGGCCGAACGCGAAGAGCGAGGCCGCCTGCATCTCCACGGCCAGGACCTCCTCGGCTGCCCAGGCCGCCAGTTGCGCGGACGTCTCCCTGTACGGCGCATCGGTGCTCCACACGCGACCACGGCGTACCGTCGACACCGGCGCGAGCGCGCGCATCAGGCGATCCGCGAGCGCCGGTGATGGCGAGTCGACGAGGCGCGACTGCGGCAGGTAATGCAGTGAGGTGCCCTCGTCGCGGACGGCGTCATCGGCCACGACAATGCACGGCAGGGGCAGATCGGGCGACACCCGCCCGGCCGACGTCAGCCCGACGATCACCGGCACGCCGGCGGCGTGCAGTTGCTCGGCGACCAGCACCGCGTACGGACCGCCGATGGTGCGCGGCACCACGCCGCAGCGCACGTCCCCGAAGGTCACGCCCAGCATCTGTGTGTGGAAGCAGGCCCATGAACGTACCGGCGCGACACCCGGCAGGCCCACGAGTCCGTCCGACAGGTCGCCGTCGAAGTCGAGGACGCAGATCGGCGGCAGCGGGTCGTCGGGCAGTCCCCGCGAGTCGCGCACCGCCTGCATCAGGTCCTCGGGGCGGAACGCCGAGGGGGCCTCGAGGGGATGGGCGAGCAGCGGCGACGCGGCGGAGCGTTCGACAGGCGGCATGCCGCTCGATGATCGCCGAAGTCGGGCTGGCGTGCCGGCACCTCAGGGCCGTGCGGGTTCGTGCCGGCGTCCGGGATCCGCTACCATCCGGCTCGTCCCGACCAGATGCCGGCCGCGCCGCGAACCCCCGCGGGAGTGGACCGATCCGGCCGGCCCCTTCCGGAGGCTCCTGATGCGTGCAGTGGCGTCGTTCCTGTTGATTGGTGTCCTCGGCCTCGCGCCGGCTGCCCTGGCGCAGGCGCCGGCCGCCTCGCCCGCAGCGGCGCCCGATCCCAACCCGCTCACCGCGGAAGCGCGGCGCGCCGTCGACCGCATCGCCGGCAACCTGCTCCGCATGGCCGAGAAGATGCCCGAGGAGCACTACGGCTTCCAGGCGGTGCCCGAGATTCGTCCGTTTGCGGCGACGCTCGGCCACACCATCGACTCGCGCACGCGCACCTGCGCCAGTCTCAGCGGTTCGGGCGCGCAGCCGGGCGCCTCGGCCCTGAAGACGAAGGCCGAACTGGTGGCCACCATGAAGGCCTCGATCGCCGAATGCGAGAAGGCGTTCGCGACGTTGACCGACGCGACGATCGTCGGCGTCGTGACGGGTGGCCGAGGCGGGCCGCGATCGCGACTGGCCGCGGTCTACGGCATGGTCGCGCACGACAACGAGGAGTACGGCTACCTCGCCGTCCACATGCGTCTGAAGGGCGTCGTGCCGCCGTCGAGCGAGGCCGCCCCGGCGCGCTAGGAAGACTCCACGACATCGCGCCCCGCCTGAGGGGGCGCGGTCCGTCGAATCGTCGCCGCGCCGCGCTGCGCCTACGCCAGCGCGGCGGTGACGATATCCTTCGCTTCCGCGACGACCTGCGCGAGGTGCGCCTCGCTCCGGAAGCTCTCCGCGTAGATCTTGTAGATGTCCTCGGTGCCCGAGGGCCGCGCCGCGAACCAGCCGTGGTCGGTCGTCACCTTCAGGCCACCGATGCTCGCGCCGTTGCCGGGCGCGGTGGTCAGCCTGGCGGTGATCGGATCGCCCGCGAGGGTGGCGGCCGCGACCTTGTCGCCGGTGAGGTGCTTGAACGCCTGCTTCTGCGCCGGCGTGGCGGCCGCATCGAGCCGCACGTAGTACGGCGTCCCGTACTGCGCCGTGAGTTCCTGGTAGTGCTGGCCGGGGTCCTTGCCCGTCACGGCCGTGATTTCCGCCGCCAGCAGGCCGAGGATGATCCCGTCCTTGTCGGTGGTCCACGTGGTCCCGTCGCGCCGCAGGAAGCTCGCGCCCGCGCTCTCCTCGCCGCCGAAGCAGAGGCTGCCGTCGGCCAGGCCCGGCGAGAACCACTTGAAGCCGACCGGCACCTCGAGCAGCGTGCGCCCGAGCCCGCCCACCACGCGGTCGATCATGCTGCTCGACACGAGCGTCTTGCCCACGGCCGCCGAGGCCCACTGCGGCCGATGCCCGAGCAGGTAGCGGATGGCCACCGCCAGGTAGTGGTTCGGGTTCATCAGCCCGACCGAGGGCGTGACGATGCCGTGGCGGTCGACGTCGGCGTCGTTGCCCCAGGCGATGTCGAAGCGGTCCTTCAGGCCCACGAGGCTCGCCATCGCGTACGGGCTCGAGCAGTCCATGCGGATCTTGCCGTCGTGGTCGAGGGTCATGAAGCCGTACGCCGGGTCGACGCGCGGGTTCACCACCTCGATCTGCAGGCCGTACCGGCTGGCGATCCGATCCCAGTAGCTGACGGCCGCTCCGCCCATCGGATCGACACCGATGCGCAGCCCCGACGCGCGGATGGCGTCCATGTCGATCACGGCGCCGAGGTCGTCGATGTAGGCGGTCGCGAAGTCCTGCGCCGAGACACACGACGCGGCGGCGGCCTCGGCCGGCGAGAGGCGCCGCACGCCGGCATTCCCCTCGGCCAGGAGCGCATTGGCGCGCCGCTCGATCACGCCGGTGACGTCGGTGTCGGCAGGGCCGCCGTTGGGCGGGTTGTACTTGAA
>NZ_JBIINP010000269.1:0-4622 GCF_044337415.1 Luteitalea sp.
TCGCCCCAGGGATGCGGGTGCTCGATGCCGGCTGTGGCGCCGGACGCAACCTCGTGTACCTGCTGCGCGAGGGCTTCGATGTGCACGCCGTGGACGAGGACCCGCAGGCGGTCACGTACGTGCGCGGAATGGCTGCCGCGCTGGCCCCCGCGCTCCCGCGCGAGCAGATCCGCCTGGGACAGATCGAGGCGCTGCCGTGGCCCGACGCATCGGTCGACGTCGTCATCAGCAACGCCGTCCTGCATTTCGCGCGCGACGACAGCCACTTCGAGGCGATGGTGCGCGAGATGTGGCGCGTGCTTGCTCCTGGCGGGATGCTGTTCGCGCGCCTGGCGTCCAGCATCGGCATGACCATGCCGATGCATCCGCTCGGCGGACGACGGTTCGTGCTCGCCGACGGATCGGAACGCTACGTGGTCGACGAGGCGCAACTGCTCGCCATCACCGAGGCGCTCGGCGGCACGCTGCTCGACCCGCTGAAGACGACCGTGGTGCAGGACCAGCGCTGCATGACGACGTGGGTCATCAGGAAGCAACCTTGAATTCAGAGTTCAGAATTCAGAGTTCAGAATTAGAAGGACGAAGGTCTGAACAGGGCGCGCGTAACACGCTTCATTCTGAACTTCGAATTCTGAATCGTTTTGATGGGAGACGGCATGATGCTGCGCGCGTTGTTCGGGATCGTGTGTGTTGCGCTGGTCGCGAGCGCGCGGCCATCGGCCCAACCTGTCGTTGCCAGCGACGATCGCCCGAACGTCGTGGTGATCCTGGCCGACGACCTCGGCTACGGCGACCTCTCGTCCTACGGTCACCCGACCATCCGCACGCCGCACCTCGATCGATTGGCGGCCGAGGGGCAGCGGTGGACCAGCTTCTATTCGGGGGCGCCGGTGTGTTCACCGAGCCGCGCCGCGCTGCTGACCGGGCGCTTGCCGGTGCGCACGGGCGTGTATGGGCGAGAGAAGCGCGACTCAGGCAACGCCACCGGGCCCGGCGTCTTCTTCCCCACATCGACTGCGGGGCTGCCGCCGTCTGAGGTCACGATCGCGGAACTGCTGAAGGCGCGCGGCTATGCCACCGCCGCCATCGGCAAGTGGCACCTCGGACACCTTCCCGACTTCGTGCCGCAGCGGCAGGGATTCGACCTGCACTACGGCCTGCCGTACTCCAACGACATGGACCTCGCGCCCGGCGTGAAGTCCGGCCGCGAGACGATGTTGAACCCGCGGTCCGAGTACTGGCGGGTGCCGCTCCTGCGCAATGGCGCGGTGGTCGAGCAGCCCATACAGCAGGAGATGCTGACCGAACGGCTCACCGACGAAGCCATCAGGTTCGTCGAGGCCAACCGCGCGCGTCCGTTCTTCCTCTACCTCGCACACCCGATGCCGCACGTGCCGCTGTTCCGCTCGAAGGCCTTCGAGGGACGCAGCGCGGCTGGCGTGTACGGCGACGTGGTCGAGGAGCTCGACGCCAACGTCGGCAGGCTCGTCGAGGCGCTGCGGCGCAACGGGCTCGATCGCCGCACGCTGGTGGTGTTCACGAGCGACAACGGGCCGTGGCGCGCCTACGACCAGCACGGCGGATCGGCGGGGCCGCTGCGCGACGGCAAGGCAAGCACCTGGGAAGGCGGCGTGCGCGTCCCCGGCATCTTCTGGGCGCCCGGCCGCATCGCCCCCGGGGCCATCGTCTCGGGCATGGGGGCGCACCTCGATCTGCTGCCGACCATCGCCGCGCTGACGGGCGCGTCGCTCGACGGGCGTCCCCTCGACGGCGTGGACATCGGCCCGGCGCTCTTCCGCACCGCCGCGAGCGCCCGACAGCAGTTCATGTACTGGCGAGACGACGAGCTGATGGCGTATCGCGAGGGCCCGTGGAAGATCCATCTCGTGACGCGGGGCGCCTACAGCAGGGGCGACACGCGCGTCGAGCACACGCCGCCCCGCCTCTACCACCTCGAGATCGACCCGGGCGAGCAGTTCGACGTGGCCGCGCAGCATCCCGACGTGGTCGCGCGCCTGGTCGAGCAGGCGCGCCGGCAGCGCGAGGCCGTGCCCATGGCGCCGCCGCTCCTCGCCGTGCGCTGAGCACGGGTGGTCTCGATGGGCCGGCCGCAGAGTCGTGCGCCCGTCACCGGGGGCCGCTGCGGCTGCAGCACCACTGCGGGATCTTCCGGTCCGGGGGAGCCGGTGAACAAGGGACACGGGACGAGTACGCACGTCACAAGGGATACGAGGGACCAGTGAGCAGGCACAAGGGACGAAGGACATGGGCGATCGTGCCAGCGGTCCCTGGTGTCCCTATTCCCGTGTCCCTCGAGTTCCTCGTCCGTTGTCCCTCGCCGCCCTGGTGACTCGCGTACGTGTCCCTTGTCCCTTGCTCGCGCTATCCGTGCCGCAACTTGCTGTGGCGGTAGCCGTAGGCGAAGTACACGACGAGCCCGAGGGCGAGCCAGATGAAGAAGCGCTCCCACGTGGGCCAGGGCAGCTGCGCCATCAGGTAGCCGCACGAGACGATCGCCAGGATCGGCACGAGCGGCACGAACGGCGTACGGAAGGGCCGGTGCGCGTCGGGGTTGGTGCGACGCAGCACCAGGATGCCCACCGCCACCAGCACGAAGGCGAACAGCGTGCCGATGTTGGTCAGCTCGACCACTTCGTCGATGTTGGCCAGCCCTGCCAGCAGGCCCACGAACACGCCCGTGAGGATCGTCGTGATGTACGGCGTCTGGTACTTCGGGTGCACCTTCGCGGCCCACGCGGGAAGGAGTCCGTCGCGCGCCATCGAGAAGAAGATGCGCGGCTGGCCCATCTGGAACACGATGAGCACCGAGGTGGTGGCAAACACCGCACCGAGCGAGATGATGCCCGACACCCAGTGCATGCCGCGCGACGAGAAGGCCGTGGCGAGCGGTTCGGCCGTGCCCAACTGGGTCCACGGCGTGAGGCCGGTGAGCACCAGTGCGACGGCCATGTAGATGACCGTGCACACCACCAGGCTGCCGATCATCCCGATCGGCATGTTCCGCTGCGGGTCCTTGGTCTCCTCGGCCGCGGTCGACACGGCGTCGAAGCCGATGTAGGCGAAGAAGATGATGGCGGCGGCGCTGCTGATGCCGGCAAAGCCGTTGGGCGCGAAGGGCGTCCAGTTCTCCGGCTGCACGTAGAACGCGCCCACGGCGAGGAAGAACGCGATGATCACGAGCTTGAGCACGACCATCGCGGTGTTGAAGCCCGCGCTCTCGCGCACGCCGCGCACGAGCACCCACGTGATGCCCATCACCGACAGGAACGCCGGCAGGTTGAACAGGATCGGGATGCCCGCGATGTGGGGGGCGTTCATCACCGCGTCGGCGTTGCGGATGACCGCCGGCCCGAGGTCGGCGATGTTGCCGTTGGCCGCCTGATACTCGGCCAGGGCGCGATAGGCGGTGCGATAGTCCGTGCCGAGCCACACGGGCCACGTCACGCCGAAGCCCCGCAGCAGTTCCTGGAAGTAGCCGGACCACGAGATGGCGACCGCGACGTTGCCGATCGCGTACTCGATGATCAGGTCCCACCCGATGATCCAGGCCACCAGCTCGCCGAGCGTCGCGTACGAGTAGGTGTACGCAGACCCCGCGATCGGCACCATCGCCGCGAACTCGGCATAGCAGAGGGCCGCGAACCCGCAGGCCAGTGCCGTGAGCATGAAGGAGATGATCAGCGCGGGGCCGGCGCCCAGGTGATTCGCGCCGCCCGCGGCGGCGCTGCCGACCGTGGAGAAGATGCCGGCGCCGATGATGGCGCCGATGCCCAGCGAAATCAGTTGCACCGGCCCGAGCGACCGCGCCAGGCGCGGGCCCCCGTGGTGGTCGGCATCACTGGTGAGCTGGGACAGCGGCTTGACCGCGAAGAGCTGTGACACGCGGAACACTCCCTCGAGCTGGACTGGGAAAACTCCGCAACAAGGTACACCACAGGGGGAATGCTGCGATGCGGCGATGCCGGGAATGGCGGAGGACGGGGCTGGGGGCTTGGCGCTGGGAAGCGCACCGCGCGCATCACGTCCCAGGCATGAGCCCTGAGCCCTGCCGCCTGAACGTGAAGCGAGCCCCCAGCCCCCAGCTCCAGCCGTGACTGTGAGCCGAGCCCCCAGCTCCCAGCCCCGAGACTGACCGCGAGCCGAGCTCCTGGCCTTGAGCCCTGAGCCCTGAGCCTGAGTGTGAGTGTGAGCCGAGCCCCCAGCCCCCAGCTCCGAGCCCCTTTGGGTACACTACCGCCCATGACGCGCGCATTGCTGTCGCTGCTGGCCCTGGCCGCGCTGTGCCTGTCTGCTCCGGCTCCCGCCGTGCAGGCCCAGGCCCCCGGTCCGCAGATCGTCATGGAGACCGACAAGGGCACCATCGTCATCCAGACGTGGCCCGACAAGGCCCCCAAGACGGTGGCCCACATCGTCAACCTGGTGAAGAACAACTTCTACAACGCGCAGCGCATCCACCGCGTCGTGAAGGGACAGTTGGTGCAGTGGGGCGACAAGATGTCGCGCGACATGACCTACCGCGAGTGGTGGGGGCGCAGTCCCGGCGGCAGCAGCGGCCAGCCGATCGGCGTCGCCGAGTTCACCAAGGGCCTCAAGCATCGCCC
>NZ_JBIINP010000271.1:0-4610 GCF_044337415.1 Luteitalea sp.
CACGACGAGGTTCCGCGACCGCGCGCCCTGCGCCCGCGCGATGTCGGACAGGAAGGCCGGCGCCGCGAAGCTGACGGTGAAGGCGGCGACGCCACCCTTGATGAACGTTCGACGGTTTGGAGCCATTTGGGAGAATGCCGCGATGCTGCGATGCCGAGAATGCCGAAGTGGAAGGGAAAAGGCGGAAGGCCGAAAGACCAGCCCCCAGCCCCGAGCCCCTTGCCCTACACGAACTGGTACTCCGGTGAAGCGAGCACGAGGTGCGTCACGCCGGGCACCTTGGCCAGCAGTTCGGTGTCCGACCCCGTCCAGTTGGTGCCGGCCCGCAGGTAGCCGAGCAACTCGTTGTACGGCGGCGTGTCGAAGGGCATCGGCGACAGCCGGTCCAGCGTGTACTCCAGGACCGATTGCGGCGATGCCTTGGCCGGCCGGGCTGCGTCGCGCAGGTTGAAGCGCTGGTTCTGCGTGAGCGTGGCCGCGAAGTTCATGCGCGCGAGCATCGCGCCGGTCGAGAACCAGCCCGCGCCCGTCTCCCACCCGTTGACGTCGGGCGGCTCGAACAGCGACTGCCCCATCGACAGCAACGGCGCGAGGGCGCTGTCCACCGAGAACCCGGACCACCCGGTCTCCTTGATGGCCTTCACCACCAGCTCCACCGGCCACGCGTAGCGCGCGTAGTAGGCCGACGGATCGGAGAACTCCGGCGACAGCAGCACCGAGAGCACCACGCGGCGCATGTCGAAGTTGGTGGCGTAGTAGGTGCCCGACACGCGGTCGACGAACGACTGCGGCGCCGGCTGCAGCTCGCTCACGAAGTACCCGTACAGCTTGC
This sequence comes from Luteitalea sp., assembly GCF_044337415.1. Lineage (GTDB taxonomy): Bacteria > Acidobacteriota > Vicinamibacteria > Vicinamibacterales > Vicinamibacteraceae > Luteitalea. Next base: position 833 of record NZ_JBIINP010000271.1, read on the forward strand.
GCGCGAGCCGCGGCCCGGTCTGCGGGTGGCGGCAGCACGCCAGGAGGAAGTCCAGCCCCTCCTGCTCGCCATTGGCCGTGATGGTCCGTCCGCCGCCCGGGTAGATCTCGAACGAGAAGGTCTTGTTGCCCGTGTCGTGCTGCGTCGACCGGTACGTGTAGGAGTACGCCAGCGTGGCGTCGTTGACGTTGTTGGTGCCGCGCGCGCCGACGGTGAGGTTCCAGCCCGTGAACACCCGGGCGGCCGCCTTCACGTCGTCTTCGGTGTAGTTGTTCGGCGAGCTATCCGAGGCGCGGATGCCCATCGTGAACAGCTCCATCACCTCGCGCGCGAAGTTCTCCTGCGGCGTGCCGCGCACGTTCAGGCGCCCGTCGAGCCACACCAGCATCGCCGGGTCGCGGGCCATCATCACGAGCATGTCGTAGAAGTTGCCGAGCGCGTTCTGGCGGAACAGGTCGATCTGGCCGACGGGGCTGTTCTTCGGGCCGTTGTACTCGGGCGAGGCGGCCATCATGCGCGTGGCCACCATGCCGCCGTAGGTGTCGGCGATCTTCTGGTACGCCGTGGCGAAGTGATGGTGCCAGAAGAGCGCCATCTTCTCCTGCAGCGGCCGCCGCGAGTGGACCATGCGGAACAGCCACCGCTGGCGCGCGTCGGTGATCGAGGTGTCGGGCGCGAACTGCCCGCGCGTGGTCACCCCGACGTGCCCGGGCACGCCGATGCGCGCGTCCACGTCGTCTGGCGCCTGCTCGTAGAACACCAGCAGGTCCACCGCGGCCTGGTAGCCGATGGTCGCCAGCTCGGCGACCTCGTCAGGGCTGCCTCCGAAACCTGCGCGTCGCAGCAGGTGCTCGATCCGGTCGTCGCGTCTGGCCATGTGCGTGTGTCCCACCACAGCAAGGCCCATTCCAGTTGAGGGCCAACCGCCGCAGCTCAGGGACATCTGATGCTGCCACAGATCTGCAATAAAGCGGAAGGCCGCCGAAGGGCGAACGCCCCGCGACGGCCTTACGTTCCTGTCGGCGCCGGCACCGAATGTGTCGGTCGGCCGGCGTCCTGTCGGCGCGGGTCAGCGGGCGGGCGACGCCTTCCCGAGCGACAGGAGGTTCGCCGTGAGGGCATACGCCCCGTCCGTGCCCGCCGGGAGCTGCCGCCACAGGTTCAGGCCCACGTAGATCCAGCGCCCCTGCCCCACCTTGGCCTCGACCAGCGCGCCACGCTTGGGGCCCGGGTTGTTCGGGAACGGGTCGGCCATCTCCACGAGATCGACGTACTGCTTGTCGGCCGCCTCGGTGCCGAAGAAGTACAACCCGCGCTCCTGCACCCATCCCTTCCAGGCGTCCTCGCCGATCCGGTTCGGCGTCGTGAACACCGGGTGCGTCGGCACCAGCACCTTCACCGGGGCGTTTTCGTCGGTCACGCGGTCGGCGTTGAAGCGGCCGAACGGGCCGGCCTGCGCCGAGGGACGGCCGACGGTGCCCGGATAGGGGCCGTACTGCGCGTCGTTGAACTCGAACTTGTTGTACTGGACGATGACCGTCCCGCCCTTGGCGGCGTAATCGAGCAGGCGCTGGTTGTAGGCCCGCAGGTCGGTGCGCCGCTCGTAGGCGCGCACGCCCGTCATCACCACGGAGTACTTCGAGAGGTCGGCCGAGGCCAGCTGCGCCGGCGTGAGGAACTCCACGGTCGCTCCCAGCTGCTCGAGGGCCGGCGGCACCTGGTCGCCCACCCCCATGATGTAGCCGACGGTCACGCCGGTCACCGGCTTGAGGTCGAGCACCTTGAGGCTGCCTGCCGCATCGCTCACGAGGTGGCGGCGACGGATGTGCGGGTACTCGATGGCCTCGTAGCCCTGCGAGAACGACTCGCCGTCGCGCGAGGCCACGGCGGTCACGTCGTAGCGACCAGGCTTGGCGCCGGCGGGCGGCGTGACCGCGAACCGCACCTGCCGCGCCTCGTCCTCGCGGGCGAACGTCACCGTCTCGCTGGCCGGCGCGGCGGTCCAGCCCGCGGGCAGCTTCAGCGTCACCGCCGCCGAGCCTGCCTTCTTGCCGTGGTTGATCACCGTGATGTCGAGGGCGCGCGTCTGCCCGCCGCCCGGGAACGCGACGACGTCGGCGCCGAGCGTGACGGCCAGCGCCGGCACCACGAGCAGTTCCTGCCGCTTCTCGCCGCTGAACACGTTGCCTTCGTGCCGGAACTGCACCGGGTAGGTCACCACCTGGTCCTGGCCGCCGATGGTGAAGGTGACCTTGGCGGTGAACGGCGTCGGCTCGAAGGGCAGGCCGAACGGCGCCTCAGGGTCGAAGTCGTAGTAGTCGCGGTCGGGCAGGCGCTTCCAGTAGGCCGTCGTCAGCTTCGCCTTCGCCGGGACGTTGAGCGTGACGTCGCACGCGAACGGCTTCAGGCCCTCGATGGGGGCCGCCGCGCACGCCGCGCTGCCGTCGAAGCCGGTGAACTCGACGTTCTTCACGGCGACGCCGTCGCCCGCCCCGGCAAACGCGCGCAGCGTGAGCTTGGTGGCCTGGCCGCCCACCACGAGGCCGTCGTCGGCCAGCAGATCGACCTTGAGGCCAGAGGCGAGGCGCAGCGCCTCCTCGGCCTGCTTCTCCTTCTGCGCGAGACGGAAGTCGACCTCGTAGCGCGCGCCCTCGTCGGGGTGCATGTTGCCGATCTGCGCGCGCAGGGCGCGGATGGTGACCAGCACCTGCGGCAGCGCCGCGCGGGCGCCAGCGACGCCCTTGGTCTCGAAGGCGGTCTGCGCGTTGCGCACCTGCCCCTCCAGCGACTCGATGGCGAGGCCGAGGGCCGGCGAGCCGCCGCGGCCGAAGCGGGCGAGGGAGCGCAGGCTGGTGTCGATGCCGGCAAACAGCTCCTTGTTCTGCTCGGCCTTCGGCGTGGTGAGCACGCTGTCCTCGAGCACGTAGGCGCGCGGCTGTGCGGCCGGCAGGCTCACGAGCTGCGGCATGCCCTGGCACATGTGCATGCTGCGCGCTTCGCTGCCGATCTCGTTGTAGGTCCGGCCGAGCAGCGGGTCGAACACGTGGCCGTCGACGCGGCAGATGGTCTCGGCCGGCACGTTGGCCACGCTCTGGCCGAACCCGCCCGTGTAGTAGAACTTCGACGCCTGCCACGGGCGCAGCCCCCTGGTGATCTGCTCGGGGAACTTCGCCGGGTCGGCCGCCGCGCGGAACGCCTCGGCGGTGATGTTGGACGAGGCCTGGTGGTGCTGCCCGCCGCCCTGCGTGTGGTCCCACAGGAAGCCGACGATCACGTCGGGCCTGATGGTGCGAATCCAGTAGACGTAGTCCTCGAGGATCTTGTCGCGGTGCCACCGCTGGAAGGTCTCGTCGCGGCTGAACGAGAAGCCGAAGTCGACGGCGCGCGCGAAGTACTGCTCGGCGCCATCGACACGGTGCGCCGCCAGCAGTTCCTCGGTGCGCAACACGGCCAGCGACTCGAAGATCTCGGGACCGATCTCGTTCTGCCCGCCGTTGCCGCGTGTGGCGGTGACCAGCGTGGTACGCATCCCGCGCTCGAACTTGTAGCGCGCGAGCATCGCGTTGTTCTCGTCGTCGGGATGCGCCGTGGTCATCATCAGCGACCCGATCGTGCCGAGCTCGCGCAGCTTCAGCCCCACGGCCGCGTGATCGGGCGCCTCGGCGATCGGGCGGAAGCGGTACTGGGTGTGCGCAGGGACGGTCAGCGCGAGCACGAGCGCCGCGGCGGCGACGGCCGCGAGGGAGCGAAGTCTGGTCATGGACATGGCGTGAAGGAG
>NZ_JBIINP010000274.1:0-4568 GCF_044337415.1 Luteitalea sp.
TGCGCAACATCGACGTCCAGCGCGTCGGCGGGCGCGTCACCTTCGACGGGACCCTCGCGCTGGTCGACGTCGAACTCGTGAAGGACGGCTTCGCGCGGCTGACGGCCAAGGGCGTGGTGCCGCTCACGATCCTCGAGGGACCGGCCGACGGGCACGTCACACCGACGGCCGCCGACCGCATCGACGTGGCGATCGTGTCGACGCCGATCGACCTGGCCCTGGCCGAGGGCATCACGCCGCAGATCACCAGGCTGGGCGGGCAGGCGCAGCTGGACGTCAGGGTGACCGGGTCCGGTCGTGATCCGCACGTCGAAGGCGCGCTCTTCATGATGAAGGGCACGTTCGTGCTGCCGCTCACCGGCGTCACCTACAAGAACCTCGACGCCGTGCTCTCGTTCGAGCAGGAACGCGTGGTCATCAGCGAACTGGGCGTCGAGACCGACAACGGCGATCTGCTGACCGTGGAAGGTGAACTCGGTCTCAGTCGTGAGCAGCCGCGAGCCGTGAAGCTGCGGATGCAGGGCAAGGACTTTCGCATCCTCGACAACGAGTTCGGGCTCCTCGACCTGGACACGGACCTGACGATCACGGGCACACTGCTGGCGCCTGTCGTCGAGGGCACCCTGCAGGTGTCCGATGGCCGCCTCGAGCTCGACGAGATCCTGCCGCAGTTCACCGACTCGGCCTACGCGACGCAGGCCGAGTACCAGGGCATTCCCACGGCGCGTCTTCGCGGCGAGATCGTGCCCGACCTGCTCGGCGACGACGACCGCATCCCGCAGTTGGTGGCCGGCCAGAACACGTTCGTCGTCGGCACCGTGCCGGCCTCGCCGCCTCCCGCCCCCGGCGGCCCCGCGGCGCCTCCGCCCGGCGACCCGGCGCCAGGCCGACCCGGGGCCGTGGCGTCCACGGCGCCCGCCGCTCCAGCGTCCACGCGCGGCGGCGCGTCGGGCACGCCTGCGGCGGCTGCGGGTTCCGCGGCCCCAGCCGCGGCAGCAGACGCCAGCAGCGTGTTCGCCGACACGGCGCTGAACATCCAGGTGCGGATTCCCGACAACCTGGTCGTGCGCGGGCAGAGCATCGAGGCCGCGCGGGCGTCCGTGGGCGACCTGAACGCGACCCTCGGCGGCAACTTCCGCGTCGCCAAGACGGCCGGCAAGCCGGTCGTCCTGCTGGGGACGGTGAACACCGTCCGGGGAATCTACTCGTACCAGGGACGCCGTTTCGATCTCGTCCGCGACGGCCAGATCCTCTTCCGCGGCAACGAGGAGATCGACCCGCGACTCGACATCACCGCCCAGCGGGTCATCCAGGGCGTGGAGGCCCGCGTGCGGATTCAGGGCACGGCGCGCAAGCCGGAGCTGTCGTTCTCGTCCACGCCCCCGCTCGACGAAGGCGACATCCTGGCGCTCATCGTCTTCAACCAGCCGCTCAACCAGCTGGGCACCGGCCAGCAGAACTCGCTGGCACAGCGGGCGGGTGGCATCGCGGCCGGGTTCGTCGTGTCGCCGCTCGCCGAGGCGATCGGCAGCACGCTCGACCTCGACCAGTTCGAGGTGGAGACCACCGACCCCACCGGGCGCGTGAATCCGGCGGTGGTGATCGGCCAGCAGGTCACGCAGGATCTCTTCCTCCGCTTCCGGCAGCAGTTCGGCAACCAGCAGGTCTCGCAGTTCCTGCTCGAGTACCGGCTGGCCGACTTCCTGCGCCTGCAGGGCAACGTGGCCGAGGGCGATGGCCTCAGCGCCGGCAACCGATCGCTCACGCAGCGCATCGAGCGGTACGGCGTCGATCTGGTGTTCTACTTCTCGTTCTAGCGTCCGGCGTCGGGGATGTCGATTTCCGCGGCCCCCGTTCGTCACCATGACGAACAGGCGCGCCGCGGCGGGATGCACCCGCTGCCTGGCGACCTGGGGAAGAGAGCTCAGTCATGTCGAAGTACCTGTTGCTGCTGCGCGACGACGATACGTTTCCGGACATGGCGCCCGATGCCATGCAGGCGCTGATGCAGCGCTACATGGACTGGACCGCCGGCCTGGCGCAGCGCGGGGCCCTGGTCGGCGCCAGCAAGCTGACCGACCGCACCGGGCGCGTGGTGCGGCGAGCGAGCGGCGGCTCGACGGTGACCGACGGGCCCTACGTCGAGGGCAAGGAACTGGTGGGCGGCTACTTCGTCGTGCACGCGGCCTCCTTCGACGAGGCGGTGGCGCTGACGCGCGACTGCCCGCACCTGGAACTCGGCTCCATCGAGATCCGGCAGTTGGAGGACACGGGTGGCGCGCAGTCCTGACCTGGTCGCCCACCTGTTCAGGGAGGAGGCGGGGCGCATCGTGTCCCGCCTCACCCGCGTGCTGGGGGGCCGCCATCTCGACCTGGCCGAGGACGCGGTCCAGGAGGCGCTGATGCGGGCCCTGCAGGGCTGGCCGCTCCATGGGGTGCCCGACCAACCGGCGGCATGGCTGTTCACCGTCGCGCGCCGGCTGGCCATCGATGCGCTGCGGCGCGACACCTGGTTTCGCGAGCGGGAGACGGCCATCACGGCCGCCCTCGAGGCGCTGCACCGCGACGCGGTCGACGAAGGCCGCCTGCCGTTCGGCGATGCCGACCTGTGCCTGATGTTCCTGACCTGCCATCCGGCGCTGTCGCAGGAGGTGCGCGTCGCGCTGACGCTGAAGACCGTGTGCGGCTTCGGCGTCGACGAGATCGCACGCGCCTTCCTGCAGCCGAAGGCCACCGTGGCCCAACGGCTCGTGCGTGCCAAGCGGACCCTTCGCGACCGTGACGTCGCCGTGGACCTGCCAGGCCCTGCGGCGCTGGCCGAGCGGCGGGCGGCCGTGCTCGAGGCGCTCTACCTGATGTTCAACGAGGGCTACGCGACGCACGACGGCGCGTCGCTCACGCGCCCGGATGTGTGCCTCGAGGCCACGCGCCTGACCCGTCATCTCGCGACGACGCCCCCACTGGCGGCCCCGCCCGTGTTCGCGCTCCTCGCCTTGATGCTGGTGCACGCCGCACGACTCGCCGCGCGGACGACCGTCGAGGGCGACCTGGTGCTGCTCGACGCCCAGGATCGGACACGGTGGGACGGCGCCCTGTTGTCGGAGGGGCTCGCGTGGTTCTCGCGCAGCATCACGGGGCCGGAGGAGACCGCCTATCACCTGCAGGCTGCCATCGTCATCACGCACGCCGCCGCGGACGGCGGGCAGACCGACTGGCCCCGCATCCTCGGCCTCTACGACCGGCTCCTCGCGCTCACGCCCTCGCCGGTCGTGGCGCTGAATCGGGCCGTCGCCGTGTGGCGGGTGGCGGGGGCTTCGGCGGCCCTCGACGCCCTGGCGCGCGACGGCATCACCGCGCTGTTGCCCGCGTACCACCTGGCCCACGCCGTGGAGGGCTCGCTGTTGGCCGCGCTCGGGCGGCGTGACGAGGCCCGGGCGGCGTTCGACCGCGCGCTGGCGTGCAGCTGCTCCGCGCCGGAGCGCCGCCTGTTGCTGGAGCGGCGCGACTCGCTCGCCGCGCCCTGACCAGACCGCACGTCACTCGCCGACGTGGCGTCGATGGGGGAGAGGCGTGCCAGCCCGGGGACCACGCCGATGAGGCTGCCCGCGGCAACGGCTGCCGGCACGGGCTGAGAGACGGCAGGCGTCACCGCCCGGGTGCGCCCGGCTCCACGGGCGGTCGCGGCCCTCCGGTCGCGACCCAGCAGTCCGCCAGGTGGTCGTCGACCAACCCTGCGGCCTGCATGAAGGCGTAGCAGATGGTCGGGCCGACGAAGGTGGCGCCCGCCTTGACGAGCGCGCGGCTCATGGCCGTCGCGGTGGGCGTGACGGCAGGCACGTCGGACATCGTCGCTGGCCGGTTCACCCGAGGCGTGCCCTCGACGAACGCCCACAGGAAGGCGTCGAGCGAGCCATGCGTGGCCTGCAGGTCGAGGACGGCGCGCGCCGTGCGGATGGCCCCGCGGATCTTCAGGCGATTGCGCACGATGCCCGGGTCGGCCAGGAGGCGGGCCACGTCGTCTTCGCCATAGCCCGCGACGCGCGCGATGTCGAAGCCGTCGAAGGCGCGGCGATAGGCCTCGCGCTTGCGGAGCACGGTGATCCAACTCAACCCCGCCTGCGCCCCCTCGAGGATCAGCAGTTCGAAGAGGGCACGGTCGTCGTGCACGGGGACGCCCCATTCCTCATCGTGATAGGCGACGTAGAGCGGGTCCGTACCGCACCAGGGACAGCGGGGCATTGGGAGAGAGTAGTTCGGAATGCTGCCGCGGCCGCATTCCGAACTACTCATGCCTCATGCCTCATGCCTCATGCCTCATGCCGAAGGCCAAAGGCCAAAGGCAAAAGGGAGTCGGGAAAGGGCCGAAGGCGTCCAGCCCCCAGCCCCCAGCCCCCGCGTCCCGCTAGGTCGTCGGGGCGCGGAGCGTCCTGACGAACTGTTCCAGGAGCTCCTGGTCGAAGTGCGACGCCAGGTGGGTCGTCATGAGGTGGAGGGCATCCACGGGCTTCATCGCGCGCTGGTAGCTGCGGTCGCTGGTCATCGCGTCGTACACGTCGGCGATGCCGGCG
>NZ_JBIINP010000095.1:0-16016 GCF_044337415.1 Luteitalea sp.
ACGCGGGCCCGCCGTGTTCCTGTTACTTGGTCACGCTCTGCGTCGACGAGAACCGCAGGGTGGCGCCGCTGGCCGTCTGGTAGCTGCCGCCTTCGCCGAGGGCGTACTTGAGGACGGTCGGCGCCGAGGTGACCGCCACGGTCACCGTCACCGACTGCCCCGGCCCGAGCACGGGCGCCACCGCGAGCGGCACTCCGGTGGTCGGCGCCACCGAGCCGGCACCCGACGTGACGCGCGTCCGCAGCGAATCGACCACCAGGTTGAACAGGTTGCCCGCACCCGTGTTGCGGAAGCGCAGCGTCACCAGCGACCCGCCGTCGGCCACGCCGGCCACGGTCACCGACAGCTTCGGCGTGCCGGTGGCCAGGCCGATGACGACGCCGTCGTGGTCGCTGACGCGCGCCGCGGAGGTGTCGTTGCGGCGCGTCTCGGGCTGGTCGACATTGCTGCGCGCGAAGGTGATGCGGCTCACCAGCCGCGACAGGTTCTGCGTGATGAGCGCGTGGTCGAGCACCTGCGCGTTGCCCTCGAACGCGTACGAGTAGCGCTCAGCAGGCGGCACCCAGCGCACGAGGTCGATCAGGTCGGGGTTGACGAGGTCGGGTGAGGCCAACACCACCTGATCGCCGGGCGTCGGCGTGCCGGCGATCGTGCCGATCACGTCCACGTAGCCGTCGTTCACCTCGAAGGCGTTGAAGTCGCCCACGAGCAGGATGCGCTCGTTCGGGTTGGCCACCTGCCGCTGCTGCACCAGGGTGGCGAGGAACTCGGCCTGGGCCCGACGCTTCGCGCGCACCCGTCCGCCGGACGTGCCGGTGCCGTCGGTGCCCTCGTCGTCGATGCCGTTCAGCGATCGCAGGTGGTTGACGATGACGGTGAGCGGCAGGGCGGTGCCGCCCGTCGGCGTGATGACGGCCTGCAGCACGAGCGGCGGGCGATCGTTGAGCAGTTCGCTCACGCCGTTGTTGGGATTGACGTAGGTGGCGCTGGCGCCCAGCTGCGTGACGGCCACCACCTGCACGGCCGACTTCACGAGGAAGCCGACGTCGATGCCGCCGACGTCGTTGCCCTCGACGAGATAGGCCTGGTAGCCCGGCGATGCCGTACCCGCCGCGATCGTGTCGTCATTGATCCGGTCGGCGAGTGCCTGCAGGGTCGCCAGGTCTTCCAGCTCGACGACCGCCAGGATGTCCGGCGACCTCAGCACGAGGCGCACCGTGGCCGAGGCCTTCGCCAGGCGGCGATCGAAGGCCGCCACGGTGAGGACCGGATCGCTGGTGAGCGGATCGTTGACGGTGTCGAAGAAGCGCTCGAGGTTGATCGCGCCGACCGTGGACTCGCCGGCCGCGGGATTGGGCACGCTGACGATCCCCAGGCCGCCCGACACGCCGGCACTGGCGCTGTTGGTCGGCAGCAGGGTGTACCAGCCGCCGGCGAAGTCCAGCGGGCCGGTCAGGCCGGAGACCACGGCGCCTGTGGCGACGTTGATCGCGGGGTTCCCGGCGATGGCGTCGCTGTCGACGCGGAGCCGCTCGGGATTGCCGTCGAAGCGCGGCACGTTGGCCGGCGTGCCGGCGGGTGTCACGGCGAACGGCTCGAGTCCCGCCTCGCGGAACGGCCGGGCCGTGCCCGTCAGGACGGCGTAGAAGATGCCGTTGCTCGTCGACGTCGCGTTGAACTCGCTCACGTTGCCGTCGGTCGCGTGTGTCACCGTCAGCGACGGCACGGTGACGCGCATGCCCTCGTACCGTTCGAGCGAGTCCAGCGTGGTGAAGTCCGTGGGGCCGAGGACCACCGCGGTCGGCAGCGCGTTGCCGGTGCCCAGTTGCACGGTGATCGGGCTCGTGATTTCGGTCAGCTTCGGGTAGGTGGGCGTGGTGCTCGACACGAACTCCGTCACCGTGCCCGTCACCTGAACCAGGTTGCCGACCGCCGCGGCCGCCGGCGGTGTGGAACTCGTGAATACCAGGATGCCTTCGGAGGTCATCGGGTCGGCATCGATCTGGGCGTCGGGCATCTGGATGTAGAACCCATTGGACCTGAGGGCCGTGACGATGCCGCGCGTGGTGACCACCTGGCCGACGAGTGACGACGTCGAGCCGGAGCCCTGGATGGCGTGGATCGCGGTCAACCCGACGTCGTCGTTCTGGATCGTGCCCTGCCCCTGCATGTCGCCGGCATTGGCGCCAATCAGGTTCGTCACGTTGACGAAGAAGGTCTCGTTGGGCTCGACCGCCGTGTCGCCGAGCACCGCGACGGCGAAGGTGTAGCTGCTGCTGCCGGCCGGGATGGTCTGGCCCGTGAGCGCCCGGGCCGTGTAGTCCCCATTGGCCGTGGTGGCGGTGTTGTCGGCCGTGGCGATGTCGAAGGTCACGCCTCCGGTCGGGGCCGGCGCGGAGAGGTTCACCGTGAACGTGAAGGTGGTGGTGCCGCTGTTGCCCTCGGCCAGCGACACGTCGTTGACGGACAACGTCGGCGTCACCGGGCCGCTGCCGCCGAGCGGCGTCAGCGAGAAGTCGTCGACGGCCATGCCGTCGTCGGCGCCCGTGCCGTCCGCGTCGTTCCAGCGCACCCAGAACGTGGCCCCGTTCGGAATCGACAGGCCCGAGATCGTGGCGTCGAGCGCGCGTCGATTCTGGGCGCTGTTGCCGTTGAGGGCGCCGACGAGGGTGGCCGTCTGAATCGGGTTGATGAAGTCGAGGGTGTCGGCATCCTGCCAGGTGCCGGTGGCCAGCGACGACGCGTCGAGGCTGTACTGGAAGTCGAGGCGATCTTCGCGGGCGGCGAGGGTGTTCCCGATGCGCCACTGCTCACCGGTGTAGCCGACGCGCAGGCTGGTGATGGTCGCGCCCGTGTTGTTGGTGAAGGCCACGCCGTACACCGGGACCAGCGTGCCGCTCCGGAGGGACCCGAACGCACGCTCGGCATCGCCGGCCGCGCCGTAGCTGTAGGCGTCGCCGGTGTTGCTGCTGCCGGTGTCAACGGCGTATTGCCCGTTGTTGCGGGTGCTCGTCCCGCTTTCGGCCAGGCTCCACCCGGTGATGGTGAGAGGATTCGTGGTGCTGAGGGCGGTGTTGCTGAGGGTGTCGAAGTTCTGGGTGTAGGGCGCGCCGATGGTGGTGAGCGAGACGCTCTGGGCCGATACCGGGGCGGCCAGGCCGCAGATGGCCAGGGCAGCGAGGACGAGTCCGCGCACGCGACGCGCGGGGGACGACTGGGACGGGCTGGGGACGAGCCTCATCGAATGGGAACTCCCTGGGGATGGAGGTGACGGACAGGAACCGCAGTCTGGGCCAGAGCAAGCGATGTGCCACGGCGCCTCGGTGATCTGGCCGGAGGTCGGCACGGCTGGCGTCTGCTGATGAGAGCGAATGGGCGCTTCTGTGGCGACTTTAGTCGCCAAGTCAGACTCCAGTCTGCTTCTCGAGGGTTCTCCACTGCCGATGGAGGGCCAACATTCGATTCACGTTCGAGCGTGGCGCGGCCGATTGAGCTTCCGTACCGCTCCCCAGCAGCGGCGGCGAGACAGCACGGTTCGCGGCAGCACCGAGCATCCGGGTCCTGTGGAACAACCATGGCCGGCCCGGCCCAGACGCTTTCAACACCGCGTCACGGTTCTGCCATAAACCTTCCGTCTAACCCCTCAGACCGCGATCGAGACCCTGCACGGATGCAGGCGCCCCGGTCGCCTTCGAGCCATGACGGACCAGACCTCGCCTCTCTCGCCCCTTCACCCCGCCCACGCCCCGGCTGCCGATTCGGTCCCGGCCGCCGAGGCGTTGCCTCCGGCCAGCAAGAAGGACAAGAAGGTCAAGTCCGTCTGGATTGCCTTTGCCAGCCGCGTCACGGCGCAACTGGTGGGCGCCGCTGCCACCGTGTTCCTCGGGCTCGCCGTGATGAACAGTCAGGGCGCCAGGTCGGCCACGCCGTCGGCCGCGCGCGTCTCGACGCCGGCGACCCCGGTCGCCTACGTCAAGGCCCATCGCGGCGCCGGTCCGGCCCTCGTCGTGCTGCCCTTTGCCGATTACTCGCCGTCGACCACCACGTCGTCGATGGCCGACGGCCTGACCGATGCGGTCACCACCGCCCTGGCCCGCAGCGGCCGGGTCCACGTGACCTCGCGCACCTCGGCCATGCAGTACAAGCAGGCGGCCCGTCCCGTGCCGGCCATTGCCGCCGAACTCGGCGTCGACCTGGTGGTCGAGGGCTCGATCGTGCGCCAGGGCGACCGCGTGCGGGTCACGGTGCAGCTGATCGACGCCGCGTCGGACGCGCATCTCTGGGCCCAGACCTACGACCGGCCGGCCGGCGACGTGCTGGCGTTTGACGCCGAGATCGGCGCCACCATCGACCGCGACCTCGCCGGCGTGCTGCCGCGCGCCCTGCAGTCGCCCGGCACGAGCGCCGCTACCAGCGCCACGGCGGATGTCTCCACGCCGCTCCACCCCACGCCCGCCACCTTCTGAGGGTTCCGCCATGCATCGCATCGTGACGGTCGCCTGGGCGCTGGCCCTGGTGCTCGCGTGGGCGGGGCCTGCCCGCGCCCAGGACATCGACCCCTTCGAGCAGGCCGGCGTGTCGGACGTGAAGCTGTGGGTCAACTCCGCGGACCTCGCGCAGTTGCGCGCCACCGCCGACCAGAACACGTACTACCCGGCCGATTTCGAGTACCGCGGCGTGGTCGTGCGCAACATCGGCGTGCGGTCGCGCGGGCTCGGGAGCCGGAACGCCACCAAGGTCGGTCTGCGGCTCGACTTCAACCGCTACGCCAGCGGCCAGCGCTTCGCCGGGCAGAAGGCGATGGTGCTCGACAACCTCTGGCAGGACCCGACGATGATCCGCGAACGGCTCGCGCTCCGGCTGTACGAGGCGATGGGCGTGCCGGCGCCGCGCGAGGTGTTCGTCCGCGTCTTCATCAACGGCGAGTACCAGGGACTCTACGCGCTGGTCGAGGAGATCAACGCGCAGATGCTGACGCGCATCGGCAACGACGAGGGCGTCCTGTTCGAGTACAAGTTCCTCGGCCCCTATCGCGCCCAGGACCTCGGCACGGGCCTCGATCCGTATGTGCCGCTGTTCGAGGCGCGCACGCATGAAAGCCGGCCGGTCGAGACGTTGTACGCGCCGCTGCGCGACCTGCTCGCGGCGTCCGGTGCGGCGACAGGGGAGTCGTGGCGTGCGCTCGTCGAACCACGGCTCGATCTGCGGCAGATGCTCACGTACCTGGCCGTCGAGACCTTCACGGCCGACAACGACGGGCTGCTCGGCTACGACGGCATGAACAACTTCTACCTGCAGCGGCCCGATGCGGGCACGCAGCACCAGTTCCTGCCGTGGGACAAGGATCAGGCGTTCGGCGACGTCGCGACCGACGTCTTCCTGCGCACCGACGAGAACGTGCTCGTGCGGCAGGCCCTCGCGTTCCCCGACCTGCGCGAGGCGTACCTCGCGGCGCTGCAGCAGGTCGCCGGCCTGGCCGACGCCGACGGCTGGCTCGCCAGCGAGTTCGAGGCCACGGCGGCGCTCGTGGATGAGGCGGCGCGGCAGGACATGCGCAAGCAGTTCGACGAAGCGACGCGCGCCGAGGCCCTCGCGAGCCTGCGCGCCTTCATCGCCGCGCGCGGTGCGCTGGTGCGCGCGCAACTCGACCAGGTGCGCGCCACCGCGGCGCCCTGACCTGCGCCGCGCGTCCGCTCGTAGCCGTCGCCCTTGGGCGACGGTCAGCGCCCCCGTGAACGCTCACTGACCGCTGTGAAATTCTGAAATCCTGGAATCCTGAAATTCTCCCGACTGGACCTTGGTCCTAATCCCTGATTCGGGACGACTCCTGGCGCCGGGCGGTGGTATTCAGGACGGATGACTTCATCGTCCTCCCGAGCCAGGTGGTCGGGCACCAGCCCTGCCTCCACCCTTGCCCTTGCCGCCGTGCTCGCCCTCTCGGCGTGCAGCAGCACACCCAGCGACACGGCCAGCGGGCCGAAGGATGCGGCCGCGCCCGCTCCCGCGACGACGCCGGTCGGCGGCCCCTCACTGGACGAGGTCCGCGCCATCGCGAAGGAGGCCTACATCTACGGCTTCCCGCTGGTCGACAGCTATCGCATCCAGCACGCGTACTTCGTCGACACGACGAACCCCGAGTACAAGGGGCCTTACAACAAGCTGGCCAGCGTCGCGCGCGTGTTCACGCCCGACGACGTCGCCGTGCAGACGCCGAACTCCGACACGCCGTACTCGATGCTCGGGCTCGATTTACGGGCGGAGCCGATCGTGCTCACGCTGCCCGCGATCGAGAAGGACCGCTACTTCTCTGTGCAGCTGATCGACGCCTACACGCACAACTTCGCGTACATCGGCAGCCGGACCACCGGCAACGGCGGCGGCAGCTATCTCATCGCCGGGCCGTCGTGGAAGGGCGAGACGCCCAAGGGCGTCCTGCAGGTCATCAACGCCGAGACCGAACTGGGGCTGGCGATCTACCGGACACAGTTGAAGGGGCCGGCCGACCTGCCGGCGGTCAAGCGGGTGCAGGCGGGCTACAAGGTGCAGACCTTGTCGCAGTACCTCGGCACGCCGGCGCCAGCGGCCGCGCCGCCGTTCCCCTTCGTCGCACCGCTGACCGGCGAGCAGCAGAAGACGTCGGCCGACGTCTTCCGCATCCTCAACACGGCGCTCATCGCCTGTCCGACGCACCCGTCGGAAGTGGCGCTGATGGAACGATTCGCGAAGATCGGCGTCGGCGCGGGCAGGCCGTTCGACGCGGCCTCGCTGTCGCCCGAGGTTCGCAAGGCCCTCGAGGACGGCATCGCCGACGCATGGAAGGAATTCGGCGCGTTCAAGGCCACCAGCGTCGACACGGGCAAGGTCGGCACCGGCGACGTGTTCGGCACGCGCGACTTCCTGAAGAACAACTACCTGCATCGCATGACGGCCGCCGTGCTCGGTATCTACGGCAACTCGCGCGACGAGGCGATGTACCCGGCGTTCTTCGTCGATGCCAAGGGGCAGCCGCTCGACGGCTCGACGCAGAACTACCGCCTGCGCTTCGCGCCCGGGCAACTGCCGCCGGTCAACGCGTTCTGGTCGCTCACGCTCTACACGTCGCCCCAGAGCCTGCTGTACGCCAACCCGCTGAAGCGGTACCTGATCAACTCGCCGATGCTGCCGTCGCTGAAGAAGGATGCCGACGGCGGGCTGACGCTGTACGTCCAGCACGAGTCGCCCGGCAAGGCGCTCGAGTCCAACTGGCTGCCTGCGCCCAATGGCCCGACGCGCCTGTTCCTCCGCCTCTACTGGCCGAAGCCGGAGGCGGTGAGCGGCGCCTGGGTGGCGCCGAAGCTCGAGGGTTCGCCGAAGTAGGTAGCGGGGTACGGGTACCGGGTACGGGGTACTCGGCACCCGGAGAGGGGCGGCTCAGTCGCTGAAGCCGTAGTCGTCGATGAGGATCTCGATGTGGCTGCGGTCACGGGGGCTGAGGCTCGTCACCTGGAACGCCGTGTCGATGAAGTCGTGGTTGACGTCGCGCGAACTGCGCAGGCTGCGCGCCTCGAATTCCACGTGTTCCTTGCCGGGCGTGCCGTCGCTGTTGGGCAACTGCATGCGCAGGCGGAACGTCTTGCCGACCTCGATGGGCGTGGTGCTCATCACGAGCGCGCCCTCGGTGGTGATGTCCACCAGGTGGCCGATGTCCTGGCCGGTCTCGTCGTCGGTCACCCGCAGGTAGTAGATGAGGGTGCGCCGCTTCAGGCGTCGTCGTTCCTGCATGGCGTCTCCGCGCCCGACCCCGGAGAGCGGGGGAGGGCTGCCGAATCATACGCCCCACACGAAACAGGCGGGCAAGCCCCAACGGACTTGCCCGCCATGTCGTACCCGGTACCCGGTACCCGGTACCCGGCTCTGCTACTCCGGCGTCGTCGCCTTCTCGCCCTTGACCACCGAGGCCGAGATGGCCGCCGCCGAGCCCTTGGTGGGGATGCCGAGCAGCGTGACCTTGCTCGCGGTGCGGGTGTCGCCCGCGGTCGCGTAGTACACCCGGACCTGCTGCCCGACGCTGCCGGAGAGGTCGGCGGCCGTGACGACCTTCTTGCCGTCCTTGACCTCGGCCGACTCCGCGACCACGTAGGTGGTCTCGGCGCTGCCCTGGCGCACGGCGATCGTGCGTGCGGCCGTGTCGACCTTGACGATCACGCCGCCGCCCCAGACTTCGGTGGGCAGGGGCTGGGCCGATGCAGCGCCGGCGAGGGTGAGGAGACCGAGAGCGGAAGCAAGGATGGTGCGCATGTATGTCACTCCTGTCGCGCCTGGAAGATGACGATGACGCCGGCGCGGCGATGGCGTTCTGATGGGGGATACGCCGCCCTTCGCGGTGGCGTTCCCGCTTCATGACACGCCGACGACTTCTTCATCGCGCTGCCATCCCGTTGCGACACGCGTACCGAATCTGCGACGCCTTTGCCATCGAATCGACAAAATCACCACGGCCGAACCGGACGCTTACTCGTCCATAATCGTCGGCTGGACGCAGTGGCGGTGTTCGCCATGCGTCACGAGGACCGGATGCCGGTCCACGGCCACGGACACCGAGAACGAGACCGATGATGCTTCGCCACACTCCGTTGCACGCGCCTGCCGCTGTTCTCGCGGCGGCGCTCGTGGGGATGTCGCCCCTCACGCCTCTCCTGCAGGCCCAGGCCCAGGCCCCGGCCGCCGCGCCGAAGCCGGCGCCGGCCACGACTGCCGCTCCTGCTGCGGCCAAGGCCACGCCCGCCCCGAAGGCGGCCCCGAAGGCGGCTGCACCCAAGGCCGCGCCGGCTGCCGTGCCTGCCGACGGCGGCTGGCCGCGCACCTTCACCACGGCGACCCAGGCCACCGTCACGCTGTACGAGCCTCAGGTCGCCAGCTGGACCGACCAGAAGCACGCCGTGATGCACGCGGCGGTGGGCTACGCGTCCAAGGACGGCGCCACGCGCGCCCTCGGCACCATCCAGATCGAGGCCGACACCGCCGTCAGCGTCGACGAGCGGCTCGTCAGCTTCTCCGACTGGAAGATCGTGCGGTCGCACTTCCCGGAGGTGCCGGCCGACAAGGCGCAGGCGCTGCTCGCAGAGGTCTCGGCGGCCGTGCCGCACCAGGACCGCGTGATCGCGCTCGATCGCGTGCTGGCGTACGTCGACAAGAGCCAGGTCATCCCGAAGAACATGGATGGCGTGAAGGCCGATCCGCCCACCGTGTTCCACAGCACGAGCGCGGCCGTCCTGGTGAACATCGACGGCGACCCGATCTGGTCGGCCGTCAAGGACACCGACCTCGAGTACGCCATCAACACCAACTGGGACCTGTTCCACGTCAAGGCGGCCAAGCAGTACTACCTGCGCCACGACCTGGCGTGGTACGTCGCCGATGGCCTGAAGGGCCCGTGGAAGTCGGCCGGGAAGCTGCCCGCCGATTTCGGCAAGCTGCCCGCCGACGACAACTGGTCGGATGTGCGCGGCGCCATGCCGCCGCGGCCGCCCGCCTCCGGCAAGGTGCCGACGGTGTACGTGAGCACCACGCCAGCCGAGCTGATCGTGATGCAGGGCGAGCCGCGGTACCTGTCGGTGACCGGCACCGGCCTGCTGTGGGTGTCCAACACCGAGAGCGACGTCTTCCGGCTCGGCAAGGCCGGCGCGTACTACTACCTCGTGGCGGGCCGCTGGTTCTCCGCGCCCTCCCTCGATGGCCCCTGGACGTTCGCCACGCCGACCCTGCCGGCCGACTTCGCGAAGATTCCCGAGTCGCACCAGCGGTCGCGTGTCCTCGCGTCGGTGCCCGGCACGCCGCAGGCCGCCGAGGCCGTGCTCCTCGCGCAGGTGCCGCAGACGGCGCGCGTGAGCAAGACCGACATCAAGGCGCCCGAGGTGCAGTACCAGGGCGACCCGAAGTTCGAGGCCGTCGAGAAGACCACGGTGGCGCGCGCGGTGAACACCGACAAGGACATCATCAAGGTCGGCAACCGCTACTACATGTGCTTCGAGGGCGTGTGGTTCGCCGCCGACGCACCCACCGGCCCGTGGGCCGTGACGGGCGAGGTCCCGAAGTCCATCTACGAGATCCCGGCGAGCTCGCCGGCCTACAACGTGACGCACGTCACGGTGGTGGAGGATCACAGCGACGCGGTCGTCTTCGCCACGGCGGCCGCCTACACGGGCCTGATGGTCGCGTGGGGCTGCGCCGTGTGGGGCACCGGCTACTACTACCCGCCCTACGTCTGGTACGGCGGCTATTACCCGTACTACCGCCCGTACTACCCGACCTACGGCTACAGCGCCTGGTACAACCCGTGGAGCGGTACGTACGGTCGTGGCGCGGCCGTGTACGGTCCCTACGGCGGCGCCGGCGTGACGGCGCGCTACAACCCCTCCACAGGCACGTACGCACGCGGTGCGATGGCCTACGGCCCCTACGGCGCACGTGGAGCGGCCCAGGCCTACAACCCGCGCACCGGCACGTACGCCGCGACGCGCCAGGGCAGCAACGTGTACGGCAGTTGGGGCCAGACCGGCGTGCAGCGCGGTGACCAGTGGGCCACCACCTCGCGCTACACCAACAACGTCACCGGCACCACCACGCGCACCGGCCAGGGCAGCGGCGGCGGCGAGTTCGTGAGCCGCAACACGCCGGGCCCCGGCGGCACCACGGTCGGCCGCACCGGCTCGGGCGACATCTACGCCGGCCACGACGGCAACGTCTATCGCCGCGACGACGGGAGCTGGCAGAAGTACGACGGCAGCGGCAACTGGAGCGGCGTACAGACGCCGACGCCGGCGCAGCGTGACCAGGCGAAGACCAACGCGCAGAACCGCGCCGCGTCCGGCTCCGGCACCGTCGGCCAGCTCGACTCCGACGCGCGTGCCCGCGCCCAGGGCGCCACTCGCAGCACCAGCGCGGCGACCGCGCGATCGGGGGGCGCAGGCACGTACGGTAGCGGCAGCCGCTCGTACGGCGGCGGCTCGCGGTCGTACGGCGGTGGTGGTGGGGCCCGGGGCGGCGGCGGTCGTCGCCGCTAAGCAGTTCTGAATTCTGAATTCAGAATTCAAGGTTCGGCGTTCACGGTGGGCGGGGCTCGTCCTCGCCCAGCGTGTCTCCGCCCGCCGTGCCGTTTCACGTAAGCTTGCCTTCGCCATGAGCTCGACCAACTCCCGCAGCCGCTGGTGGCGGGAGCCTCTCGTTCACTTCCTCGTCATCGGTGGCCTGCTGTTCCTGGCCTTCGACCGCTGGGGTGTCGGCAGCGCCGGCGCCTCACGCATCGTCATCACGCCTGGCCAGATCGACGCCCTCGTCGCCAACTTCGAGCGCACGTGGCAGCGGCTCCCTACCGAGGAGGAGGTCCGCAACCTCGTGCAGGACCAGATTCGCGAGGAGATCGCCACGCGCGAGGCGATGAGCCTCGGGCTCGACAAGGACGACACCGTCATCCGTCGACGGCTGCGCCAGAAGTTCGAGTTCGCGGCCGAGGACACCATCGACGCGACGCCGCCCACCGAGGCCGATCTCCAGCGCTGGCTCGATGCTCATCCCGATGCCTTCCGCCAGGACCCCGAGGTGGCCTTCTCGCACGTGTACCTGAGCCCGGATGCGCATCGCGACACGCTCGCGCGCGACGCCGACGCCCTGCTCGCGCAGCTGAAGGCCAGCGGGGCGACGACGGCGCCAGCCTCGATGGGCGACACGCTGATGTTGCCCGCGGACGTGCCGCGTTCGGCGCTGACGGAGGTCGCGCGCCAGTTCGGCGACGCCTTCGCGACCGAACTCGCCAAGGCGCCGACCGGGGCCTGGAGCGGACCGATCCGTTCGGGCTACGGCCTGCACCTCGTGTTCGTGAGCGAACGCACGCCGGGGCGCGTGCCGCCGCTGGCCGAGATCCTGCCGGTGGTGTCGCGCGAGTTCACGTCCGACCGCCGTCGTCGTCAGCTCGACGCGCTCTACGTCCGCCTGCTCGGCAACTACACGGTGGTGGTCGAGCCGCGCGCGCCTGCCGCACCTGGCGCACCAGCCCCCGCGAGCGCGCCGGCGCCTGCGCCGGCCGAGGGGCCGCGATGACGCATCTCGGTCGCCTGTGCGCGGTCGTGGCGGTCGTCGCAGCGTGCGTGATGCCCGTGGAGGCGCACGAAACGCGGCCGGGATTCCTCGAACTGCGCGAGCAGCGCCCGGGCACGTACGACTTCCTCTGGAAGAAGCCGTCGGGCGGCGAGATCGAGATCTTCATCGCGCCGGTGATGCCCGCCGAGTGCCGCCTGCAGACCGCCAACCAGCAGGCCCTCACGCCCGGGGCCCTCGTGGTGCGCGGCCTGCTGTCGTGCCCGGGAGGGATCCAGGGGCGGACCATCGTGATCCAGGGCCTGGAGTCGACGATCACCGACGTCATCGTCCGCGTGCACCACAAGGACGGCAGGCTCGAGAGCCACCTGCTCAAGCCCACCAACCCGAGCGTGACGCTCGGCGCGGCCACCTCGGCCTGGCAGCGCGCCGGCAGCTACGTCCGGCTCGGGGTGGAGCACATCCTGTTGGGCATCGACCACCTGCTGTTCGTGCTCGGCCTGCTGCTGATCGTCGGCGACCGCTGGATGCTGCTCAAGACGATCACCGCGTTCACCGTCGCCCACAGCCTCACGCTGGCCATCGCCACGCTGGGCTACGCGAGTGCGCCGCTGCCGCCGCTCAACGCCGCCATCGCCCTCAGCATCCTCTTCCTCGGCCCGGAGATCGTCCGCCGCTGGCGGGGGGAGTCGAGCCTCACGATCCGGCATCCGTGGGTCGTGGCCTTCGCCTTCGGGTTGCTGCACGGCTTCGGCTTCGCGAGCGGCCTGACGACGATGGGGCTGCCGAAGGCGGAGATTCCACTGGCGCTGCTGTTGTTCAACGTCGGCGTCGAGATCGGCCAGCTCGGGTTCGTGGCGCTCATCCTCGGTCTCGAGCGGGCGTTTCGCGCCCTCGAGATCCGTTGGCCGCAGCTCGTCGAACTGCTGCCTGGCTACGCGGTCGGGTCGCTCGGCGCTTACTGGACCATCCAGCGCACGTTGCTGCTGATTGGAGACCTGCGATGACCCGACCACGAATCGAGCAGGCGGAGCGCCGTATGCAGCAGGCCGCCGCTGCCGCCGCGCTGTTGGCGTTCACGGCCACCCCCGCGCATGCCCACGTGCAGCAAGGCGCCGCACAGGGATTGCTCAACGGCCTGTCGCACCCGATCTCCGGACCGGATCACATGCTGGCGATGATCGCCGTCGGCCTCTGGGGGGCGCAACTCGGCGCGCCCGCCGTGTGGATCCTCCCGGTGACCTTCCCGATGGTCATGGCCGTTGGCGGGTTCCTGGGCCTGGTCGGCATCCCCGTACCTGGTGTCGAACTGGGCATCGCGTTGTCGGCAGTGCTGTTGGGGTTGATGGTGGCGCGCGAGGCGCGGCCGCCGCTCGCGGTCGCGGCGGTGCTCGTGGGGGCCTTCGCGATTTGCCACGGACATGCGCACGGCACCGAACTCCCCCCGGGACAGAGCGGCCTGATGTACAGCATCGGCTTCGTCACGGCGACGGGCCTGCTGCATGCCGTGGGGATCGCCATCGGGCTGGTGCACGCCTGGCCGTGGGGCCGCGTGGCGCTGCGCGTCGCGGGGGCCGTGGTGATGGCCGGCGGCCTCTACTTCCTGCGCGGGGCGCTCGCGTGATGCCGCCGCTGCTCCTGGCGCACCTGGTGACCACCGGGCTCGGGCCGCTGTACGACGGCGTGCTGCACGTGCTGGTGAGTCCGGACGACCTGCTGCCCGTGCTGGCGCTCGGTGTGCTCGCCGGACTCAATGGCGCCACGGCCGGACGTCGCGCCCTGCTCGCGGCGCCGCTGGCGTGGTGCCTCGGGGGCGTCGCCGGGTACGCGGCCGGCGGCCCGGTGTTGCCGGAGGGCGTCGCGGCGGTGTCGTCGCTCGTGATTGGCGCGCTGGTCGCTGCCGACCTGCGACTCCGGCCAGCGCTGGTCGCCGCGCTGGCGGCCGTGGTGGGCTTCCTGCACGGCTGGCTGAACGGGACGGCGCTCGCGCTGGCGCAGCGGGAGGCGCTCGGCCTCGTCGGCATCGTCGCGACGACGTTCGTGCTGGTGGCGCTCACCGCGGGGCTCGCTGCGTCTCGGCGATCGGCGACGGCGCGGATCGTGGCGCGCGTCGCGGGCAGTTGGGTCGCCGCCATCGGCCTGCTGATGGCGGGCTGGCAGCTCCGCGGCTAGGTCCGGGAGGCCCCGGGCGCCTCGCCCGGTTCCTGCGGACAGGTAGGGTGTTCGTTTCCCCTCTTGAAACCGATTTTTCGGCCGATGTTTCGATGAAGGGGCGTACTGCCGAGCTCGACGCCTGATGGCGCCGGCGGTGTCTCCCTTCGTCTTCGACCCATGCCCGCGCCTTCCGACGCCAGCCGCAGGGACACGCTCCCGCTCGACGTGGCGCTCGTCGTGTGCGCGGCCGGGCTCGCATGGCAAGGGGTCGGGGGCGGCCCCGTCCTGTCCAGGCTCATCGCGCCGATGCCGCCAGCGTGCGGGGTCGGGTTCATCCTCGGGCTGCTGGGACTGCGCGTCCGGCCGCGCGCGTGGGCGGCCGTCGCCTCGGCGGCAGCGCTGCTGATCGGGCTGTGGGCCATCGTGCCCTTCACCCTGTGGGCCTTCGCGCTGGTGTTCCTCGGCGCAGGCGGGCTGGTGCACGCGGCGGGGCCGCGGCGGTACCCGTGGTCGCTGGTGCCGGCGACGAGCGCGCTCGGCCTGCTCATGTGCGCCGCCATCGCCCTCGCGGTGATGGCGGCGAGCCTGCGCTACCCGACCTGGCTCGACCAGCTGGCCATGGCGCCGCACGCCACGCTGGCGACGCTGGTGGCCGCCTGGGCCCTGGTGTCGCGCGAGGTGCGCTCCAATCGATCCCAGTGGCGCGACTGGGCGCCGGTCGCGGTCACGCTCTCGGCCACGTGGGTGAGCCTCGTCGTCGGCGAGAGCCTGCGCATCGAGCTGGCGATGGCCGCGCGGTCGGTGACCTCGCTGGTGGACTCACACCTCCCGGAACTGGTCACGCTGCTGGGTGTCGCCCTCGCCGGGGCTGGCGGTGCCCTCACCTACGCCCTGGCGAACAGCCGGGCGCAGTCGCAACGCCTGCTCGGGCTGCTCGCCGAGCGTGATGCGGCCCAGGCACGCGAGCGGGAGGCGACGGCCGAGTCAGAGCGGACGCGCGAGCGGTACCTGCGGGAGCTCGAGACCCAGGCGGCCGAACTGGCGGAGGCCCGCGACCTCGCCCTGGCGGCCACCGCGGCCAAGAGCAGCTTCCTCGCGACGATGAGCCACGAGATCCGCACGCCGATGAACGGCGTGATCGGGATGACGGGGCTGCTGCTCGACACCGACCTCACCGACGAGCAGCGCGAGTTCGCCGATGCGATCCGGTCCTCGGCCGACCACCTGCTGGGCCTCATCAACGACATCCTCGACTTCTCGAAGGGCGAGGCCGGCCGCATCGCCCTCGAGGCGGCGCCGCTCGACCTGCTGGTCACCGCGGAGGAGGCGCTCGATCTCGTGGTCGACGCCGCTCGCCGGAAGGGGCTGGTCTGCGGCATCGTGATCGAGCCCGACGTGCCGACGGCGCTGGTCGGCGACGCGGGTCGGCTGCGGCAGGTGCTGGTCAACTTCCTGGGCAACGCGGTCAAGTTCACCGAGCGGGGCACCGTGCACGTGCACGTCAGCGCGACGGTGGACGAGGCGACGAGCGTGCTCGTGCGCTTCGAGGTCTCGGACACCGGCGTGGGCATCGCGCCCGAGGCGCAGGCGCGGCTCTTCACGCCGTTCACGCAGGCCGATGCCTCGACGACGCGACGCTTCGGTGGTACGGGGCTCGGGCTGGCGATCAGCCGGCAGATCGTCGAGTCGATGGGCGGGCGCGTCGGCGTACGCAGCGCGGCCGGCGAGGGCAGTACGTTCTGGTTCACGGCACGGCTGGGCATTGCCGACGCCCCGGAGGTGATCCTGGC
>NZ_JBIINP010000275.1:0-4558 GCF_044337415.1 Luteitalea sp.
TGTAGGCCGAGAGGTCACCGGCCTGCGTCTCGATGATCGGCAGCGCGGTCAGCGATCCGCCACCGAGCGTGTCGTTCAGCTTCGCGGCGCGCTCGAGCAGGCGCGAGTGCAGGTAGAACACGTCGCCCGGGTACGCCTCGCGGCCCGGCGGACGACGGAGCAGCAGCGAGATCTCGCGGTACGCCATGGCGTGCTTCGAGAGGTCGTCGTAGATCACCAGCGCGTGGCGGCCGCTGTCGCGGAAGAACTCGCCCATCGTGCAGCCCGAGTACGGGCTGATGTACAGCATCGGCGCCGGGTCCGAGGCGCCTGCCGCGACGATGATCGTGTACCGCATCGCGTCGGCTTCCTCGAGCGTGCGCACGACCTGGGCGATCGTCGACTGCTTCTGGCCGATGGCCACGTAGATGCAGATGACGCCCGTGTCCTTCTGGTTGATGATCGCGTCCACCGCGACGGCGGTCTTGCCCGTCTGGCGGTCGCCGATGATCAACTCGCGCTGGCCGCGGCCGATCGGCACCATGCCGTCGATGGCCTTGATGCCGGTCTGCAGCGGCTCGCGGACGGGCTGGCGATCGACCACGCCCGGCGCGATGACCTCGATCGGCGAGACGCGCGACGTGTGGATCGCGCCCTTGCCGTCGACCGGCTGGCCGAGCGCGTTGACGACGCGACCGAGCAGCTCCTCGCCCACCGGCACCGAGATGATGCGCCCGGTGCGGCGGCACTGATCGCCCTCGCGAATCAGCTTGTAGTCGCCAAGGAGCACGGCGCCCACCGAGTCCTCCTCGAGGTTCAGCGCGATGCCGAACACGCCGTGGGGGAACTCGATCATCTCGCCCGCCATGGCGCGCTCGACGCCCTGGAGGCGCGCGATGCCGTCGCCGATGGACAGCACGGTGCCGACCTCGGCCACGTCGACGTTGGACGTGTAGCCGCCGATCTGCTCGCGGATGATGCGGGAGATGTCGTCTGCTTTGATGGTCATGATTGGTGGGTGAGAGAACCGCAAGACGTCACAGGGATCAGCCCTGCTGGACGAACTGCTCCTTCATGCGCGCGAGCTGCCGCGCCAGGCTGCCGTCGTAGACCACGCTGCCGACGCGGGTGACCGCGCCGCCGATGATCGCGGCGTCGACGCGCGACGACAGCGACACCTGCTGCCCGGTCGCGTGCGAGAGGGCGTCGCGCAACTGCGCGAGCTGCACCTCCGACACCGGCACCGCCGTGGTCACTACCGCGTCGACGCGCCGCTCGACGCGGTGCACCTGGGCGCGGAACTCCTTGAGGAGGGCGGCCAGGCCGTCCACCTGATGCTGCTCGGCCAGCAGGCACAACACCTGCGTGGCGGCCGGCGCGATCCCGAGGGCGTTGGTCACCTGCTCGACGACGGCGCGCTTGCCCTCGCCGGCGACGAAGGGCGAGCGCAGCGCGTTGCCGAGCTCCGCGTGCTCCTGCATCACCGCCACGAAGGCGTCGAGGCCGTCGAGCGTGGGTCGGGCATCGCCCCTGCCCTGCGTCACCTCGAAGAGGGCGCGGGCGGCGCGGCGGGCTTCCGGCGCGGTCACTGGACGTTCCTCATCTGGCTGGCGTACGTGTCGACGAGCGCCGACTGCTCCGCCGGCGTGAGCGTGGCCTTGAGGCGGGTCTCCGCGACATCGACGGCGAGCGCCGCGGCCTGCGCACGGAGGTCGGCGCGGGCGGCACGCGTCTGCGACTCGATTTCCTTGCGCGCCTGTTCCACGAGACGATCACGCTCTGCCTCGGCGGCAGCGCGGATGCGCGTGCGCTCGGAGGAGAGTTCCTCGGCACCACGCGTGCGGAGCGCGTCGAGCTCGGCGGGCAGCGCCGCCAGCTTGGCCTCGATCTCGGCGAGGCGCTGCGTCGCGAGCTGCTTCGTCTCGGCCGCGTCGACCAGGTCCGCGCGAATCTGCGCGCGGCGCGACGCCAGGTGATCGGCAAGCGGCTTGCGGCCGAACCAGTAGATGACACCCGCGAGGATGGCGAAGTTGGCGATGCGGGCCAGCGTGACGAGCAGGCTCTCGCCGTGCGCCTCACCGTGCTCGCCGGCAGCCGCACCGTGCGAGGCCGCCGCACCGTGGTCGCCAGCCGGAGCCGCGTGGTCAGCGGCCGGAGCGGCGTGGCCATCGGCCGGGGCACCCGGCTGGGCCGGGGCGTGGTCGGCCGTCCCGGCGGCCGGCGCGGGCGCGCCGTGCGCGTCTGCCGCAGGAGCCTGAGGCTCGGTGCCATGGGCGGCCGGCGCCGGCGTTGCCGCGGCGGGTTCGGTCGCGTGGGGTTGCTGTGCCAGGAGCACTGGCGTGGCAAGCGCCATCGCCCCGGTCGTCACGACCGCGAGGGCGACACGCTGCAAGCTCTGTCCCGTCATCGAAAAGGTGCCCATCAGTGCGTGCGCCCCGCCAGCCGGTCGGCCAGTTGCTCACCGAGCTGCCGTGCGTCCTGCTCGAGCTGCGCACGGGCCTGCGCCGTGTCGGCCGCCAGCGTGACGCGCGCCTGTTCGAGTTCGCGGTCGGCCTGGTCGCGCGCGGCGCTCAACATCGAGGCGCGCTCTTCCTGGCCCTGGTGCCGCATGTCGTCGAGTTCGCGGTAGAACGCCGCGCGGGCCGCCGTCGTCTTCGCGTCGAACTCCTCGGAGGCGCGACGCGCCTCGGCCGCGCTGCGCTCGGCGAGCGATCGCGCCGACTGCACCGCGTCCTCGCGCGCATGCATCACGCGAAGGAGTGGCTTGAAGAAGAGCTGCTGCAGGATGACCGTGAGCAGCAGCACGAGGGCAATGACCCACAGGACCGACAGGTCCGGTAACACGGTGCCTCCGGGAGTGAACCGACGTGGACGGGGCGCGCCCCGCCGCAGGCAAGACACGGGCACATGGGGTGACTCAGCGTGCCCGCCGAAACACTCGTTTATACCATCATTTACAAAACAGGCGCAATACGGATGGGCATGACCGCCCCGCCATCATGCCTGCATCACCCTTCGACTTCGCTCAGGGCAAGCAGGGGGTGGGAACCGGGATTACCCGTGGGTGAGGATGACGCGTGCCCCGTCCGGCGCGGCCGGATCCACCCGACCGACAATGGCCGCGGCGAGGCCGGCGGCCCGGAGTTCGTCGGCGAGGCGCACGGCGATGGCAGGGTCCACGGCGGCCAGGAGACCGCCAGATGTCTGCGGATCGAAGGCCAGCGCCGCCAGGTCGTCGGGCACCGACTCGAGGCGGATGCCGTCGCCGAAGTGCTTGCGATTGTTGACCATACCGCCGGTCTTGTTGCCGAGCGCCAGGGCGAGGGCGCCGGGCAGGACAGGCGCCAGGGCCATGTCGATCACGAGCGTGGCGTGGCTCGCGGTGGCCACCTCGCAGGCGTGTCCGGCCAGCCCGAACCCGGTGATGTCCGTGCAGCCGTGGACGGCGCCCGGATGCGCCAGGAAGCACTCGGCCGCGGCCCGATTGGTCTGCCCCATCGAGGCGACCGCGGCCGCGAGCGTGGCCTCGTCGGTGCGGCCGAACTTCGAAGCCGTCGCCACGATGCCGGTGCCGAGCGCCTTGGTGAGGATCAGCAGGTCGCCGGGGCGGGCGCCGCCGTTGGTCCACACGGCGTCGGGCGCGACGAGTCCGGTCACGGCGTACCCGAACTTGATCTCCGTGTCCTGCACGGTGTGGCCGCCGAGCAGCGCCACCCCGCACTCCTGGAGCACGGAGAGGCCGCCCATGATGATGGCGCGCGCCGTCGCCATGTCGAAGTCGCGCGCCGGGAAGGCAGCGATGGCGAGGGCCGTGATGGGCCGCGCGCCCATCGCGTAGACGTCGCTGACGGCATTGGCCGCGGCGATGCGCCCGTACGCGAACGGGTCATCGACGATGGGCGTGAAGAAGTCGACCGTCTGTACCAGCGCCAGGTCCCCCACCACGAACACACCGGCATCGTCCGCGTCCCGGTAATCGACCAGGACACGGGGATCGGTGGGCACGGGCAGATCGCTCAGGACCTGAGCGAGCTCGCCAGCGGCGAGCTTGCTCGCTCAACCGGCGCAGGCGGCGTAGTCGGTCAGTCTCTTCATGATTCAGAATTCACAGTTCAGAATGAAGCGCGGGGCCGGCAGCACAGGAACGCGCACCACTACAGCAATTCAGAGTTCACAGTTCCGAACGAAGCGCGGGGCCGGCGTTGACGGCACGCACCATCATCTTCGGTTAGCTCAGAATTCACCCTTCCGAATTCAGCGCTGGGTGAGCATCACGGGCAAGCGCACAAACCACTGCAATCCAGAATCCACAGTTCACGATCAACGTCTGGACGATCGGCAAGCCGCCGGGTTCGGACCACGAATCCCGCGTGAGCTCCCACGTGCCCAACGGTGAGGCCCGGCGCTTCATGCTCAACCCTGGAACCTGACATCGCTGTCCGGGTGGCTCGGGTCGTGCCTCTTGCGTCGGCCGCCCGGATGTCCAACGGTGATGGCCCCGCGCTTCATTCTGAACTCTGAATTCAGAATTGTTGGTAGGTCTTTACCTCTCCGTGAGGAACTCGTAGAGGCGGATCAG
>NZ_JBIINP010000276.1:0-4544 GCF_044337415.1 Luteitalea sp.
AGCACGTCGGTCGCCGGGTCCGTGCCGACGACATGGCGCTTCACGCGCTTGGACAGCAGGGTCGTCGGGTCGATCTCGACGTAGAACACGGTGCGGTTGTCGGCGGCCCAGACCACGTTGCCCGAGGTGCCGGTGATCCGCTCGGGCGACAGGGCGCCCGTCGCGATGTCCTTGAACTGGATCACGTACTGGCGGCGCCCCACGGTGTCGGTCGAGTACGCGAGCCGCGCATTGTCGAGCGACACGTCCCACTGCCCCAGCGAGAAGTACTGGTGCCCCTCGGCGAGGGCGTTCTGGTCCACCAGCACCTGCTCGGCCCCGCCCCCGGCAGGCCGCCGGGTGTTGACCGCATAGTCCTTGCCCGCCACGAAGCGGCTGGAGTACAGGAATCCGCGCATCCGCCACGCCGGCTGCTCGTCGTCCTGCTTGTAGCGGCCCTTGAGCTCCTCGAACAACTGGCCCCGCAGCGCCTTCACCGGCGCGAGGATCGCCTCGGTGTAGACGTTCTCGGCCTCGAGGTACTTCAGCAGTTCGGGTGACTTGCGCGTGTCGTCGCGCAGCCAGTAGTAGGGGTCCTGGCGATCACCATGCGGCGAGGCGACCGTGTAGGGCTTCTGCGCCGCGACCGGCGGCGTCGGGGTCTGGGCCATGGACGGGACGGCCGCGACGACGAGGGCCGTCGCAGCGAGCAGGGACAGGCGAGGATGCATGGCGTCGTGGACGCGGCGCGCGACCGTGGGGACGACGCGCCACAGGGGCGGATTGATGTTTCGTGACCGTCGACTCTCGGTTCGTAGCCGTCGACCGTCAGTTCGTAGCCGTCGATGGTAGTTCGTCGCCGTCGGACTTGTCCGACGGTCAGTGATCTTCCCGGAAGATCCGGCGCCGAGGCGAGAGGACGCCCCCGAAGTGGCGTCCCCTCCCCCTACGCTACACGTTGCAGAGCTGGACGGCCTCGCGCAACGACGTGAGCGGGTCGCGCGTCGGGATGAACTCGTGCGCGAAGTAGCCCTGGTAGCCCTTGTCGGCGACCCACTTGGCAATCGACCGCCACTGCAGTTCCTGGGTATCGTCGAGCTCGTTCCGGCCCGGCACGCCGCCGGTGTGCAGGTGGCCGATGTAGTCCCAGTTCTCGCCCATGGTCCGGAGGATGTCGCCCTCCATGATCTGCATGTGGTAGATGTCGTACAGCAGCTTGATGCGCGGCGATCCGACGCGCTTGCAGATGTCGACACCGTAGGCGGTGTGGTCGCCGATGTAGTCCTTGTGGTTGACCTTGCTGTTCAGCAGCTCGACCACCACCGTGACACCCTCGGCCTCGGCGATCCCCTTGATGCGATTGAGGCAGGCCACGCTGTTGGCCTTGGCCTCCTCGAGATCCTGCCCCCGGCGGTTGCCGAAGAACGTGATCACGTTGGGCACGCCGGCCTTGGCGGCCTTCGGGATCATCTCGGTGAGCGAGGCGACGATGCCGTCGTGGAACTTGGTGTTGTTGATGCCGTCGGGGATGGAGCGCACCGCCGGGAATCCCGTCGAGCAGACCAGGCCGAAGTCCCGCTTGGCGATCGTCCACTCCTCCTCGGTGAGGAGGTCGATGGCCGGCAGCCCCATCTCGGCGCAGGCCTTGAAGAAGTCCGCGAGGGGAATCTTGTTGTAGCACCAGCGGCAGACCGACTGCTTGAGGCGGCCAGCGCCAGGCTTGGCGGCCTGCGCGCCAGCGACGGCCGGCAGCGCCGCGCCAGCGGCGGTCAGCGCCGCAGCGCCGAGAAGTTCACGACGGGTGACGTCGGACATGGGACGGAGTCTCCTTGAATGGGCGGATTGTAGCGCAGCACGGGACTGGGGGCTGGGCGCTGGAGGCTGGGGGCTTGACGACAAGGCCGTTGGTGCGTCGCCCATGGCCATCGTGGCGCCATGTCGAGTTCCTCGCCACCAGCCCCGTGGCAGTCCGTGCGGCATTCCCGGCATCGCAGCATCGCAGCATTCAGTTGGTGAGGGCGGCCCTGGCCGCCTTCACCAACTGTGCATCGTGCCATCGAGCTTGCGGTTCACCGGCAGGTAGGCGGGGTCGTACGGGTACTGCGCGGCCAACGCTTCGTCGATCTCCACGCCCAGTCCCGGTGCGTCGCCAGGGTGCATGTACCCGTCCCGGTACGTGTACTCGTGCGGGAACACCACGTCGGTCTCGGCGTTGTGCGGCATGTGCTCCTGGATGCCGAAGTTGTGCACGCTGAGGTCGAAGTGCAGCGCCGCGGCCATGCACACCGGGCTGAGGTCGGTGGCGCCGTGGCTGCCCGTGCGCACATGGTGCAGTTCGGCCAGCGCCGCGATCTTGCGCAGGTGGGAAATCCCGCCGGCATGCACGACCGTCGCGCGGATGTAGTCGATCAACTGCTCCTGGATCAACTGCTGGCAGTCCCAGATGCTGTTGAACACCTCGCCGACCGCGATGGGCGTCACCGTGTGCTGGCGAATCAGGCGGAAGGCATCCTGCTGCTCGGCCGGCGTCGGGTCCTCCATCCAGAACAGGTGGTAGGGCTCCAGTGACCGTCCGGCGCGCGCGGCCTCGATCGGCGTGAGCCGGTGATGGACGTCGTGCAGCAGGTCGATCTCCTCGCCGAACTCGGCGCGGATCCGCTCGAAGAGGCGCGGGATGAACGTGAGGTAGGCCTCGGTGCTCCACCGGTGCTCCGAGACGCCGCCCTTCTCCGCCGGCTCGTACGGGCGGTCGCCCTTCGCCACCCCGTAGGTGCTGCTGAGGCCGGGAACGCCCGACTGGACGCGGATGGCGGTGTACCCGAGGTCGAGGTGATGCGCCACGGCCTTCACGGCCTGGTCGACGTCGGCGCCGTTGGCGTGGCAGTACACGCGCACGGCCTCGCGCGACGCACCGCCCAGCAACTGGTAGACGGGCAGGTTGGCCACCTTGCCCTTGATGTCCCACAGCGCCGTGTCGACCGCCGCGATGGCGCTCATCGTGACCGGCCCGCGCCGCCAGTACGCGCCCTTGTACAGGAACTGCCAGATGTCCTCGATGCGCCGCGCGTCGCGCCCGATGAGCAGCGGCGCCACGTGGTCGGTGAGGTAGCTCGCGACGGCGAGTTCACGCCCGTTCAGGGTGGCGTCGCCCAGCCCGTGCACGCCGTCCTCGGTGACGACCTTCAGCGTCACGAAGTTGCGCCCCGGGCAGGTCACGATCACGCGTGCGTCGACGATCTTCATGCAATCTCGTGGCTCAAGGCTCAGGACTCAAGGCTCAGAAGGCTTGCTGATTCCGATCGGCATGCTCTCTGAGCCCTGAGCCGTGAGCCCTGAGCCCTGGGCAGTGAGTGTGCAGTGGGCTACCGCTGCACGCGTCCGCTGCCGTCGCCCTTCACGAGGCGCTCGACCTCGTCCACGGTGACGCGGTTGAAGTCGCCGGGGATGGTCTGCTTGAGGGCGCTCGCCGCGACCGCAAAGCGCAACGCGTCGATCGGTGACTTGCCCGACACCAGGCCGTAGATCAGGCCGCCGGCGAAGCTGTCGCCGCCGCCGATGCGGTCCACCAGACGCACCTCGTAGTGCTGGCTCCGCTGGAACTCGCCCGTCGCCTTCTCGTAGATGCAGGCGCTCCAGCCGTTGTCGCTGGCCGAATGGCTCTCGCGCAGCGTGATGGCGATGAGCGCGCAGTCGAACGTGTTGGCGACCTCGGCGGCGGTCGCCTTGTACGCCTCGAGATTGAGCTCGCCGGTCGTCACGTCGGTGCCGTGCACCTCGAAGCCGAGCACGGACTGGACGTCCTCCTCGTTGGCGATCACGACGTCGACGTACTCCATGAGCGGGCGCATCACCGACTGCGCCTTCTTCTCGGACCAGAGCTTCTTGCGGAAGTTCAGGTCCATGCTCACGGTCGCGCCCGCCGCCTTGGCCGCCTGCAGGGCCTCCTTCGTGCACGCCGCCGCATCGTCACCCAGCGCCGGGGTGATGCCGGTGCAGTGGAACCACGTCGCGCCGTCGAGAATCGGGCCCCAGTTCACGGTGCCAGGCTTCATCTCGGCGATCGCCGAGCGCGCGCGGTCGTAGATGACCTGCGACGCGCGCTGGCTGGCGGAGCTCTCGGCGTAGTAGACGCCGATGCGGTCACCGCCGCGCAGGATGTGCTCGGTGCGCACGCCCTCGGCCCGCAGCGCCTTCACGGCCGCCTCGCCGATGGCATGCGACGGCAGGCGCGTGACGTAGTGGCTCTCGCAGCCGAAGGCCGCCAGGCTCACCGCGACGTTGGCTTCGCCGCCGCCGAACGTGGCGACGAATTGCTGGGTCTGGAGGAAGCGCTCGAACCCCGGGGGGCTGAGGCGCAACATGATCTCGCCGAAGCAGACAGTCTTCATCATGAATCTCCCGGCTGCAGGCGACAGGCTGCAGGCGGCAATGACGCGGCGGTGCGCGCCGTGACCGTCGGGCAAGCCCGACGGCTACACCGGTCTCACGCGCGGGCAGCCTTGACGCTGCCGACGACGGTGCGGGCGTTCTCGGCAATCTGCGCGAAGTCGTTCGCGGCGAGGGCC
>NZ_JBIINP010000277.1:0-4541 GCF_044337415.1 Luteitalea sp.
TCGACGCGCGACCAGTCCTGCGCGCGCAGCCAGGCGGCGATGGCGGTGGTGTTCCCGGGGGTCGTGAAGCGGCCGAGCGTGTCGAGCGGCGGCGCGACGACCTCGGCGTGCGCGAGCGGCGCCATCATCTGCGGGTACTGCAGGCAGACCGGGCGGTCATCGAGCGGGACCAGCACGATCCGCAGCCGCTTCGGCAGGGCCGGAGGCGCAGCCTGCTGCGCCGCGCACGGCCAGGCCCACAGCAGCAGTGCGAGCAGCCACACCAGGCCATGCATGCGCGATCGCGGCGACATCAGCGGGATTGTACAAGCCTGGGGGCTGGGGGCTGGGGGCTTGGGGCTGGGGGCTTGGGGCTTGGGGCTTGGGGCTCAGGGCATCGTCACGGCTCACGGCTCAAGGCTCAGGGCTCAGGGCTGGGGGCTTGGGGCTCAGGGCTCAGGGCTCAGGGCTCAGGGCTCAGAGCGCATGCCGTCAACTGCCGACTGCCGACCGCGGAGGATGCCTGCCCCCGCTACCCGCTACCCGATTCCCGCTGCCCGATTCCCGTACCCGGTACCCGGTACCCCGTACCCGGCCCTTGATACCATCCCGCCCATGCGTATCGCCTTCCTCGGTCTCGGCATCATGGGCGGCCCCATGGCGGGGCATCTTCTCCGCGCCGGGCACGACGTCATCGTCTTCAATCGCACCGCCTCGAGAGCCGACGCCTGGGTCGCCGAGTACGGTGGACGCGCCGCGGCGACTCCGCGCGAGGCTGCGGCCGACTGCGACGTCGTGTGTGCCTGCGTCGGCGCCGACCACGACGTGCGCGAGGTGACCATCGGCCCTGACGGCGCGTTCCAGAGCATGAAGCCTGGCGCCATCTTCGTGGACCACACCACGGCCTCGGCCGCCGTCGCACGCGAGCTGCACGCGGACGCGGAGGCGCGCGGGCTGCACTTCATCGACGCACCGGTCTCTGGCGGACAGGCGGGTGCGCAGAAGGGCCAGCTCAGCGTGATGTGCGGCGGCGATGCGGAGCCCTTCGCCACGGTCGAGCCGGTGCTGAAGGCCTACGGCAAGATGGTGGCACGCATCGGCGACAGCGGCGCCGGTCAGCTCTGCAAGATGGTCAACCAGTTGTGCATCGCCGGCCTCGTGCAGGGGCTCGCCGAAGCCCTCCACTTCGCGCAGAAGGCCGACCTGGATGTGCCCGCCGTGATGTCGGTGATCTCCAAGGGTGCGGCGCAGTCGTGGCAGATGGAGAACCGCTGGCAGACGATGGTCGACGGAAAGTTCGACTTCGGCTTCGCGGTGGACTGGATGCGCAAGGACCTCGGCATCGTGATGGACGAGGCACGCCGCAACGGCGCGCGCCTGCCCGTCGCCGCGCTCGTCGACCAGTTCTACGCGCAGGTCCAGGCCCGCGGCGGCAACCGCTGGGACACGTCGAGCCTCATCGCGTTGTTGGACGACAAGTAGAGCCGGGTACCGGGTACCGGGTACGGGGTGCCGGGTACGACAGCCGGCAGTCGGCAGTGGACGGCATGCTCTCTGATCTCTGACCAGACGCACCGATCGGCTCGCGCATGCGCGGCGGCGGCAGGCACCCGCGTCACGACCCTGACGTGGAGTTCGTCGTGCTCGCCGGCAGCGAGGGCGATGGCCAGGGCACCCAGCCCTGGCCGGGCCTGACCAGCGATGACCTTGATGCTGCGTGGTCAGCCCCGCAGTGGATTCTCCAAGCGCAGGCCCGCGAACCGCGTGAAGTCGGCATCGCTCGACACGAGCACGGCGTCATGGCTCAGCGCCAGCGCCGCGAGGTGTGCATCGGTCGTGAGGTTGCCCGCGGTGCCGCTCGCGGCCAGCAGCGCGCGCAGGGTCGCCCAGTGGTCGTCCTTCTCCCGCACGACGCGGACGGTGTCGCGGCCGAGCCACGCATCGACCCTGGCCAGAGCCACGGCGGGCGACATGGGCTTCGGGAACACGCGGCCATTGGTGGCCAGCCTGAGGAAACCCAGCACCACGACCCACGGCAGCCCAACGACGACATCCTGGTCGTTGAGCGTGTCCTCCCACCAGGCCCGGGCAAGACGGTGCCCCGGCGCCGCCGAATTGACGGCGTACAGCAGGATGTTGAGGTCGACGATCTTCAACGGCGTGCCGCCAGCTCGCGCACCACCTCGTCGTCCTCGAGTGCCGCGGCAGCAGCGAGCGCCTTGTCGAGTGGTAGCCGCGGCGCCCCCATGGCCTGCACACGTTCGCGATAGCGCCGCGGGGGCCGCGCCCGCGAGCGGCCGGCATCGAGGCCAGCCTTGAGCGCGCGATTGATCAGGCGGGTGAGGCTGACCTTCTCGACGCGCGACTGCGCCTTCAGCCGCTCGACCAGCTCATCATCGAGTCGCACGGTGGTCCGCATGGCGACATCGTAGCACCGACATGAGTGATGCCATGGCATCACGATCACGCGTGGCCCCCTCGTCGTCGCGGCCCTGACGCGCGGCTCTCTCTGAACCTTCGGCAGTCGGCAGTCGGCAGTCGGCAGTCGGCAGTCGGCAGTCGGCAGTGAACAGCATGCTCTCTGAGCCTTGAGCCGTAAGCCGTGAGCCCTGTGCCCTGAGCCTTCCTCCTGTCCTTGGACTAGCCCCCGGCAGCCATGAGGCATGACCCATGAGGCATGAGGCATCATGGTCACGATGCCCATGTCGCTGCGCGGCGCGGCCCTCGCCGCGTTGCTGCTCTGTTCATCCGCCGCGCTCGTCGCGCAGGCGCCGGTTCCGGCCTCATCTGCGCCCGCCGCCGCGGCGCCGGTGCTGCCGCCCTTCCCCGAGTGGCTGCAGGCCGTCCGCGAGGAAGCCCTGGCGCGCGGCGTGACGCCGGCCACCATCGAGTCGGCGCTGCGCGACATCACGCCCGTCGAGCAGATCCTGAGTCGCGACCGCAGCCAGGCCGAGTTCAAGGAGACGCTCACCGAGTACCTCGAGCGTCGCATCGGCGTGCCGACGATCCGTCTCGGGCGCACGCAGCGCGACACGCACGCGACGCTGCTCGCGAAGGTACAGGACGCCTACAAGGTCCCGCCGCACGTGCTGGTGGCAATCTGGGGGCTGGAGTCCAACTTCGGGCGCTTCAGCGGCGTGCGGCCGATCATGCCGACGCTGGCCACCCTCGCCTACGACAACCGCCGCAGCGCGATGTTCCGCGGCCAGCTGTTCGACGCGCTCGCCATCCTCGACGCCGGCCACATCGACCTGCCACGCCTGAAGGGCTCCTGGGCGGGCGCGATGGGCCAACCGCAGTTCATGCCATCCAGCTATCGCAAGTACGCCGTCGATTTCGACGGCGATGGCCGCCGCGACATCTGGGCGTCGCAGGCCGACGTGTTCGGGTCGATCGGGAACTACCTCGCGACCAACGGGTGGGTCGCCGGCCAGGCGTGGGGCCGCGCCGTCAAGCTGCCGGCCTCGACGACGGCCCTCGAGGCCGCCGCGCCGCTGCGCACGGACGGCTGCCGTGCGGCCCGCGAGATGACCGAGCGTCGATCGCTCTCGGAGTGGCAGACCCTCGGCGTGCGCGCCGCGGATGGCGCCGACCTGCCCAAGGCGGACATGGTCGCGTCGCTCTTCCGCAGCGACGGCGCGAGCTACCTCGTGTACCAGAACTACGAGGTGTTCCTCAGCTACAACTGCGCCCACGCCTACGCGATGGCCGTCGCGCGGCTCTCCGATCGCATCGCCGACACCGACCCGCTGCCGGAACCAGCGAAGAAGAAGCCCGCGAAGAAGAAGTCGAAGAAACGCAAATAGGCGACAGGCTGCAGCCTGCAGGCCACGATGGTAGGGCCCGTTGTCCCAACGCGGCCCAGACGGCACGGGCCGGGCTGGGACAGCCGGCCCGACCTTCCTCGCGCGAACGCGTGCCCGTCGGAGCCAGGCCCGCCCGGATGATGTTCTGAGCCTTGAGCCCTGAGTCCTGAGCCTATTTGGCCAGCCCGCAGATCGCGCCGGCCGACGACAGTTCCGCCAGCCAGGGCTTCTCCTCGATGCGGATGTCGGTCACCACGCCGTCGTCGACGATGGCGGCGTAGCGCTGGGAGCGCATGCCTTCGCCGACGACGCGGGCGTCGAGCTCCATGCCGGCGGCCTTCGTGAACTCGAGGTTGCCGTCAGACAGCATCAGCACCTTGCCCGTCGCGCCGTTCTGCTCCGCCCACGCGCCGAGTACCCACGCGTCGTTGGTCGAGACGCACGCGATGATGTCCACGCCGCCGGCCTTGATGGCGTCGTGGTTGCGCACGTAGCCCGGCAGGTGCACCTGGCTGCAGGTCGGCGAGAACGCCGCCGGCACCGCAAACAGCACCACCTTCTTGCCGGCGAACACGTCGGCCGTGGAAAGCGTCAGCGGCCCTTCGGGCGCGGGGGTCCGGAACGTCGCGTTGGGCAGGCGGTCACCAATCTTCAGAGGCATGCCCTTCGAGTCTACCGCAGCGCCTCGGCCTGCTTCTCGATGTCGCCCAGTTCGGCCCGCAGGTCGTCGAGCCGCAGCACGGCGTCGCGGCCGGG
>NZ_JBIINP010000354.1:0-3143 GCF_044337415.1 Luteitalea sp.
GCTCAAGCCCCTAGCCCCCAGCGCCCTCCATGCGTCAGTCGATCCCGATGATGTCCACGTCGGCGTGGCCGGGCGAGAGGGTGAGCTTCGCGACGCTTGGCACCACGTCGAAGCGCTTCGGCCCCGCCGCTCCCGGGTTCACCACCAGCCGGTCGCCCGCCCGGTGGACCAGCGCCCGGTGGGTGTGGCCGAAGACGATGATTCCCGCATCCCGGTAGCGATGGAGCAGGAGCTCCGGCGTCGGCCTCGGGAACTCGTGCCCGTGGCTGACGTGAATCTGCCAGCCTTCGACCGTCAGCCAGCGGCGCGCCTCGAGCTCCGGGGTGTGGATGTCGTCGACGTTGCCGTACACCGCCTGCACCGGCGCCAGGGCCGCCAGTTCGATCAGCACGTCGCGACTGCCGACGTCGCCGGCGTGCAAAATCAACGCGACACCCTCGAGGGCGTGCATCGCGGAGGCGCGCAGCAGTCCGTGCGTGTCGGAAATCAGGCCCACCGTCGTCGGCATGCGTCTTGTATTGCATCGATTGGTTTCCGATGTCCACACCGACACGCGAACACGCCATCGTCACCCCGATCCACGGCCGGTACCTGTTGCGGATTCCGGAGTCGCCCTCGCAAGGGCCGCTGCGTCATGCGCCGATGGTCGTGGGGTTCCACGGCTACGGCGAGTCCGCCGAGGCGCATCTCGAGCGCCTCGAGGGTATTGCCGAGCTGTCGGGCTGGACGCTCGTGAGCATCCAGGGCCTGCACCGCTTCTACGACCGGTCCCGTCGGGTGGTGGCCAGCTGGATGACGGCGCAGGACCGCGACGATGCCATCGAGGACAACCTGCGCTTCGTCCGCAGCGTGGTCACCGAGGCCATCCACCAGGCCGGCGAGCCGCAGGCGCTCGTCTACGTGGGGTACTCACAGGGGGTGGCGATGGCCTGGCGGGCGGCCATCCTCGGCGCCCGCCGCATCGATGGCCTGGCCGTGTTCGGCGGCGACGTGCCGCCCGAACTGCACGTCCGTCCACTCACGCAGTGCCCACCCGTCCTGATCGGGCGTGGTCGCGACGACGCGTACTACACGGCGGAGAAGTTCAGGGCCGATCTGGACATGCTCGCCAGCCGCTTCGTGGTCGTCGAGCCCTACGAGGTCGATGGCGGTCACGGCTGGACGACGGACGTCGGCGCGGAGATCGGCAGCTTCGTGACGAGACTGGTGAATCCGACGGCCGCCGCCAACGCGTGACCGCGGGGCGTCACTCGTAGCGCAGGGCCTCGACGGGATCGAGCCGCGCCGCGCGGCGGGCCGGCAGGTAGCCCGCCAGGATGCCCGTGATGACGGACATGCCGAGTCCGGCGCCGACGGCCCATCCCGGGGGCACGGCGGAGAAGCCGCTGAGGAAGAGCGAGGCGAGCAGGCCGAGGCTGACAGCCAGCAGCACACCTGCCAGGCCGCCGACCCCCGACAGCACCGCCGCTTCCACGAGGAACTGCTGGAGCACCGCGGACCGCGGCGCGCCGAGCGCCAGGCGGACGCCGATCTCGCGCGTGCGCTCGGTGACGGCAATCACCATCACGTTGGCGATGCCGATGCCGCCAATCACGAGGCTGACCGCCGCCAGTGCCACGGTGACCCCGCCGATCGCGGCACTCACCTGGTCGAACGTGCGGATGATCTGGTCGGCCGACGACAGGTTGAAGTCGTTGTCGGTGCCGGGCCCGAGCCCGCGCAGCCGTCGCAGTACGAAGCCGGCTTCGTCGCGCGCCTGCTCCCGGACACCCGGCTTCGCCCGGATGTACAGCACGGTGCGGTCGGCGCCCGGATAGCGCCGGTTGACCGTGCCAGCGGGCAGCGCCAGCACCGAGTCCTGGCGGTTCTCGCCGAAGAACCCGCCCTTGCGTGGCGCGATCTCGCCGACCACGGTGTAGGTGTCGCCCGAGAGTTGCAGCGTGCGTCCGACCGCCGTGCGTCCGCCGAACAGGGCCCGCGACAGGCTCGCGCCGATCACGCACACGCGGGCGCCCGAGCGGTCCTCGAGGTCGGTGAAGGGCCGGCCCGACGCGAACTCCGCTCCGATCACCTCGTACAGGTTCGGCGATGCGCCTTCGACCAGCACCGTGTCCGATTCGGCGCCACCGGCGCGCGCCACGAGCGGGCGCCCGTCGATCACCGTCGGCACGATCACCTGCACGGCGACCTCGCGCACCGAAGGGGCCAGTCGGGCGATCACGGGCGCGAAGGCGGGCTTCAACGGCTTGCGCTGCGCCTCGCGCTCCGAGGCGGGGGCGTAGGGATCGCCCGTCAGGTGGTACGCGAAGATGTTCTCGGTGCCCAACTCGCGGAACAGCAGGGCGACCTGGTTGCGCACGTTGGCGAGCACCGACGCGACGAGCACCACCGTGACGATGCCGATCACGATGCCGACGCTGGCCAGGATCGACCGCGAGAGGTTGGCGCGGATGGACGCAAAGGCCAGCCACACGATTTCGCGCCACAACCGCAGGCGCCCCGCCATGCCCATGGACGTGGCGCTCATTCCTGTCGCAATGCCTCGATGGGATCGATGCGCGCGGCGAGGCGGGCCGGGTACCAGCCCGCCGCCACGCCGGCGCCGCCGGCCGCCAGCAGGCTCCACGCCGCCGTCGAGAGCGGGATGGGCAGGTCGAGTCCGGAGAGCCGGCCAGCGAGGGTCAGGATCCCCCACGCCGCCAGCAGCCCGACCGCGCCGCCCACGACGCCGGTCAGCAGTGCCTCGGCGACGACCTCGGCCGTGACCTCGCTGCGCGTGGCGCCCAGGGCACGACGGATGCCGATTTCGCGTGTGCGCTGTGCCACGGAGACGAGCACGGTGTTGGTGACGACCACGACCGCGGCCAGGAGCGCCATGAGGGCGATGGGCACCGCGGCGGCGCCAATGCGATTGGCGAGGTTCAGCACGAAGGACCGCGCGGCGTCCGGGGAGAGGATGTCGAAGGTGTCGGGACGGCCCGGCTGCAGTTGGCGGCGCGCGCGGAGGCCGGCGCGCGCGGCGCCCTCCGCTTCTTCCGCCTCGATCCCGCGACCTGTCGCGAAGATCTGCAGGGAGCCCGGGGCGCCGAAGGTGCGCTCGAAGGCGGTGAGCGGGATGTAGACGTACCGGTCGAGCGACACGC
>NZ_JBIINP010000278.1:0-4512 GCF_044337415.1 Luteitalea sp.
AAGGACGAAGGACGAAGGACGAAGGACGAAGGACGAAGGACGAAGATGGTGACCGTGGACATCGAAGAACTGGCAACGCGACTTGCCGCGGGTGGCGCGCTCTCCTCGTCGGAGCTCCGCGAGTTGGCGGCGAGCCGCGACCTGATCGGGCTTGGCATGCTCGCGGCCGACGTGCGTGCGCGACTGCACGGCGCGCGCGGCACCTTCGCACGCGTGGACATGCTGTCGGTGGATGACGTGTCGGCCGGTGTGTCGGTGGCCTCCGATGCCGGTGAGGTCCGCCTGGCGGGCCCCGTGAGCACCCTCGACGCGGCGGTGGCGGCCGTCGCCGCGCTGCGGGCCACGACGACGCTCCCGTTGTCGGGGTGGGCCCTGCACGACCTGGCGACGCTCGGGCCGTTGGGGGAGGTGCTGCCAGCCCTCCGCGCCGCCGGACTCGACGCCATCGCGACCGCCCGCCTCGATCGGCTCGACCTCGCGCAACTGCACGCCGTCTCGTCGGCCGGTCTCGCGATCCAGGCGGTGACGCTCGGCACGCCGCTCGATGGCGATGCCCTGCTCGACGCGCTGGCGCAGCTGCGCGCCTGGCAGGCCGCCACCGGCGTGATCCGCGCCTGTGCGCCGCTCCCGGTCGAGGTGTCGGCCGACGCCCCGACCACGGGCTTCGACGACATGCGCCACGTCGCGCTGGCGCGCCTCGCGCTCGACAACGTCCCGCACCTCTCGGCGCACTGGACGCGGATGGGCCCCAAGCTGTCGCAGTCGTGCCTGCTGTTCGGTGCCGACGACATCGACGCCGTCCCCGCCCGCGACGACATGCCCCACGGCCCGCGTCGCGCCATCGTCGAGGAAGTGCGCCGGAACATCGCGGCGGCCTCGCTGGCGGTGGTGGAGCGTGACGGCGCCTGGCAGCCGCGGGGCGCGGCGTGATCAGGGTCGGCGCGGTCGGGTTCCTGAATGCCCGACCACTCGAGTACGGGCTGGAGCGTGACCCACGGTTCACCGTGCGCCTCGACGTCCCGTCGGCGTGCGCGGCGCTGCTGCACGCCGGCGAGATCGACCTCGGGCTCGTCCCGGTGATCGAGCTGCTGCGGGGGCCGGTGGCCTACGACGTGGTGCCCGGCCTGGCGATCGCGTGCGACGGGGCCGTGCAGTCGGTGGCGCTCTTCACGACGGTGCCGGTCGCCCAGGTGCGGCGCATCGCGCTCGACGTGAGCTCGCGCAGTTCGGTCGGGCTGCTGCGCGTGCTGTGCAGGCATCATTTCGGCATCGCGCCGACGTTCGTCGATGCCGCACCGGACCTGGCGGCGATGCTGTCGGTGGCCGATGCGGCGCTGGTGATCGGCGATCCCGCGCTCGAGGCGCCCTACGAGGCGCTCGGGGCCGAGAAGGTCGACCTGGGCGCGGCGTGGAAGGACTTCACGGGGCTGCCCTTCGTCTTCGCGACGTGGATCGCGCGACCGGGCGTGCTCACGCCGGCCCTCGTGGCCCGGCTGCTCGAGGCGCGGCGGGAGGGCCTGGAGGCGATCCCGGCGCTGGCGCAGGCCGAAGCGGGGCTGCGCCCGGAGCGCGCTGCCGGGCTGGAGCAGTACCTGCGCGAGAACATTCGGTACGATCTCGACGAGGGCGCCCTGCGGGGCCTCTCGCGCTATCTCACCCTCGCCATGCAGGATGGCCTCGCGCCGCAGCGTCCCGACGTGCTGCGTGCCATCGAGGCACTGGCGGCGCCGGCCGGCGCCAGGGCCTAGGGCGGGAGGACAGGCATGTCGACAGGGAAGGGCACGGGGCAGATGTCGCTGCAGGCGATTGTGGAGAAGGTCGAGCGCGGGGAGCGCATCGATGCCGGCGAGGCGCTGGCGTTGTACCGCGACGCGAGCACGTGGCAGCTCGGCCGGCTGGCCGATGCGATCCGCGCGCGCCGCCATCCCGAGCGGGTGGTGACCTACATCATCGACCGCAACGTGAACTACACGAACGTGTGCGTGGCGCGCTGCAACTTCTGCGCGTTCTACCGCACGGTCGGCAGCCCCGACGGTTACGTGCTGTCGCGCGAGGAACTGTTTGCCAA
Source organism: Luteitalea sp. (assembly GCF_044337415.1). Classification (GTDB taxonomy): domain Bacteria; phylum Acidobacteriota; class Vicinamibacteria; order Vicinamibacterales; family Vicinamibacteraceae; genus Luteitalea. The sequence continues at coordinate 2,069 of NZ_JBIINP010000278.1, forward strand.
GATCGACGAGACGATGAGCGTCGGCGGCAACCAGTTGCTGCTGCAGGGCGGGCACAATCCCGACATCCCGCTGGCGTGGTACGAGGACCTCTTCCGCGCCGTGAAGGCGACGTACCCGACCTTCCGGCTCCACGCGCTGTCGCCGCCCGAGATCCTGCACATCTCGCGGATGTCGAAGCTGCCGGTGCCCGAGGTGGTGTCGCGGTTGATCGCGGCGGGCCTCGACAGCGTGCCGGGCGGGGGCGCCGAGATCCTCGTGGATCGCGTGCGCAAGCTCCTGAACTGCTACGGCAAGGCGACGGCCGACGAGTGGCTCGGCGTGATGCGCGAGGTCCACCTGCAGGGCCTGCGCACCACGGCGACGATGATGTACGGCAGCGTCGAGACCCCCGAGGAACGCATCGAGCACATGATGCGGCTGCGGGCGCTGCAGGACGAGACGGGCGGCTTCACCGCCTTCATCACCTGGAGCTACCAGCCAGACCACACCGAGCTGGCCGGCGTCGAGCTCACCGGTGTCGAGTACCTGCGCACGCTCGCGCTGGCCCGCATCGTGCTCGACAACTTCGAGAACCTGCAGGCGTCGTGGGTCACGCAGGGTGGCAAGGTCGGGCAGCTGAGCCTGGCGTTCGGCGCCAACGACATGGGCAGCGTGATGATCGAGGAGAACGTCGTGCGGGCCGCGGGCGCGAGCTACTGCATGGACGAGATCGAGATCGTCCGCAACATCGAGAACATGGGCTTCACGGCGACGCGCCGGAACATGCACTACGACCACGTGGGGCAGCCGGTGTTCCGCGAACGCGCCGTGCCGCGCCGCCTGTCGCTCGACGTCGCCAAGAAGGATGGCGCCGAGCTGATGCCGGCCGAGCTCACGGCGTACGAGGCGCGCACGCGGGGCGAGCGCGAGCGACGCGCGCAGACCCTGGGTTCGTAGCTGCCGGACTTCAAGACTCGCCGATATACGCTACGCGCGCGGCGAGTTCAGCTCGACGCTTGGGACCGCGATGCATCACTGGCCGTCGACCTGAAGGTCGACGGCTACGAGCCACCGAGACTCGCAGTACCAGCGAACCAATCCACTGCCCGTCGGACAACTCGCCGCGCGCCGCAGGCGCATATCGGCGAGTCTTGAAGTCCGACGGCTACGGATCGAACCTGCCGCAGCCAGCCCCTCCCATGATCGTTCGCGTTCACGCTCGTTGGATCCTGCCGATCGCCGCGCCGTTGCTGCATGGCGGCTGGATCGATGTCGATGCGGCGCGCGGCGTGATCGTCGGCGTCGGCGCCGCGGGTGCGCCATCGGCCACCGCACCCGCCCGCATGATCGACCTCGGACACGCGGCGATCCTGCCCGGCCTGGTCAACGCGCACACGCACCTCGAGCTGTCGCACCTGGCGGGCCGGGTGCCGCCTGCCGGCAGCTTCGTGGCCTGGGTGCGCGCGATGCTGGCCGTGCGGTTCGGGGCGCAGACGACCGTCGGCGAGGTGGTCGACGCCGCGACGCAGGCCATCGCGAGTGCGGAGGCCCACGGCACCGCAGGCGTGGGCGACATCGGCAACACCGACGCGGCCATCGGGCCGCTCGCGGCCTCGTCGCTGTCGGGGCTCCACTTCCGCGAGGTGCTGGGCTTCCGAGGGGCTGATGCCGAGCGGGTCCGGAGCGAGGCGACCGTCGGTGCCATGGCGGCGCACGTCCGGCTGCACGAGGCGGGCTGCACCCGGGTACGGGTGTCGGTCGCGCCGCACGCGCCCTACTCGACGTCCGCGCCGCTGATCCAGGCGGTGGTCAACGGTCGACCGACGACCGTGTTCGCCGACTGGGAGCAGCCGGCGTGCCCCGTGTCGTCGATTCACCTGGCCGAATCGCCCGAGGAACTCGAGTTCCTGGCAACCGGCACCGGGCCGTTCCGCGACCTGCTGACCGACCTTGGCAGTTGGGACCCCGCGTGGCAGGCGCCCGGCGTCGGGCCGGTGGCGTACCTCCAGCAGCTCGGCGCCCTGCACCGGCACCTGCTCGTGGTGCACGGCACGCAGCTCACCCGACCCGACTTCGACGTGCTCGCGGACGTCGGCGCGACCCTGGTGCTGTGCCCGCGCAGCAACCGATGGGTCGGGGCAGGCGTCCCTGCTGTAGCGGACGCGGTGGCGGCGGGCGTGCGGCTGGCGGTTGGCACCGATAGCCTGGCCAGCGTGGCCGACCTCAATGTCTTCGCGGAACTGGCGGCGCTTCGCGGCGCGGCGCCGGCGGTCCCCGCGGCGACCCTCCTGCGGGCAGCCACCCTCGGCGGCGCGCAGGCGCTCGCCCTCGACGGCCTCGGACTGCTCGCGCCCGGTGCGACGAGCCGGGCCATCATCCGTGTGCCTCCCGCCGGGGTGCACGACATGGAAGAATGGTTGGTGGCCGAGGCTGCCGACACGACCGACCTGCGCTGGCTGGACGA
>NZ_JBIINP010000097.1:0-15818 GCF_044337415.1 Luteitalea sp.
TCGACGACCCGATCGTCGTCGAGGCGCGTCAGCCCGACGGCACCGTCGTGCGCTTCTTCGGCCTCGTCGACATCGTGCGCAAGCGCTACGAGGGCGGCCAGTTCGATAGCGATGCCTTTCGCGTGGCCAAGGGGATCCTTCCGGCCGACGTGTCGTACGCCGCCCACGTGCAGGTGACACGCATCGACCCCGAGGTCTATGTGCCGCCGCACCCGGGCACGCCGGCGCGGGTGGTGGTGGGCCAGGAATTCCGCGAGGCCCTGTTCGCCGACCGCATGGAGCACCCGCTGCCGATCGGCGTGTCGCGCGGCGGCGAGCCCGTGTACGCGAACCTCGAGTTCCTCGACGGCACCCGCGGCGCGCACGCCTCGATCAGTGGTGTCTCCGGCGTCGCCACCAAGACGTCGTACGCCACGTTCCTGCTGTACTCGCTCTTCCACTCGGGCGTGCTCGGGGCAGACGCCATCAACGCGCGGGCGCTCATCTTCAACGTGAAGGGCGAGGACCTGCTCTGGCTCGACACGCCCAACGCCAAGCTCACCGACGAGGCGCGTGCGACCTACGCGAAGCTGGGCCTGCCCGTCGGGCCGTTCACCAGCGTCGGCCTGTACGCCCCGGCCAACCGCGCCCTCGGCGCGCTCGTGCCGAGCACCGGCAGCCGCCAGGCCGGCGTGTCGCCCTACGTGTGGACACTTCGCGAGTTCGCCAAGCAGCGTCTGCTCCCGTTCGTATTCGCGGATGGCGACGATGCGAAGGCGCAGTTCCCGATAGTGGTGATGCGGGTGGAGAAGTTCCTCGAGCAGGCGGCACGCGAGGGCGACCCGACGAGCGCCGGCATCCGCGTGAGCAACACGCCGCTGCTCTCGTTCGACGACCTCGTGGAATTGCTCGACTCGCCGGCGCTCGACGGCATGATGGGGAGCACGCCCGTGTCGCCAGGCACGCTCGACGCCTTCCGCCGGCGCCTGCATCGCGCCGCGCAGCACATGGGGCACCTGGTGCGTGGCGACTCCGACGCGCGCAACCGCGAGGTGCAGCTGCGCAACCACCGAGTCACCGTCGTCGACATCCACCAGCTCCATTCGATCGCGCAGATGTTCGTCGTCGGCGTGCTGCTCAAGCGGATGCTCGAGGAGAAGGAGCTGCAGGGCACGGCGAAGCCGCTGGTGTTCGTGGTGCTCGACGAGCTCAACAAGTACGCGCCGCGCGAGGGCTGGAGCCCGATCCGCGACGTGCTGCTCGACATTGCCGAACGCGGCCGATCGCTCGGCGTGTCGCTGCTCGGGGCGCAGCAGACGGCCAGCGAGGTCGAGCGGCGCATCGTATCCAACGCGTCGCTGCGCGTGGTGGGCCGGCTCGATGCCGCCGAGGCGCAGCGCGCCGAGTACGGCTTCCTGTCGACGGTCGGCCGCCAGCGCGCATCGATGCTGCAGCCAGGCACGATGATCGTCACGCAGCCCGAGGTGCCGATGCCCGTGATGGTGCGCTTCCCGTTCCCCGCGTGGGCGACGCGCGCCAGCGAGGTGCCGGCGGCCAGGGTCGAGGACGACGCCGCGCTGTTTGCCCGGATCACGCCGTGAGAATCCTCCACACCTCCGACTGGCACGCCGGCAAGGCGTGGAAGGGACAGTCGCGCCTCGACGAACTGGCGGCCGTGCTCGACGATCTCGCCGACGTGGTCGAGCGCGAGCGCATCGACCTCGTGCTGATGACCGGCGACGTGTTCGACACGCCGTCGCCGCCGGCCGAGGCCGAGCGCATCGTGTTCGGGTTCTTCCGGCGGATCGGCAGGCTCGAGGTACCGTCGGTGCTGATCGCCGGCAATCACGACAGCCCGGCGCGCGTCGAGGCATGGGCGCAGCTGGCCGAACTGGCGCGCGTGACCGCGCGCGGCGTGGTGCGACACCGCGACCAGGGCGGGTGCGTCTCCATCGAGACCGCGTCGGGCGAGACCGCGCTGGTCGCGATGATTCCGTTCGTGTCGGCGTCGCAGGTGCTCTCGGCCGAGGAGCTCGGCGCGGCGCCGGATGCGGCCATGTCGACCTACGCGGCGCGGATGCAGCAGTACGTGTCGCACATGTGCGCCGGGTTCGGCAGCGCCACGGTCAACCTGCTGCTTGCACATACGCACCTCGACGGCGCGGTGGTGGGCCGGAGCGAGCGACGCATGCACGTGGGCGACGACTGGGCCGCGCAGCCGCAGGTGCTGCCCGCGACCGCCCACTACGTCGCGCTCGGGCACATCCACAAGCACCAGTGCATCGAGTCTGCGCCCGCGCCCACGTGGTACGCCGGCGCGCCCATGCAGCTCGACTTCGGCGAGGAAGGCGAACCCAAGGCCTACAACATCGTCGAGGCGCGACCGGGGCAGCCCGCGCGCGTCGAGGCGCGGCCGTACGTTGGCGCGCGGCCGCTGCGCACGGCGGTGATCCCGGGGACCACGCCGATCGTCGCCGACGTGGATCTGTCTGGGCAGCCCCATCTGCGCGTGATCGTGGATGCGGCGCTCGGGCCGGTCGATGCCGACATCAACAGGCGCGTGCGCGACGCGCTCCCCGGCGTGGTGAGCGTGGAGTTGCGTGGCGCAGGGCCGGGCTCCGAGGAGTCGGTGCGTCCAGTACCGGGCAGCGTCGCCCCCCGCGAGCTGTACCGCCTGTACGTCGAGCAGTCGGGAGGCACGCCCACCGACGCGGCGCTGGCGGCGTTCGACGCCCTCTACGCCGACGCCCTGCGCGAGGACGACCCCGCATGAAGCCGCTCAGCCTGCAGGTCGACGGCTTCACCTGCTTCCGCGATCCGCAACCGACGCTCGACCTCTCCGCGCTGTCGCTGTTCGCGATCACCGGGCCGACGGGCGCCGGCAAGAGCTCCGTGCTCGACGCCATCACCTTCGCGCTGTACGGCGTCGTGTCGCGCGTGGGGCACGGGCAGATCAAGGAGCTCATCTCGCACGGCCGCGACCGCATGACGGTGACGCTGCGGTTCGCCGTCGGGCCGCGCACGTTCGTCGTGTCGCGCATGGTGCGGCGCAAGAACCTGCCGGGCACCTGCCAGCTCGACGAGATCGTCGACGGCCGCGCCACACCCGTCGCGGGCAATGCCACCGGCGTCTCGCAGGCCATCCAGCGCCTTGTCGGCCTCGATTACGACGCGTTCACGCACGCCGTGATCCTGCCGCAGGGCGAGTTCGCGCGCTTCCTGAAGGGCGCGCCGGCGCAGCGACGCCAGATCCTGCAGGACCTGCTGCGCCTCGGGGTGTACGGCCGCATGCGCGAGCTGGCCGGCGAGCGGTGCCGCGACGCGAAGAAGGACCTCGAGCTGGCGGAACGCCGTCTGGCCACGTGTGCCGATGCCACGCCAGAGGCGATCGCCGCGTCGGAAGCCGAGCTCGCGGCGGCACAGCAGCAACAGCCGCAGCTGGTCGAGGCACGGGATCGCGCGCAGGCAGCGCGTGTGCAGGCGGAAGCGCGCGCGGCGCTGGCGCGCGACCTGGCGACGCGGCTGGCCGAGCGCGACGAGCTCCGCGCAGCGCTGCCGACGCAGCAGGCACGGCTCGATCGCATCGCGCGGTCGCGACGCGCACAGGCCATCGGCGCGGAGCTGGCGCAGCACGCGCGCGACGAGGCGTCGTGCCGCGAGCGGGCCGAGGCGCGTACGAAGGCCGAGGCACGGCTGGCGACGGTGCGGCAGGCCGCGGCAACCGCACGGACGCGCCTCGACGAGACGGCCGAGGCCGTGGCGGCGCTCGGCCCCGTGCGGACGACCGTCGAGCGATTGAAGGCCCTGGAGGGCCGGCTGCAGCACGCCGAGGCCCTCGACGCCGAGTGCCGGGCGTTCACGCGCGAGCGCGATGCGCGGCAGGCCGATCTCGATGACCGGCGCCGTGAACAGGCCGCGCAGGCCCGGGAGTTGCAGCAGGCCACAGACGATGTGGCCCGACTCGACAGGCAACTGGCAGCCGCGACCTTCGATCCGGCCGAGCTTGCCGTGTGCGAGCAGGGGCGCGACGTGGCGCGGGAGCTGCGATCGTCGCGACAGCAGGGGCCCGACGCCGAGGCGCAGGTGTCGCGAGCACGCGCCAACCTCGCCGAGACCGAGCGCATCGCGGCGGTCGAGGTCACCGCGCTGGGGGAGGCCGAGGCGGCGCTCGCGCGCGCCGAGGCGCGCCGTGCCGACGCCGCACGGCAGCTGACGGCGGCGCAGGATGCCCTCCGCGCCATGACGCTCCGTTCGCACCTGCACGCGGGCGAGGCGTGCCCGGTCTGCGAACAGGTGGTCGTCGAGGTGCCGCCGGTGGCGCTGGCCCCGGAGTTCACGGCGCTGGTCGACGCGGAGCACGAGGCCATCGATGCCTGCAGCACCTTGTCGCAGCGGCTGGCCAAGCAGCGCGAGCGGCAGGGGCAAGCGGCGGCGTCTGTCGAGGGGGCGCGCCAGCGGCTCCTCACCACCGAGGAGCAGCAGCGCGCCCTGCGCGATCGGGTGACGAGGGCGATCGACACGCTGGTCAGCCACCTGTCGCCGTACCTGCCGGCGTCGCGCGCGGCGATGCCGGAACACTGGCTGCTCGAGCGCCTCGACGACCTGCAGGCCCTGCGCGCGGAGCGCGAGTCGCGCGAGCGCCAGCGGCAGGTGCTCGAGCACGCGCGCCTTGGCGCGGAGCATCGCGTGGCGCTCACGGTGCAGGCCATCACCGCGACCGGGCAGGCACTCGCGGGACTGGTCGAGCAGCTCGCGCAGAAGCAGGCCGCGCTCGAGACGCAGCGCGCCGAGATCCGGGAGGCGACCGACGCCGCCGACCCGAGAGCCGAACTGGCGCGGCTTCAGGCACGCATCCTCGACGCCGACGGCGCGCACGACGCAGCGCGTGTCGCCGCAGCGCGCGAGGACACGGCCCTGGCGGCCGCGCTCGAGGCCGACGCCGCGGCAGCGCGCGCCCTCGACGAGGCACGCCGCGCGCTCGACGAGGTGGCGGCGCGCGTGAGTGGATCGCTCGCAGCGGCCGGGTTCGCGTCGGTGGGCGAGGCCGCGGCCGCGCTGGTCCCGGAGGCCGACCTCGTGGCGCTCGAGGACGAGGCGACCGCCTTCGGGCGGCGGTCCGCCACGGTGGACGCGCAGGTCGCCGATCTCGAGGGCCGTCTCGGCCCCGAACCCGTGACCGAAGACGACGTGGTGCGGTGCCTGGCGGTCGAGCGCGATGCCGACGCGGCCGTGCACGCGCACGTCAAGCGCCTGGCGCAACTCGAGGTGCACCTGCAGGGCTTGCGCGCCCGCGCGCTCGAGGCCGTGGCGGCGCAGTCGCAGGTGGCCGCGGCGCAACAGGCCCTCGACACCTACACCCGGCTGTCGATCGACCTCAAGGCCGACGCCTTCCAGGCCTGGCTGCTCCGCGACTCCTTCGAGCGCCTCGTCACCGGGGCCTCGTCGCGCCTGATGGAGCTGTCGGGGCGCTACACGCTGCTGTGGGTAGACGATGAGTTCGTGGTGGTGGACCACGACAACGCACAGGAACGGCGGGCGGCCGACACGCTGAGCGGCGGCGAGACCTTCCTCGCGTCGCTGGCGCTGGCGCTCGAGCTGAGCGAACAGGTGCAGCGCGCGGCCGGCGCGGTGCGGCTCGACAGCCTGTTCATCGACGAAGGCTTCGGCACGCTCGATGCCGCGGCGCAGGACGTGGTGGCCTCGGCGATCGAATCGCTGCAGGTCAGCGGGCGGATGGTCGGCATCATCACGCACGTGCGCGAGCTCACCGACCGCATGCCAGCCTGCGTGGTGATCGACAAGCGCCCCGACGGCTCCCGTTGGTCCATCAGGTAGGGCTGACCGACGCCCACAGGGGCAGCAATTCAGAATTCAGAGTTCAGAATGGAGTGCGGGGCGGGCAGGGTTGGCTCTGCCGCAGGGCTGGACGAGCACAGCAGCAATTCGGAATTCAGAGTTCAGAATGCAGCGCGGGGCGGGCGGGGGCGGATCGGCCGCTGGGCGCCGGTTTGCTACAGTCGCACCATGGCCCGCCGTCTTCTGTCCGTTGCCGCCCTGTCGCTGCTGGCCGCCAGCACGTCGTTCGCCCAGGCGCCGACCGCCCCGCCGTCGTTCATCTCCGCGTCCTCACTGGCCGCCGAGCAGATGAACCCGAAGCTCGTGCTGCTGCACGTGGGCGACAAGGAGGCCTACGCCAAGGAGCACATCCCCGGCGCGCACTTCGTCGACCTCTCGATGATCACCACGGCGAACCCGCCGAGGCAGAACGAGCTCCCGGCGCCTGCCGATCTCGAGGCGAAGCTCGAGGCCCTCGGCATCAGCGACGACTCGCGCATCGTCGTCTACTTCGGCAACGCGGAGTTCCCGCTGGCCACGCGCGTCGCGTTCACGCTCGACTACGCGGGTCTCGGCGCCCGGACGTCGATCCTCGACGGCGGCCTCGACGCGTGGGTGGAGGCCGGCAACGGCATCAGCTCGGAAGCGGTGGCGGCGCCCAGGCCGGGCTCGCTCACCATCAAGCCGCGCGAGGGCGCCACGGTGGACCTGGCAGCGGTGCGTGCAGGGCTGGATGCGCCGGCGGCCCACGTGCTCGACGCCAGGCCGGTGGAGTCGTACACGGGAGCGGACGACCGCGGCGGCGCCATCAAGCGTCCCGGCCACATCCCCGGGGCTGTCAACCTGCCGTACAGCAGCTTCTTCAACGCCGACAAGACGGTGAAGTCCGCCGACGAGCTCAAGAAGATGTTCGCGGCGGCGGGGTTCACGCCGGGCCAGCCCGTTGTCAGCTACTGCACGTCTGGCGTCCAGGCCACCGTGCCCGTGGTCGTCGGCCGCATGCTCGGCTACGACGTGAAGCTCTTCGACGGGTCGTACCAGGAGTGGAGCGCGTCGGACGCGCCGGTGGTGAAGGCGGCGACGCCGAGGTAGGGCGCGATGTCCCCATCGCGCCGTGATCTGCCAACGGCGGCTTGGGGACATGCTGCGCGCGATCGCAGTTTCTGCAAGGGCCGGCGCCAGCCGGCCCTTTTTGCGTGACTTCCAGCATGACGCCACTGGCACGGCTGCTGCCTGTTCAGGGAGCCCGGAGGGTCCACGAATGGCGCTTGCACTCAAGAAGAACTATGGCCATACTCTGAGTATGGCAACAACTTCAGTTCGCTCGACGTACTCACTGGACGTGGAGACGGTCGAGCGGATCGAGCAACTGGCGAGGAGGTGGAACGTGTCGAAGTCGGAGGTGCTGCGGCGGGCCGTGAAGATGGCAGACGAGCAGTCGGCCGTCTCGGATCGCCTGGCGGCGCTGAAAGAACTGCAGGAGTCGATGCAGATGACCCCGGAGAAGGAGGCCGCATGGGTGGCCGAGATCCGTGCCGAGCGCGACGCGCACGTGATGGCCTGGGAGAAGCCGTGACAACGGCCGTCCACATCGACACGAGCTTCCTGCTGCGCGCAGCGCGACCGGAGACCGAGGCTGCGTCACTGATGACGCGCTGGCTCAATGAGGGGCGGTCGATCCACATGAGTGCCATGGCCTGGGCGGAGTTCCAGTGCGGCCCGGTCACCGACCAGCAGCGGGCGCTTGCCGCCCGGTTGCTGAGTGCTCCCGTTCCCATGCACGCGCGTCATGCCGACCTCGCGGCGCGCTTGTTCAACGCATCAGGCCGCCGCCGCGGCTCGCTGCAGGACTGCCTGATCGCAGCCGCGGCCATCGACGCCGAGGCGCCGCTGGCCACGACCGACGCCGGGTTCGAGCGGTTTGCCGAACACGGACTCCAGATCGTGTGAGCGTGCTGGAAGACCCGGCACGCTCACACGAATTCACAATTCAGAATTCAGAATGAAGGGCAGCTCGCAACGGCGGCAGGGCCGGTCGAGTGCTGAAAGGCGGCGCCGGTCTGGCCTGCGGTAGATCCGCCCCTGCTTGCCCTGCGCTGCATTCAGAACTCTGAACGCTGAATCGCTTTGCTCGTCCAGTCCTGCGGTAGATCCGACCCTGCTCGCCCCGCGCTTCATTCTGAACTCTGAATTCTGAATTGCACGGCGGAGGTCCCAGCGCCGTGCCTACCGCTTCTTGCGGCTCATCATCGAGCGTTCCTGCGCGACGAAGTCCATCGACGCGAGGTGGCCGCGCGCGCGCTTGGCCGAGACCTTGGCGGCCATCACGCTCATCGCCGCGTACACGCCGCCGGCGTCGGCGTCGAAGTCCACGGCGCGCGAGGCCTGGAAGCCCATCTGGCCGCCTTCCTGGATCGCGTCCTGATTGGCGCCCAGGAACACGAACTCCCAGGTCGGCTTCGCGGACGGGTCGCCCGCGCCAGGCTTCTCGCGCTGGCGGATCATCGAGAAGATCTGGCGCTTCGTGAACTCGTGGCTGGCATTCTCCTCGCCGTCGGTCGCGACCGCGAACACGATCTGGTCGGGGCGCTCCTCGGTGTGCATCCGATCCACGCGGGCGCTGATCTCGTTGATCGTCCGGCCGATGGCGTCGAGCAGCGCCGTCGACCCACGCGGCACGTAGGTGCGCCGCGTCAGCGCTGGCACCTCGACGATCGGCACGCGGAAGTGCACCACCTCGTACTGGTCGTCGAACTGCACCAGCGTGAAGTGCGCCTCGCCCTCCCCGTCCTTCTGCTTCTGCACGAACGCGTTCAGCCCGCCGACGATGTCGCTGGCGATGCTCTCCATCGAGCCCGATCGATCCAGCACCACCGTGATGTCCGTCTTCATGTGTCGTCCCTCCATGGAGGCGAAACGCCAGGGTGGCAGGCCATCTGACGCCGCGTGGCCAAGGGACACGGGACGAGCGACGAGTCACCAGGGCGTCAAGGGACGAGGGACCAGCCCAGGGAGGGACAAGGGAGCAGGGCCGCGGGATGCTGTGTCAGACGTCGCCGAGCAACAGGCGCGTGGTGGCGTCAGAGCCGGCCCCTGGAAGGCGTGCTGGCCGCAGCGTGCGGCCAGTGCACGCGCGTCGGCCTCGGGGGGGCCGATCACGAGGAGCGACGGCGCGGCCGGCCGGTGGCCCGTGGGGGCGAGACCATCAGCGTGGTGGCTGCCTCATCGCGTGGTCCACGAGCGCGTCGTGGAAGCGCGCGACCATCCCGATCCAGTCCTCGACCTCGCTGCGGGTGGGCTGCAATTCGTAGGGATGGTAGTGACAGGCGCGCGACAGCTGGTCGTAGACGATGTTGCCGCTGGCAATCACCGCGACATCGAGGCCGACATCATGCAGCGTGAGGAACTGGGCGCGCATGGAGGCCCGTTCCATGCCGGGCTCATGGGCCTCCCAGAACTGCGCAAGTGACAGCTCCAGTGCCTGCCGAGCAAGGAGCGTCGCGCCTCGGCACCACCAGAAGGCGCTCGCCCAGTCCGTGCCCGTGACCAGCTCGGTGGCGTCCCCGAGAATGCTGCGGGGAGTGGCGTCCGACATCTCAGGCCACCTTCACCTGGTCGCGCAGGTATCGCGCGAGCTCCTCGGAATCGCGCACCAGCGTCATCGGGTCACCGTCGAACCGCCCGTGCGCGCCATCATTGCAGTCGTCCAGCGCCTGCCGCGCCCGCGTGCCGATCGCATGTGTGAGGCGGGCGTCCACCTTGCCTTCCTCTACCTTGTCGAAGAGGGCGACCGACACCAGCGGCTTCAGTCGATCCAGCTCGCAGAGCAGGCGCTCGACGTCCGCGTGCGCCTCGCCCCGCGCGATGCGCCGCGATCGGATCGTCTGCATGCAGGCAGCCTCGATCGCCGACCGGCAGAAGCCGGCGACCAGTCGCTGCTTGCGGGCGAGCGGGATCTCCGGCGTCTTCACGACGGCGCGCGCGTCGTCCATCAGCAACTCGACGGGCCCGACGACCTTGCGGAGCTCGACGACGGAGTTGGCGCGTCGGCTGACGTCCACGAACCGCGCCTGGAGGCCCAGCCGACGAATGGCCTCGGGCAGCCTGTCGTCATGCGACAGCACGATCACCTGCCGCTCTCGAGCGGCGTTGGCCAGCAGGCGGGCCAGGCCGTCGACCTTGGACGGGTCCAGGGCCTGGACGGGATCGTCGACCACGATGAACCCGAACGGGCTCTCCGGAAGCGCGGCTCTCGGGAGGAACAGGCTCAGTGCCAGGCTGTTGAGTTCCCCCTGGCTCATCACGCCCAGCGCGTTCGCCTCGTGCCCGTCGATGTCGACATCGAGCGACACGCTGCGCGTCGGGCCCGCCCCCGACGTCGTGATCTCACGGAGGTTGACGCTGCTGTGCAGTCGGACCAGTTCCCAGTTCTGTACGGCTTGCTGCGCGATCGGCTCGAAGCGCTCTTCCCTGAGCACGTCGACCGCCTCGCGGAGCCATTCGGCTGCGCGATCGAGGTGTGGGAGCGCTGCGGCCACGTGCGCGGCCCGGCGCGACATCGGTAGCCAGGCCAGCACCTGTTGCGCCAGCGGCCGCCACACATCCTGGCGCTGCTCGTGCAACGTGCGAGCGGCCGTGCGTACCGCCTCGAGAGCGGTCGCCAACGGCGGTGCCTTCGATTCCAGGTGGTCGGCGAGCGCGTTGCCGCTGGCGTCGGCGGAGACCGCTGTCCATGCCGCCCACGCGTCGGCAAGTGGCCCGACATCGAGCCCGGCGATCGGCGTCGTGATCGCTCGATCGACGGCCTGGGGCAGTGGCGTGATCCACTGGCGGGCCTCGCGAGTCCGCTCCTTCAGGGCCGTGCGTGCCTGCTCGGCCTGTTCGGCCTCTCCCTTCAGGCGATCGATTTCCTTCTGCGTGGCGCTGCGCCAGGCGTCTGTGATCACGCCCTCGGACTTGCACACCGGGCACGTCTCACTGTCGCCGGTCCTGACGACCTCGAGGCTCTGTTCAAGCAGCCGCGTGACGCGGCGGGCCTGGCCGGCCTTGTCGGCAGAGGCGGCCCGGTCGTTGGCGTCGGCCTCCCGCAGCGCCCTCACGGCATCCGCGAGGCGTGACTGATCGAGCGAGGCCAGGGCGGCGAGGTCACGAAGCTGCGCCAGCGCGTCGGTCGCGTCCGACGACAGGTCCACGAGGCGCTCGAGCGCTGCGTGATCAGGGGAATCGACGGCCAGCAACGCGGACAGACGGGCCAGGCGGTCGTCGTCGTGCCGGGCCGCCGTGTCCTGCGCGGTGGCCTGCAGGGAGCGGGCCTCCTTGCGCGCGTCGGCGATCAGGGACTTGCGCTGGTTGCGGGCCGCGACCAGCCGCTTGCGTGCCTGCTCGATGTCTGCGAGCCCCAGGCCCGCCAGCAGCGCGTCGTGCAGTTGCGAGGGAGACTCGGTGATCAGCGTCCCGAGTTCGCTGTACGCCAGGAAGGGCCGATAGTCGGACGCGGCGCGACGCCACCGCGTGCCGGCAATGCTGGTCGTCTCCCGGGCGGTCTTGACGACCGTCTGCTTGCCATCGCCATCGTCGAGATCCTCGGCGCTGTTCCACTTGCGCTGGAGCACGACCGTTCCTGCCTGCTCGATGTTGAACTCCAGCGCGATCCATGGGGCGTTCGCCTCGTCGAGGTTGCGCCAGCCGTCGCGCCAGCGCTTCTGCATGCCCGCCACACGCAGGCAGCGCCCCGTGAGGATCACCTCGATGGCTTCGGCAAAGCTGCTCTTGCCTGATCCGTTCCGTCCCGTGATGACCGTCAGCCCGTTGGCGGGGTGCAGGTCGAGCACGCGCTCGGGACCGATGCCGCGAAACCCGCGCACCTTTACGCTCTTGATGTACGCGCGATGCAACGGCGCGCCCACCTCGTCGGCGATGACGTCTGGCGTCGCTGGCCCGATCCCGTCGTCGATGTAGGAGGCGAGCACCTGATCGCCGTCACAAGCGGCGATCACGTAATACGAAAAGGGCTCACTCTGGAGCCCTTGCTGGACGATGCGCTTCAGGAGGATGTCTGTCACGAGTGCCTGGGGAGACGCATGCCGTCTCCTTGAGTACAACGATTCACGACGCGCAAACGAACGGTGTGAGTTGTTCAGTACGGGTACTGCCGCGCGATCTCGGCAACGGTCGCACCCGTGTGTCTGAGGTGCCGGACCGGGCCGGGATCGTACCGCGCCAACGCCTCCACGCACGACTCGGCCGTCCCCATCTCGCCGGCGCGCAACGCCTCGTCGAGGTCCGACAACACGAGCTGCCGCGCCGCCACCCGACTGCCTCCGTCGGCGGCCCGCACCAGCCGCGCGCGCCCGGCGCGGCCCGCCCAGCGCAAGGCCGACCAACGCAGCGTGTCGGGCAATGTCGCGTCGGTACCCATCGCCACGGCGAGGTCCCGTGGCCACGCGTGATCGGGATCGAGCAGCCGCGCGGCCTTCAGGATCGCCAGCTCCACGTAGCGCGGGCCCAGTCCCCGGTAGCCGCCGCTGCTCCGCGACCGCTCGTGCAGATCTACCGCTCGCGCGAGCGCCTGGCGATCGCCCACCACGCCGGCCAGCCTGGCCCACTCCGCCAGCGGGTACGCCACGTCCTGGTCGGCATAGATCGACGAGAAGGCGCGCGCCACCCGCTCCTGCAGCGCCAGCGCCTCGACTGGCCGGCCCGTCACCGCCAGCAGGCGCGCGAGTGCGCCACGCAGCCGCAGGTCGGCCTGCGACGACTCCTCGAGCGGATGGTCGATCAACGACGTCGCCAGCGGCTCGATTGCCGACACCTCGGGCGTGCCGGCATCGGCACACTGCTGCACGAGGTGCGCGATCACCTGCGCGCGGATCATCCGCGGCTGCCGCTCGAGCCACCCCCGCGGCGGCAGGCCCACACGTCCGCCGTTGTCGACGTGCCGCGCCGCCACCGCCTCGGCAAACGCCAGCCGGTACCGCGCGTCGTCGCCGAGGTCGGTCCAGGCCTCGAGTGCCAGCGCCGCGCCGCGTCGCACCGGACTCCAGTCCACGAGGGCCTCGCTGCCCATCAGCGCCAGCCTGAAGAAGCTGCCGGTGAGCTCCTGTCGGCGGTCCGTGTCCTCGCCCGCCTCGACGATCCGTGCCGACAGCCGCTGACCGAACACGCGGTCGATGGCCTCTGCCGCGTGTGCCACGCCCACGACATCGAGGTGCGCGGCGGCGTGCCGCCGGGCGTCGTCGGCCTGCTCCGCCGAGACGAGCACCCGTCGCACGGACGGCGCGAGCCTGGCCAGGCCCCGCAGCTTCTGCTCCAGCCCGCCGACGCGCCCGACGCGCCCCGTGGCATCCATCGAGGCGGTGGCGATCACGTCGCCCGGCACCTCGCACCCGAGCACGCGCGAGGCCAGGGCCAGGGCGAACGCGAGGCCGAACGACGGGCCGTCGATCGGCCGGCGCACGTCGGGGACGCTGGCGACGTGGGAGGTGGAGGCGAGGTAGGCGACGTGCGGCAACTGCGCGGTGCCTTCGTGCACGCTCCGCCACAGCACGGGCACGGCGCGTGGTAGCGCGATGCCCGCCTCGCGCCAGGCGGCGCGCGTCCTGGGGCCGAGCGTGGCGCCGTCGGACCCGTGCGTGCGCTGCCCTCCGGCTGCGATGCACCACAGCACCGTCGTGTCGTCGTGCACGGTGAGGCCGGCGGTGGTCCCCGGCGCGAGCTGCGGCGGCGCGCCATGACGCGCCTGCCACCGCTCGGCACGCGGCCCCTCGCGGGGCCAGCACCAGGGGCCGGCCGCCAACGCCGTCTCGGCGATGTGCGGACGCAGCGGTGGCATCAGAAGTAGTGCGCCTCGAAGTCCGTGCTGCCCCACCAGGCCGACGGATCCCCGAGCGCCACGCGCCGCAGGCGCTCGTCGTCGCTGGTCAGCGAGGCCTCGAGGTTGATGCGCACCGCGCGTCCCGTGCGGTCGAGCGCCTCGAGCGCCGCGTCGAGGGCCGCTCCCGTGCCCGCCTCCTTCAGCAGCAGCCGCACGCTCTCGATGTCGTCGCGCCGGTGGCACAGGTGCGCCCACGACTCGGAGGCCTCCGCCATGTCGGCCGACAGCGTGTCGAACAGGTCCGTCAGGTCGTCGCCCAGCGCCTCGGCGCGTCGCACGGCCTGCTGCTCGAGCGCGGCCTTCTCCGAGGGCGGCAGCGCCCGCGCCCAGCGCCGCGGCGCGAGTTCCACCTCGCTCACGAGGTCCTGCAGGCGCCCGCTCGCGATGAGCGCGGCCACGTCGCGCGACTCGGGCTCACACAGGCGGGCCAGCTGGCCCGCCAGCGAGGTGCGGGTCCATGCGTCGGCGCGCGCACCCTGCGAGAGTCGGTCCTGCATCCAGCGGTCGGTCGTCATCGTGGTCCACTCCTCGACCGGCGGGGCTGCCCATGGATACACGGGCCGCAGCAGCAGGTTGCGGGAGTCGCGCCAGCCCACCACCATCGGCGAGCCGGCAGCCGATTCGATCAGGAAGCGGCCGTCCTGCTGCAGCGTCACGCGTGCGATGCCCGCCGCGTCCGCGACCTGGGCCTCCACGGCGTGCAAGTCCGGTCGCACCTGAAACGCGCCGCCCTCCCGCGATATGACGCGGAGGTCGCGTCCGGCCGGGTCCACCTCGATGCGCAGGCCGAGGGCGTCCATCACCGAGCTGTGTGCCGGCAGCAGGGCGGACTCCGGCGGCGCCGGAGCCATCGAGGCGTGCCTCCTCAACATGGTCGTGGGCTCGGTGTCGTCCTGGCTCACGGCGTCCTTCTTGAGCCACGACATGGCCTGCCTGAACGCCTTCCCGAACGATGGCACGTCGCGGGCCTGCGCGCGCGTCGCGCCAAGGTGGAACTCATCCTGCACCTCGACGAGTGCGCCGTAGTCCGGCGTGGCCTGCAGCGGCAGGTGCTCGACGGGGCCCAGCATCTCCGGCGTGATGCCCAGCGCGCGCAGCTGGGATTCGATCAGTTGCTTGCGGTTCATGACACAGGCTCCGGCGACATGGTCGTCGCAGCGCGGTCCACGCGCGGGGCAAACACCTCGTGTGCGAGGCGGCGGACTTCGTCGGCCAGCTCTGGCGCCAGACCAGCCTTCGACAGCCATGCGGTCAGCCGCGGCACGTCGTGAGGCTTGTTGCGCGGCACCTCGAGGAGGTACGCGCGCGTACGCTTGTGGCGCTGGTACACGCGGTTGCGCACCGTCTTGTACGTCGCGTCTGTGCCGCCCTCGCGCATCACGATGGCGTGGACGCTGAGATCGTCTTCGAAGATGGCGCGGAGGTCGGCGATGTTGGCGAGGAAGCCCGTCGGGTTCTGGAGTTCCTTCGCGATGACGGGGATGGCCTCGTCGAAGAGCTGGCGCTTCGCCTCGGCCTCGAGCCGATCCTGCTCGGCCTGGCGAAGGATGTCGTCGGGCGTCTCGAGGTCGACGAAGTCCTCGTCACGGGCAGTGCGCGGCTTCCCGGTGTCGCGGTCCTTCGGGGTCGCGATCCACCTGGCGTCACGCACCTTCTGTCGCTCGGCGTCCCTGGCCTGGTTTCGCAGGCCGCGCACCAGGTACGCGCGGGCGCCTTCGTCGTCGGCGGTATATCGCCGCGGACCAGGGCGGTTCTTGATGAGGCGGCAGAGCAGGTTGCTGACGTAGTCGTCGCGGCGGTCGGGGCCGATGGTGCGCCGTGCCAGGCGCTCCATCTCGGCGAACACCATCACGATGGCGCGTTCGCGCCGCTGGTTCTCTTCCGGGGACAGGGTGCGATCAGGAGGGGCCATCTCTACGAGCGCTTGCGACAGCGTGATGTCCAGGGTTTGTCTCTCCGCGTCGGTGGCCCCTGGAAGCAGGAGGACTCAGGGCCGGTCAGACAGGAGACGCCTCGGGCCGGCCTTGTCTGACACCGGCCCTCGGCGCAGTCAATTCCGCGATGCCGCGATGCCGGGAATGCGAAGGCCAGAGCCAAAGCGCGGTGGCCCCTCGCCAACAGGTAGGGCGCG